>NZ_JBWKOO010000001.1:0-309547 GCF_059416125.1 Stenotrophomonas sp. GW821-FHT09E08
CCTACGCTTTGACATGAACACTCCTCATGGCCTGAATCGGCCTTCTTGTAAGTGTCCGTGAAAACGGGGGTGAACCCGTCTCACAACGCCGGAGGGGAGACCCAACCGGCGCGGCTTCCTCGAAAGGCTAGCGTGCCGTCCCAGCTTCCCTGCCCCGCTTCAGATCGGAAACGAGAAGAAGTGGAAGCGATCGGAGGTCCTGCGTTGGGCCGATGACGAGAGGAGGAGCGGCCGCTAGACCGTCGTTCCCGGCACGTTGGCCCCTGAAACTGCAGGCCTGCCCAGATTTTCCCCAGAATCCCCCGAACCCCTTGCAGCACAAGGGGTTCTGATTCCGGCTCCGGGCACCACACGCGCACAGCGCAGCGAGCCGTCAGATCGCCCGCGAATAACGCGGCTGCTCATGCGCCGCACGCAGGTACGGATCGAAGCACATCGCCAGCAGCCGCAGCAGCGGTCGTCCCGGTTCACTGGCGCGCACCACACCCTCACGGTATTCGGCCAGACCGTCGTCCTGCAGACGTTGCACCGAACGCAGGTCTTCGGCGAAGTACTGCTCGAAGTCGACACCATGGCGCTGGCCCAGCACGGCACCATCCACCTCGCCCTGGCACATCAGCTGCTGGATCAGTTCCGCGCGCAGCTGGTCGTCGGTACTCAGTGCCACGCCACGCCAGACTGGCAGTTGGCCGTGGTCCACCGCATCCTCCCAGGACGGCAGGTCACGCGGATTCTGGCTGTAGGTCGCGCCGATGTGGCTGATCGCACTCACGCCCAGGCCGAGCAGATCGGTATCGGCGTGGGTGGTGTAGCCCATGAAGTTGCGATGCAGCTGGCCGGCACGCTGCGCACGCGACAGGTCCTCTTCCGGCAACGCGAAGTGATCCATGCCGATGTACTGGTAACCGGCGGCCGACAGCCTCTCCACCGCCAGCCCCAGCAGCGCCAGCTTGTCTTCCGGCGACGGCAACCGGCTTTCGTCGATCTGCTTCTGCGCGCGGAAAAGATGCGGCAGGTGCGCATATCCGTAGACCGCCAAGCGGTCCGGGCGCAGCGCCAGCACCAGTTCCAGTGTGCGCCCGAAGCCCTCCAGACTCTGCCCCGGCAGGCCATAGATCAGGTCGACGTTGACCGAGCGCATGCCGCTGTCGCGGCAGGCGCGCAGGATGTCCAGCGTCTGCTGCACGCCCTGCACGCGGTTGATCGATTCCTGCACCTGCGGGTCGAAATCCTGCACGCCCAGGCTTGCGCGGTTGAACCCCAGCCGGGCCAGCATCGCTACGTCTCGGGTATCGATGAAGCGCGGATCGAGTTCGATGGAGAAATCGCGGTGTGATGAATCGCTGAAGTCGAAACGTCGGCGCAACCCTTCAATCAGTGTGGTCATCGCCTCGGCATCGAGGAAATTCGGCGTGCCGCCGCCCAGGTGCAGCTGGATGACTTCGCGACCATCCTCGAACTGCGGCGCCAGCAGGTCGGCCTCGGCCAGCACGCGCGAGACGTAGCTGTGGCCACGGCCGCGATCGCGGCTGATCACCCGGTTGCAGCCGCAGTAGAAGCAAGGGCTGGAACAGAACGGCACGTGCACGTACAGCGACAGCGCGCGGGCCAGTTGGTTGCTGTCGGCAATTGCCTGGCGCAACGCCGGCGCGTCGAAGCCATCATGGAAATGCGGCGCGGTCGGATACGAGGTGTAGCGCGGCCCCGGACGGTCGTGCCGACGCAGCAGGTCGGGGTCGAAGTTCCAGGCCAGGCCGCCAGCGGCGGGAGAGAACGTGTCCATGGCGCCAGCATCGCGCCGGGCGGCCTGCGCCGCCTTGACCCAGATCAATCCTTGGCGGGGATCCCCAGCACCGGCAGGCCGACCTGAGGCCAGCGCAGCATCTGGTAGCGCTTCCAGAAAGTGTCACCGATGCGTGCGGCCACATCGTTGGCCAGTTCCTGCATCGGCGGGTTGTTGCATTCGGCAGTGGTGATCCGGAACAGCACCAGCCAGCGGTCGAACAGATCCTTGTCCAGTTCAATGGCCATGTGCTTGGACATCGGCGAGCCTTTGAAGCGGCGCGTGCCGCGCAGCATCGCCGACCAGAAGTCGACCAGCTGCGCAAGATGCTCCGACCAATCGTGGACGTGCGCGCCGAACACCGGCCCCAGCCGTTCTTCCTCGCGCACGCGGGCATAGAAGTCGTGGACCAGGCGGGTCACTTCCTGCTCGGTACACAGCTCCGGCGAGGCGACGGGAAGGACTGGCGGAGGTATTGCGGTCATCGGGGCACCCAAAGCTTGCCGGCAGTGTGCCGCAGCCGGCCATCACCACCGTTGATCCAGATCAATGTCGGCGCAGTCCGCTGCACCTAGGCTGGCACGCTTGCAGGAAGCATGCCCTGCGGATGCTGCGCCAGCCGGCGGAGTATACGCGCCGCCCACTTTTCGAACCGGGACAGCATGAACAGACCTTCTCCCAGCCGCCGCCAGCGGCTGATCCAGCATTGGGGCGCCATCCTCTGGCCCAGCTTCATTGCCGCCGGCGTGGCCAGCGTGGTGTTCTTCGCCTTCGTCGATCCATTGCGCCTGCAGGCGATCAGCTTTCCGGACACTGCGATCAGCCGCGAGCTGGGCTATAGCGCTGGCTTCTTCATGTTCTGGGCGGTGACGGCACTGTCCAGTGCAGTCACCTGGTACCTGCAACGACCGATGCCGAGCGACGACGACGACGAGCTGCCGCTGGGATGAGCACGACCTGCACCACAACCCCCAGACCGTGGCACTGGCGCGGCCCGCTCAGCGCCGCCCTGCTGGTGCTGTTCTATGCGCTGCCGTGGCTGCGCTGGGACGGTCGCCAAGCCCTGCTGCTGGACATCAACACTCGACGCTTCGACCTGTTCGGCTGGACGCTGTGGCCTGGCGACGCCGGCGTATTGATCGGACTATTGGCGGCGCTGGCGGTGGGCTTTGCGCTGCTCACCCATCTCGCCGGGCGCATCTGGTGCGGCCACGCCTGTCCGCAGACGCTGTGGCGCCGCGCCTTCGACTGGATCGCACGCGCCGTGGCCCGCGCGCTGCCGGCATCAATGGCGCGACCCGCCACGCAGGCGGCCTGGGGACTGTTGTCGCTATGGACCGGGATCACCTTCGTCGGCCTGTTCAGCCCCATGGCCGAACTGGTGGCCGCTGCGCCCCACGCCGACTGGAGCCGTTGGGAAACCTTTTGGGTGCTGTTCTATGCGGCCGCTACCTGGGGCAATGCCGGCTTCCTGCGCGAGCAGGTCTGCCGCTCGCTGTGCCCGTTCGCACGCATGCAGCCGCTGCTGACCGATCCACACACGCCGCGCATGCTGTACGACGCGCGTCGGGGTGAACCACGCGGGCCGCGTCCATCCGGCCTGGGCGGCGTTCTCGGCCGCGGTCGTGGCCTGCTCGATCCAACAACTGCGCAGGACTACGTGTTCCGTGCTGCGCATCCGTTGCTGGCCGGGCCCATGCCCGTCTTCAGTGCCGACCGCCTGGGCGACTGCACCAACTGCGCTGCCTGTGTCAGCGCCTGTCCGATGCAACTGGACATACGCCACGGGCCGCGCCACGGGCCGCAGGCCGATTGCCTGGCCTGCGGCGCCTGCCTGGAAGCCTGCGCACAGCAACAGCACCAGGCCGGCTTCGGTCCGGGGCTGGTGCGTTACTGCAGTCCACAGGCGATGGTCGGGCAACCGCGGCGCTGGTGGCGACCGCGGACCCTGGGCCTGATTTCAATGCTGCTGGCGCTGCTTGCCTGCGGCGCTTGGCGCCTGCTCTGAATCAACGCGGCCCGCTGGCGTTAGGCGGGACCAGCTGTGCACGTCGGACGATGCCCAGCTGCTCGATGATCAGCGCCATTTCATTGGTGACTTCGGTACGCTCGGTCCCCTGCGGGACCAGGCGGTCCAGCACCTGCTGGTAGGTATCCCAGAACGCCGGACCGCATCCGTGTTTGTGATAGCTGGCTTCCAGTTCGCGGCGTACCCGTTCAGCCAAGCCATGCATGCCGTATTCCATACGACCTCCGTTGGACTTGTTCTGCATTGTTGACGGTCTACCGACTCACTTGCGTGCTACTGAAAGACTCCCGGGCTTCACACCCAGTTGATGCCAATTAGTCATAGATTTCACGACAGGTCAATTACATGCAGCGACATTCGTGATCGAAATTATTAATCGTTCACGAAACTGCATACGGGCCCACGGGGTCGCCGGATGGTCCGAAGCCGACACGCGACCTGTCTTGACCGCCCCGCCCGCCAGTAGACGTCACTGATCGGCAATCCCGAATTGATCGAATTTGCCTATGTTGCTAAGCATACTTAACAAAAAGTGCTTAGAGTGCTAGATGCGACAGAATGCGGCGCAGATCAGATGGATTTACCTTCCGCCGCCTCAGTTACGGGGAACAGATTCGGATAGCGCTGGTGCAGGATGTATTGCCTCAACGCCGGAATTGGAAAGTCCCTGGGCCATTGCGACACTGCGGATCGGCTTATGCCGAAGAAGCGCGCCAGTTCGGCATCGGTCCGGAAGCCCAACCGGTTACGCACCTGTCTCTTGCTCCAGAATTCGGTCATGGCCGGCCCTTCTGTTAACCAGCCTTATTCTTGCGGCAAGGATTCTTCGCATTCCACGCGTTAAGCTGGCTTGCATAGATGAATACTCTCGGCCAACGACTCGCCACCGCCATGAAGAAAGCCGGGCATCCACGCCCGGCCGACCTGGCCCGCGCCGCGCACTCGACGACGGCAACCATCAGCAACTGGCTCAACGACCATGTCAGCCCCTCGCATGTGAAGGCCGAACAGCTGTTCCGCATCGCCGATGCGGCCAAGCTGGACGCGCGTGAACTGCTGTACGGCATCAGCGGGCTCGGCGTCGGTGAGCCCGGCAATGCCTACATCCCCAGCCAGGCCCACCTGGACGTCTGGCAGGACGCCTACGAACTGGTCAGTCACCTGGTTGCCGAGAACGGGCTGGAGATCGATCACCGCCGTCACGCGGCGCTGGACCTGCTCGCGTTCGAGCTGTTGATGGACGGCTTCAGCCGCAGCAAGGTCGCCCGCGTGCTGATGACCTCGATGACGTGAGCGCACCGCCGCTGGTAGCATGGGCGGCGATGGGAATGGGGCTCCCCCGATAACCGCCTGAGAAGGCTGATGGCTCCTGCCAGGACGAACCCGGCGTTCGTCGACGGCAGGTCGTGCCTGCCCTCGCCGTTCGCCGTCGAACCAGCGAATCCGCACGCGAGGCACGCCATGCAAGCTCTGAACAATTACTTCCTGGTCTTCATTGGCGGCGGTCTCGGCGCCTGCCTGCGGCATGCCTGCAACCTGATCGGCGCGCGGGCGGCGGTCGGCAGCCCCTGGCCGTGGTCGACCTTCCTCATCAACATCAGCGGCGCACTGCTGATGGGCGTGGTCGTCGAGGTCTTCGCGATGCGCAATGGCGCCTCGCCGCAGCTTCGCCTCCTGCTGGCCACCGGCATCCTCGGCGGCTACACCACGTTTTCCACCTACGCGCTGGAAATCGGCCTGCTGCTGCAGCGCGGCCAGCACGGACTGGCGGCGTTGTATGCCGGCGGCTCGGTGGCACTGGGCCTGGCCGGCCTGTTCGGCGGGATGAAGCTGGCCCGGCTGGTGCTGGGCTGAGGCTCAGGCCGCAGTGGCACGGGCCTGCCCGCGCCACTGCCGTGGCGACTGCCCGGTGTGCGCCTTGAAGGCGCGCGACAACGCCGCTTCGCTGCCATAGCCCACGTCGTCGGCAATCCGCTTCAGCGGCCTACCCTGGCGTAGTGCCTGCTGCGCCAGGCCCACCCGCCAGCCCTGCAGGTACTGGCCCGGAGTGGTTCCCATGGCCTCGCGGAAGCTGGCCGCGAACACACTGCGCGACATGCCGGCGACATCGGCCAGATCTTCCAGCGTCCACGCCTGTGCCGGTGATTCGTGCATGGCCACCAGCGCCAGCCGCAGTCGCGGATGACCGAGCCCGGCAAACAGGCCACCGCGCATCTCGCCACCTTCCATCAGCTGGCGCAGCACCTGGATCATCACCACCTCGAACAAGCGGTTGACCATGGCCGCACGGCCACAACGCTGCTCGAAGGCCTCTTCGAACAGCAGTTCCAGCGCCGCGTGGCCGCCATACAGATCCGCCAGCGGCAGGCAGATGAAATCCGGCAGTGCCGCGCTGATCGGATTGAGCCGGCCCCCTTCGAAATACAGGTTGGCGCAGGCCATGTCGGCGCCGAGCTGCGGGTCGGTGCTGAAGCGGTGCGGCATCGGTCGCGGATACAACAACAGGCTGGGCACCTCGACCTGCACGGCATGCTGGCCGTGCCTGACCTGCACCGGCCCGCGCCGCACCAGGTGCAGCTGGCCGGCCTCATCTTCACTCTCCAGGGTGTTGATACCGCACAGCGCACCCGCATGGAACACCGAGGCGGTGACCGAAAAGCGCTCAAGCAGAATGGCGAGACGGTCGACCATAACGAGACTCCGGATCAAGCGGAAATGGTTCAATACGTCAGATCGTATCGGAATCGCCACTGTGATGGACGATTGAACGCTGTCCGCCCCGGACTCTCACCCATCCTGCAAATTGCGGATCGCCACGAAGCCCTCCGCCGCCGCAGGCGCAACGAAGTGGCGGGTGATCTGCTCGAACGCTTCATCGCTGGCCTGGAACGGGTGCTCACCGCGTGCGTTGCGGGCACGCAGCCGCGCCTTGCAGATGGGGTCGGGAACATCGAGAAAATGGAGCTGATGGGCAACGCCGGCCGACGCGAACAGTTCGCGGCCCCGTGCACGGGTGCCGGGTTCACGGCTGCCAGGCAATCCCCTGCGGCAGTGCAGCGCGCGCAGGATTTCGCCGGGTTCTATGCTCGGCGCGATTCCCGGATGGAATGACCGTGATGCGTCCCTTGCTTCGATGCACCCTCGCCCTCGGCCTGCTGCTGTCTTCGACACCATTGCTGGCCGCACTACCCACTGCACCGCGCACCCTGAGCGGAGAGCTGCAGAGGGCACCGTGGCGGCTGGATGTGCCAGCGAACTGGAATGGCGACCTGGTGATGCTGGCCCACGGCTATGAGCCGGCAGGCATGCCACGCACTACGCCGATGACCGCCAATGACAGCACCGCACCATTGCTGGCCGCTGGCTACGCCGTCGCACAGAGTGCCTATGCCAGCCAGGGCTGGGCGGTGTCCGATGCGATCAGCGATATGGAACGGCTGCGCCAGCACGTGCTGGCTGAACTCGGGCACGTGCGCCAGACATGGATGCTGGGATTCTCGATGGGTGGCGCCGTGACGATCGGCAGCCTCGAGCGCTTCCCGCAGCATTACGCGGGTGGGGTCTCGTTGTGCGGCGCCAATCTCAGTGGTGAACGGATCGCGGCCGACCTGCTGACCACACTGGTCGCGTTCGACTATTTCTTCCCAAAGGCCGAGGGCCTGCCAAGGACCGGCCTTGTATCGCGCGAAACCGCCACCCTGCCGCAGGGCGAGTTGTACCAGGGTATCGCCAACGCGCTGCAGCGCGCACCGTCACATGCGGCCTTGCTGGCGCGGCGGCTGCAGGTCTCCACTGAAGACCTGGCCGGCACGATCAGCCTGCACGCACTGGTCCTGCATGAGCTGGCCACCCGCAGCGGCGGAATGCCGACCGGCAATGCCGGCATTGTCTACAGCGGCTTTGGTGATGACGCCGCATTCAATGCCGGCGTGCAGCGCATCGATGCCGTGCCTTCCGCACAGGCCCATGCGCGCGGAAATCCTGCACTGACCGGTGCGTTGAAGCGACCGCTGGTGATCCAGTTCAACCACAACGACCCGACCATCGTGCCGCACATGCAGGCGGTGTATCCGCAACTGGCCGCACAGGCTGGTGCCCATCCGCTGCCGCAGGTGCTGCCGGCCGTGGGCGAAGGGCATTGTGGCTTCTCTGAAGCGCAGGTGGTCGAAGCATTGAGGGCGGTGCAGCGCTGAGGCCGGCGCATGCCGCAGCGCATCAGGACCGTGCCGGTCGGGCTGCTATGGTAGCCCGGCCCATTGAAGGGCAGACAAAGGACTGACGTGATGATCAAGACGACCTTGAAGACCGTGATGCTCCTTGGCATGGCCGTGACCGGCCTGGCCTTCGCCGCCGGAACCTGCGAGTTCTGCACGCTGAAGTACGAGCAGTGCCTGCGCACTTCGCACGGACCGTTGGGCAAGACCGCGGAGCAGTGCCTGGCCGAGTACAGGATGTGCCGTGAAATGGACTGCCCGTCTCCCTGATTGGCGTCCAGCCGGCTCCTGCGGGAGCCGGCTCAGCCCACAGCGATACCGATCACTTACGTTGCAGGAACTGGTGGGTTTCCCAATCTCGACTGACCGCGCACCTGTCCGGCATGCACGAAGGCGAGTGGCTGGGCTTCGACACCTCGATGTCCTTCGACCACAAGGGCCTGGGTCTGACCCGCACGGCGCTGCATGATGCGCGCGGCCCGATCGGGGCGTCGTCAACCGCCCAGCGTTCCCATGGTGAAGGTGTAACCGGAAGTCATCAGGAACTCGCGCATGCGCATCTCCGCGCGCCGCGGTGAGGCCAGGTTTGCCGGGGCGTACAGGGCATAGACCAGGCCCGATCCTTCGATATGCTCGCGGCGGACCTCGCAGCGGGCGGTTTCCGAGGCAATCACCCATCCGTCTTTCAGCCGATCCGGCCCGATGGATTGCCCGTTCTTCAAACGGAAGGTCAACCAGCGCACATCTGCCATGATTTTGCTCATTTCCGATTCGCTCCGTGCCCGAAGCGATCCGAGGTGTCCTTGCTCGCCATTGCAGCTCCCTAAGACGTGGAACTCGACCATAACGCCTTTCCATGTCGCAGGTGGCTGAGACTGACCCCGCGGCTCAGGTCGCCAGGGTGAACAGTCGCCACAATGCCTCGCGCCCCGGCGGAGTCAGGCGTAGTTCGCGCCGGCCCTCGACGCGTCGGAGCCAGTCGTTGCTCACGAAGCTGTCCAGCATCGCCTCGCCGACCAGGCCCGCCAGATGTGGACGCCGCTCGGTGCAGTCCAGGCACCCCCGGCAGTAGCGCGCGGGCTTGGCCGTGACCGGCTGCCGAAGTACATCGGCCAGTGGCTGGCCCAGTCCTCGCAGGAAGTCAGCGCCGTGCTCACTCACCCGCCAATGCCCCTCACCCGGCAGCACATGACCCGCCCTCAGCAGATGCTCGGTGATGGCCACCGCGTGCACGCCGGCCAGGTGTCGATAGCAGGAACGTGCCTGGCGCAGCGCCGGCAGGGTGCGCGATGCTGCAGCCGTGCACGAGGGCGTACGATCGGCCACGCGCAGGATGCCTTCGAGCATGTCGGCCACCTCGCTTGAGGCCAGCCGATGGTAGCGATGGCGCCCTTGCGCGACGGCAACGAGAAGGTCGCCCTCGACCAGCCTGCGCAGGTGCGAGCTTGCCGTCTGCGGCGTCACCCCTGCCACGCGCGCCAGTTCCATCGCGGTGTAGGCACGCCCATCCATCAATTGCAGCAGCATGGCGGCGCGCGCTTGGTCACCGACCAGGGCACCAACGCTGACAAGGGAACCGGAGGTGTGGACCATGGCCGCATTGTGGCACGCCCCCGTATACCGATAGTTCGATGCAGGCCGAAGCGTCGGCGGCCACTGCCACGTCAAAGTTGCCGCCCCAACACCGTGAGACCTGTCGTGAAGAATGCTTCGATCCATCGTCGCTGCATCACCCCTTCGGTCCTGTATCCAGGCACACCGGTGCTGTTGATGACCACGCTGAACGACGACGGCAGCAGCAACATCAGCCCGCTTTCTTCGTTCTGGGCACTGGGCAATCGCGTGGTGCTGGGCCTCGGCGTGCAGGGCCAGGGCTACCGCAATCTGCAGCTGCGCAACGAGTGCGTGCTGAATTTTCCTTCGTCCGCGCAGGCCGCGCAGGTCGAGGCCATTGCAAGGGCGACCGGCTGTGACCCGGTGCCGGCCGCCAAGCAGGCGATGGGCTACGTGCACGTGCGCGACAAGTTCGCCTTGGGCAGGTTCAGTGAAGTCGCATCGACGCAGGTCGCGCCGATGGCGATTGCCGAGTGCCCATTGCAGGTAGAAGTCAGCGTAATGGCAATGCACCCGCCTGGCGGGGACGATGGCCAGGGCTTTGTGATCGTCGAAGGTCGTATCCGCTGCGTGCATGCCCACGAGGACATCACCGTGGCCGGCACCCAGCACATCGACGTGGCGCGCTGGAAGCCGTTGATCTATCTCTTCCGTCACTACCTGGGCGTGAGCGAAGTGATCGGGCGCAACTTCCGCGCGGAGACGCCGATGCGCGATACCGCCTAGCGACCAGGACGGTTTCACCCTGTAGGTCGAACACGCGCGTGATCCATGGCCTCGCCCCCAATGCGGCAACCATGCTGCGACGATTCGAGCCGGCACTTGAGCTGGGCGTTCGCGCTGGATGCCTTGCCGCAGCCGCTGACGCAGGCCACGATTCAGGCGTTGGCCCGGCGGTAGCTGTGATCAACCTTGAACATTCACGGGCAATCCGTCCGCCAAAGAAAAAGCCCTGACCGGAGTCAGGGCTTTTCAATATGGAGGCCTCAAGCGGAATCGAACCGCTGTAAACGGATTTGCAATCCGGTGCATAGCCACTCTGCCATGAGGCCAACGTACTGCGCGTCAGGAACTGAGCCCTGACATGACAAAACCCCGTGATGGGGCCTGTCCGAACATGGAGCGGGAAACGAGACTCGAACTCGCGACCTCAACCTTGGCAAGGTTGCGCTCTACCAACTGAGCTATTCCCGCGTAAGCCGCTATGGTACCGGAAACCCGGAACACACACCAGCGATTTCACATTTCTGACTGCGCGCAAAGCCTTGTGGCCCAACGGGCCCCGCCTTGCCGTGGCGGGAGAAAAACAAGGCCCCTGACGGGGCCCTGTAGAATCTGGAGCGGGAAACGAGACTCGAACTCGCGACCTCAACCTTGGCAAGGTTGCGCTCTACCAACTGAGCTATTCCCGCAGATTCTCCGACCTGCGTCGAAGGAGCGCTATTGTGTCCAAATTCCTTCACGCCGTCAACAGTATTCACACCCTGCGGTCACAGGCGTCCGCACTGGAGTACGCTGCCCCGCCCAGCCCCGTTCGCCCATGTTCCTTCGCGGCAAGCCTCTGTTGATCGCCCTGGCGCTGCATCTGCTGGTAGCGCTGCTGTACTGGGCTCTGATTCCCCTGGGAATGAACTGGTATCGCGACCATTTCGGCTTCACCTCCCACCGCGACATCGGTCTTGGCATCGCCCAGTTCTATCTGTTCTATATGTTCCTCGGCGCCCAGCCGCTGACCGCGGTACTGCGGCCGCTCTTCGCCAAGCTGCTGGTGCTGGCGATTCCCTTGGCGTTCGCGACCTGGACGCTGATGCACCACCATCCGCTGCGCCTGGTGTACTTCACCGTTGGACCTGGCCTGCTGGCACTGGCCGCGATCTTCGCCACCCTGCACTTTGCAGCGCGCGGCACAGCACTTCCCGCACCGGACGCCCCCCATGCCTGAGCGCTACATCCGCCTGTTCTGGCTACTGGTCGCCATGACCTGGCTTGCGCTGATCGCCGCACTGGTCAATGCTGGCTTCACGCCGGACTACTGGCTGCTGCGCCACTTGGAAGGCGGCACACTGCCCTACCCGACCAGCACCGTGATCGTGTTCGCGCTGCTGAGCACCGTCGAGCTGGTGGTTGCCGCACTGATCGTGCAGCCCTGGAAACTGGGGCGGCTGTGGTTGCGCCTGCTGATCGCCTTCGTGCTGCTGCTGGCCTGGTCGGTACCATGGCTGCTGTCGGCGATGCACCAACCACCGGTGCAGGGCATGCACCTGCTGTGGTTGCTGCTGCTGGACGTGGGGCTGCTGCTGGCGCTGTGCGTGGTGTCGCTGGTCAGCGTCCTGGGACGCATTTCCGGCAGGAAGAAGACCCCGACTGCGGTTCCTTAAGGCGCTGGATCCGAGGCCTTCACCGCTTCATTTTCGGATCTCTTGCATGGATTGCGGCAGGCCGATGCAGGAAGGTTGAGGATCCGCCAGCGACGAGCGCCTGAATCGTGTCCCTGTCCATCGCATTCCGTGCCGCCCCTGCCATCTGGCCGTTCGTATCACTCATCTGGCTACTGCTGGTTGCTGCACTCATCCATGCCGGCTTCAAGCCAGACTACTGGAAACTGCGTCACATCGAGTCCGGGACGCTGCCCTATCCCATCGGCTCGGTCATCACGTTCGCGCTGATCATCCTCGTGGAAATGACAGTGCTGGGCCTGGTTGTGCAGCCATGGCGGTTCCGCCGCCTGTGGCTGCGGATCCTGATCAGCCTCATTCCATGGCTGGGGTGGAACGTCCTATGGGGCTTGGCTGCCATGCATAAATCCCCCGTGCGCGACGTCCATTCGAACTGGCTGCTCGGCATGAGCGCCATCCTGCTGCTGGCACTGCTCGTGGTTGTGCCGGCCTCACTCTGGCCTCGCCTGCGACGCTGGCTCGGGAACTAAGGCCCGCGCCTACTTCCGGAACTCCACCCGCACATGCTGGCCGAAGCGCGCCTTGGCGTTGCCATCAAACTCCAGCACGCACTCCACTACCTTGGCCACGCCACGCCCGGCGTCTTCCGGCAGACGCGCCTGCGCGAACACCGGACTGATGCGCACCACGCGTGCGGGTGGCAGTGAGCCGGTGTTCTCTGCGCCATCACTGTCCGGCACAACGATGGCATGCATCCCCACCTGCACGGCATCGGCGTAGGCCGCACTGAGTTCGGCACGCACCTGCAGCGGGCGTGCCGGCAGCAGCGAGATCGCCGGCTTGCCACCCTGCACGAATGCACCGAGTCCCGGCACCTGGCCGACCACGGTGCCAGCCTCCGGTGCGCTCAGCGACATCTGCTGCAGTTTCAGTTTCGCGTGCTCCAGCTTGTGCTGGGCCATGTCAACTTGCGCACCGGCCACGTCGACATCGGCGCGCACACCGACCAGTTGCTGCCTGGCTGCATCGGCCTGCTGGTTGGACGACACGCCTTCGCTGGCGCCGGTGGACAGGCGAGTCGCATTGCGCTCCAGTTCGCGCAGCTGCGCCTGGCTGCCCTTCAGACGGTCATTGGCCAAGGCGAGATCAGCTGTGGCCATCGCTACTTCCTGCTGCAGCAGCGCGCCATCCAGCGACAGCAGCAGCTGTCCCTTCTTCACCATGGCGCCCTCCTTCACCGGCGCGGCAGTGATCGAGCCATCCACCGGCGGTGCCAGCGCGATCAAACCGCCTTCGACGTCGATGATGCCGCGCGCAACCGCGACCTTGCCGGCAGCAGCAGTGCTGGCTTTGCCGGCGGATGCTGGGGCAGGCGCCTCCTTGGAACAGGCGCCGAGCAGCAATGCTGCGGACAGGGCCAGGCTGAGGGGGAGCAGGTACGGCGTCTTGATCATGGGGCGGACTCTACAGTTTCGTTCTGGCGGCGATCGTCACGGACCATGCCGTCTTCCATGGCGATCACCCGATCGGCATGCCGGATCAGGCGCGGATCGTGGCTCACGCACAGCACGGTGGCGCCGTGCGCACGTGCGTAGCGATGCAGGATGTCGATCACGCGCTGGCCGTTCTCGGCGTCCAGCGCGCTGGTGGGTTCGTCGGCGAAGATCAGCGTCGGCGACTTGGCGAAGGCGCGGGCGACGGCCACACGCTGCTTCTCGCCGCCGGACAGCTGCGCCGGACGCATGTGGCTGCGGTGGCTGAGGCCCACCTCTTCCAGTGCCTTGCGCGCCAGCGGTTCGCTTTCGCGATTGCTCATGCCTCGATAGCCCAGCGGCAGCTGCACCTGTTCCAGTGCGGTCAGCGCCGGAAACAGATTGAAACCCTGGAACACGAAGCCGACATGGTGCAGGCGGAATCGCTCCACTTCACTGCGCGTCATGTGGCCCACGTCCTGGCCGAGTGCATGCACGCGGCCGCCATCGGGCGCAGACAACCCAGACAGCAACGACAGCAGCGTGCTCTTGCCGCAACCAGACGGACCGGACACGAGGGTCAGCTCACCGGGGTAGATGTCCAGCGAGAGGCCGCGCAGCACCGGCACCTGCACATCCCCGGACATGAAACCCTTTTCCAATGCATCGGCCTGCAGGGTCGGGGCGACGGCGCGTGTAGAAGTCATCGGCCGGCCCTCAACGCAGCAGCAACGATGGATCGGAGCGGACGACACTGCGCACCGCCATGATGCTCGACAGCATGGCCATCACCGCCACCAGTGCTACGCATCCGATGATGACCATCGGCGTCAGCTGCACCGGTACGCGCTGGGTCTGCGCGATCAGCAACACCGCGGTACTGAAGGCCGCCGCCAACAACATGCCCACGCCGCCGATCAACAGTGCCTGCTCGAACACCACCCGCGCCAGCGCATAGCGACCGGCACCGAGGGCATTGAGCGTGGCGTACTCGCGTACCGAACCGGCCACCACCGAAGCAAACGACTGGTTGGTGATCACCGCACCGACAAAGCAGACGATGACCGCCATGAACAACACCGCGATGCCCGCACCGGTATCGAACAGCCAGTATTGCTGCGAGCGGCTGGCGAACTCCGGTGCGGTCCAGAACTCGACCGGCGTTGCCTGCCCCATCGACGCGGCCAGACGATCACGCACGCCGTTGGCCAGGTCCGGCGAGCGCAGGCCCGCAACGAAATAGGTGCTGCCCTCATGCGGATCGGTACCGGCGATGGCGCGCGCGGTATCCAGCGAAGCCAGTACGTTGACGCCACCAAGGCCACGCAGGCCCGCTTGTGCGGCAACCACGCGCACCGCCTTGCCGTTGATCCAGGCACGGTTGTTCTGCAGGTCCACGCCCAGCGTATCCAGATCGGCACTGTCGACGATCACCGCACCCGGCTCACGCAGCTGCGCGCGCAGGTCGGCGGGCAGGATGCGCGCGAACATCATCGCATCGTCCTGCGTGGAGATACCCGACAGGTACACCGACACGTTGCCGGTACCCTGCGCGCTGGAACGCCATTCGCCATCGACCCATTCGTAGGGTTCGACGCGGGTGACATCCGGGTCCATGCGCACGTGACTTTCGACATCAGCGCTGATTGCATGGCCGTAGTTCACGCTCTGGGTGCCAGGAAAGCCGGCCCAGATATCGGCGGAGGATGCCTTCACGTAGATCGCGGCGGTACCGAAGATGCCCAGTACCAGCGCCGCCTGCACGATCAGCAGCACCCCGGCGAAACACATTGCCAGCACTACCGGCAGGAACCGGCGCCACTCATAGGCCAGGGTCTTTCGGGCCAGCGCGATCATTGCTGTTCGCCCTCACCCTCAGCCGGCAGCGGTGCACCACCAAGCGCGCGGTACAGCGAAGCAAACGCGAGCACGCGCGCGCCCTGCGCACCGATCAGATCGGCCTGCGAGGCCAGTGCGGCACGCTGAGTGTCCAGCCCATCGAACTCGCTGGACAGGCCCAGCTGCACCTGCCGCGCCTGGCGCTTGACCTGCTGGCCGGCGGCATCATTGGCCGCACGCAGCGACTGGATGCTGCTGTCCTGGCGTGCAAGGCTGCCGAGCGCGCCTTCCACCTCACTCACGCCTTCCAGTACCGCTTTGCGGTAACCGAGCAGCGCGGCATCCAGCTGCTTTTCATCGGCATTGAAGCGCGCGCGGCGCTGGCCCCAATCCCACAGCGGGATATCGATGTACGGGCCGATCGAGGGACTGGAGTCGGAGTTGGAGCGGGCGTTCTGGGTGAGGTTGTAGGCGTACAGGATCGAGCCGCCGAGGCTGACCCGCGGATACATCGCAGCGCGTGCGGAGCCCTTGCTCGCCGCCGCCTGCATCACCTCCGATTCGGCCAGCAGAATTTGCGGGCGATGACGCAGCAGATCCGCCGGCACCTGCTGCAGCGAGAACGTACCCAGCTTTGGCGGCGTGCGATAGGCCTGCCAGGTCGGATCCGGGCCGTCGCGGCCCAGCAGCAGGGCCAGCGCACGGGCAGCGTTGTGCGCATTCTCGCGGGCCTGCGCCGTAGCTGCCCGGGTCGCCGCCTGGCGTGCACGCAGACGATCAAGTTCGCCCGGCTCATCCAGGCGCAGGCGCTGGCGCACCAGGGCCAACTGTTCGCCGCGATCATCCACAGCCTGCTGCCGGGCCAGCAGGTCCTGCTGGGCGTGTGCCACGGCCAGGTCGAGATAGTTGCGCACCACGTCGGCGATCACCGCCACCTGCGCGGCGCTACGCAGCGCCTCGGCATTGCCAGCCGAGGCCTGCGCGCTCAGCTGCGCACTTTCGGCGGCGCCGAACAGGCCCAGGTCCCATATGGCTTCGATGCCGGCATGGAAATAGGTGTCGACTGCGGCGGCATCCTGCACCTGCTTGGCGCTGGCTGAGATTTCCGGCAGGAAGCGCGAATCCGAAGTGCCGGCGACGATCCGAACGGCCTGCAGGCGCAGCGTGGCCTGCTGCAGATCGAGGTTGCCGGCGATGGCCTGATCGACCAGCCCGTCCAGCGCCGGGTCGGACAGCGCTTTCCACCACTGCTTGGCGTCGACGGCCACACCCTGGCTCTGTGGCACCTGGGTCCAGGTGCTGGGCGTGCGGTCAGGCAGGTCCGGAACCGGCACCGACATGCAGCCGGCCAGGGCCAGGCTGGCCAGAAGCGCGCCGGGGCGCAGCACCGCATGCAGGGAGAATCCGCGCCCGGTCCTGGGCACTGCCACTGGAGTGATACGCCTGACCACCAGCCCGCCAACGTGTAGAAGGAGCATGAAGGCTACCGTGCGATTGTGGAGCGAACATGGAGAATTGGTCCGAAAAAGGTCACAGCACGCGTGCGGTTCAGGCAATGCTGCCCCAGCCTTTCACCACGCTTTCAGCGCGTTCTCGACACGGAACACTGGACGGCTTTCACGACGTATTGCACATTGCGGCACTGCCTTGCTTCGGTGCTGCCTGCCCGTGAAACGCCCCCGCCGCTGGCTACTGATTGGCTCGATCACGACAGTGACTGTCGGCGTGATCGTGCTCGTCCTGACCACCCCACTGATCTCGAACGCCATGCTGCTACTGATGGAGCGCAGCAACTTCATCCCCGGTGAATCTTCGATCTTCACGTTCGAGCCATATGCCATCAACCAGGGATCGTCGAACTACTGGTTGTACGGAAAGGACCGGACCTACTACTACCACTTCACCTACGAAGACGATGTTCCCTACGTCTACATCCCGCAGGACAACCGCTGCCCTGGTTTCGACCGGCAGGATGCCCTGACCTGGTGCAGCGCCCTGCCCGGCAAGGCACGCTAGCGCGGCAGTGGTGCAACCGGTGTGACAAACGAAAAACGCCCCCTTGCGGGAGCGTTCTTCTTGAATCTGGAGCGGGAAACGAGACTCGAACTCGCGACCTCAACCTTGGCAAGGTTGCGCTCTACCAACTGAGCTATTCCCGCAGATTCCGTTCGACCTGCGTCGAAGGAGCGCTATTGTGTCGGGATTGCTGCACGGCGTCAACAGGAATTTTCACGTGACGTGAGGGGCAGCGTTCAGGAGTCCCCGCCTGCTCCCTTCACGTGCGCAGGCCGCGGCGATGGAAGTAGATCTGCTCGGCGATGCGCCGCGTGGCGGCCGTGTGCAGCAAGGCATTGAGCGGCCAATCGGCCTGCAGGTGGTCCATCCCCCAGCGCAGCAGGCGCTTGCCATGGAATACCGGCGCCACCTGCTGGGCCACCCGTTCCGCTTCCGGCCCTTGGCCACGCAGATGGCGGGCAATCGCCTCGCCGACCGCCCAGCCATGCCGCCACGATGAGTGGATGCCGCCGGCGGACAACGGCGAGACGATGCCTGCGGCGTCGCCGGTCAGGATCAGGCGAGGGCCGATGATCGGAGCATCCGGCCGACCACACGGCACCAGCCCGGCGCGGGTGGCCGACGGACGCGCGGAAGGCGGAATGCCGACCACATCGCGCACATGCTCAAGGAAGCCATCGATATCAGGCGGCCGCACCTGATTCGGGTCATGGCGCAGCGCCAGGCCGACCTGCAGCCCGGTCGGGTTCTGTGCGACCCAGCCGATGTAGCCCGGTGCAAAGCGCTTGCTGACGAAGCAATGCAGTGCATCGCCCTGCGGTAGCTGCAGGCCGGCGAACTCACGTTCGACGCCATGGAGATTGTCGCGCACGTGGCCGAGGCCGGTGCGCTGGGCCACGCGCGAACGCGCACCATCGGCGCCGACCAGATAGGCGCATCGCCCTGCCCCTTCCACCTGCCAGCCATCACCGCTGCGATGGGCGTCGGTGAAGGAGTGCTGCAGGCGCAGGTCGACACCATTGGCCGTCAGTTCGCTGGCCAGCCAGCGCATCAGGCTCGGCGTATCGGTGGTGAGGAAGTAGTAGCCCGGTGCGGCCAGCAGCACGCTGCGCAGGTTCGGCGCATACAGGCGCACATTCGCGACGCGTTGCACCAGGTGTTCGGGCATGCGCCCCAGCCAGGTCTGCTCCATCGCTTCCTTCACCACGATGCCGGTGGTGTGCAGGCGCTCGCCGGGATCGGCTTTGCGTTCGAGCACGCAGACGCGCAAGCCGTACTGGGCGGCGGCCAACGCACAGGCGGCACCGGCGAAACTGGCGCCGACAATGATCACATCGTGGTCGTAGGCGGAGGATTGATGAGGCATCGCGGCGTCACCCTGGGAAAGAAGGACGCAGCATCGAACCTTCGCGTGGTGCGGCGATGGGGTGGCGGTGAAGTGGGGATGAAGCGCGTTGGACGCAAACAAAAAACGCCCCCTTTCGGGAGCGTTTTCCTGAATCTGGAGCGGGAAACGAGACTCGAACTCGCGACCTCAACCTTGGCAAGGTTGCGCTCTACCAACTGAGCTATTCCCGCTTGGGAGGCGAAATTCTACCTATTCCAAGAATGGCGTCAAGCGCTTTTTTCGGAGATCTGCGATGCGCCTGACATTGCGTATCCACGCCATGCGTGGATAGGCGCATCGATGGGGTCAGTGCCCTTTCCTGCGGAAAGGGATCCGACCCCGGGGCTCAGTTGCCCAGCTTCTTCTGCCGCGCCCGCTCGCGCGCAGCGCGCTCGTCATCGCGCAGGCTCGGCCAGGCGGCATGCAGGTACTGCAGGCCCGACCACAGGGTCAGCACCGCGGCAATCGCCAGGGTCCAGTCGCCGATGTGGAACACCGGCCAGCCCATCCAGATGTCCTGCACCGGCACGTTCGGCGCCACCGAATACAGCAGGCACAGCAGTGCAACCATCTGCGCCGTGGTCTTGACCTTGCCGATCATCGCCACGCGCACCTTGGCGCGCTGGCCCAGCTCGGCCATCCACTCGCGCAGCGCCGACACCGCGATCTCGCGGCCGACGATGACCGCCGCCCAGAACGCCATCCACGGCGTCGGATGGCCCTGCACGATCAGGAACAGCGCCACTGCCACCATCAGCTTGTCCGCCACCGGGTCGAGGAAAGCGCCGAAGGCCGACTCCAGCTGGTAACGGCGTGCGATCCAGCCATCGAGCCAGTCGGTGATCGCGGCCAGGCCGAAGATCGCCGCCGAAGCGAAGTTGGTCCAGGTGTAGGGCAGGTAGAACACCAGCACCAGCACCGGGATCATCACGATCCGCAACAAGGTCAGCCAGGTGGGCAGGGTCAACTTCATGCTTGCGTGCTTCTCTCTCTACTCGGCCGGATCAGGCGTGGCCAACCCGTGCAGGTTAGCGTAGATACGTGCCGCGAGGGCGTCATTGATGCCTTCCACCTTGGCGATTTCCGCTTCACCAGCGGCTTTCAGGCCTACAAGACCACCGAAATGCTTGAGCAGGCTGGCACGGCGGCGCGGGCCGATACCGGGAATGTCCTCCAGCTTGCTGGTCATCCGTGCCTTCTGGCGGCGGCCGCGGTGGCCGGTGATGGCGAAGCGGTGGGCCTCGTCGCGCACCTGCTGGATGAACTGCAGCGCCGGGTTGGCCGCGCCAGGACGCAGCTCGCGGCCATCGGGCATCACCAGCGCTTCGTGGCCGGCACGGCGCTCCACGCCCTTGGCCACGCCCACCAGCAGCACGCCCTCCACGCCGAGGTCGGCCAGCGCGGCCTGGGCCTGTGCCAGCTGCCCGGCACCACCGTCGATCAGCAGCACGTCCGGCAGCACGCCCTGCTCTTCCACTGCACGGCGGAAGCGGCGGTCGATGGCCTGGCGCATGGCGGCGTAATCGTCGCCCGGCTCGATGCCGCTGATGTTGAAGCGGCGGTACTGCGCACGCACCGGGCCGGCGGCGTCGAACACCACGCACGACGCCACGGTGGCCTCGCCCAGCGTATGGCTGATGTCGAAGCATTCGACCCGCTTGACCGGCTCTGCCAGACCCAGCATGTCGCGCAAGGCATCGCTGCGCGCGTGCTGCGCATTGCGGCTGTTGAGTTCGGTGGCCAGGGTCAGCTGCGCGTTGCGGCTGGCCAGCTCCACGTAGCCGGCGCGCTCGCCGCGCACGTTCCACTTCAGCTGCACCTTGCGCTCGGCCGAGGCCGACAGCGCGGCGACCAGCAGGTCGGCGTCGGGAATCTCGCGGTCCAGCAGGATCTCGCGCGGCGGTTCGAATTCGATGTAGTACTGCGAGACAAAGGCGGCCAGCACTTCTTCCGGGCTTTCTTCGCCATTGGTGCGCGGGAAGAACGGGCGGGTGCCGAGATTACGACCATCACGGAAGGCCAGCAGCAGCACGCAGGCCTGCGAGCCCTGCATGGCCACGGCCAGCACGTCCAGGTCGGCGGCGCGGCCATCCACGTACTGGCGGGTCTGCATGCTGCGCAGTGAAGAAATCAGGTCGCGCAGGCGTGCGGCCTGCTCGAACTCCAGCGCCTCGCTGGCGGCCTGCATCTGTTCGCCCAGTTCGCGGGTAAGCTCGTCGCTCTTGCCTTCCAGGAACAGCGCGGCGCGGCGCACCGATTCGGCGTACTCCGGCGCCGGCACCAGCTCCACGCACGGCGCACTGCAGCGACCGATCTGGTACTGCAGGCACGGCCGCGAGCGGTTGCGGAACACGCTGTCCTCGCAGCTGCGCAGCTTGAACAGCTTGTGCATCAGGTTCAGCGTTTCGCGCACGGCGGTAACGCCGGGGTACGGCCCGAAGTAGCGACCGGGAATGGCACGCGGCCCACGATGCAGCGCGATGCGCGGCCAGTCCTCGCGGGTCAGCAGCACATGCGGGTAGGTCTTGTCGTCGCGCAGCGAGACGTTGTAGCGCGGCGACAACGATTTGATCAGCTGGTTTTCCAGCAGCAACGCCTCGGCTTCCGAGCGCGTCACGGTCACGTCCATGCGCGTGATCTGCGAGATCATCGACATGATCCGCGCGTTCTTCGGGCTGCCGTTGAAGTAGCTGCCGACACGGTTGCGCAGCGCGCGCGCCTTGCCTACGTACAACAGGGTGTCGTCGGCAGCGTACATGCGGTACACGCCGGGGGCGGTGCTGAGCTGGGCCGCGAAGGCCTTGCCGTCGAAGACCGGAGCGGATACGTCGGTCATTCGCTGATCGGGACTTCGCTGAGCACGCCGCTGTCGGGGTCGAAACGCAGCACGACGTGGGCATCGGTCTCGGCGATCCACACCGCGCCCGCACCGGCTGCCAGACCGGCCGGACCATGCAGGCGGCGCGGCAGCGGCTGGGTGGTCAGTTCACCACCGCCGAGGCGCAGGGTGCGCAGGCGGCCGTTGCCCGTATCCGCGATCCACAGCAGCGGCGCATCCGGGCTCAGTGCCATCGCCTGCGGGAACTGCAGGCTGGCCTGGGTGCGTGGGCCGTCCTCATTGCCGAAGCGCCAGGGCCCCTGCCCGACCAGCGTCTGCACCAGGTCGCCACGCAGCTGCAGCGCACGGATCGAGGAACCCAACGCGTCGGCCACGTACAGCACCTGCTGCACCACGGCCAGTGCGGTGGGCTGGGCAAAGGCAGCCAGGTGACCGCTACCATCGCGTTCGTCGATGGAACCGCTGCCGGCGCGCCACTGCAGGCTGCGCTGGCCCAGGTGGTAGCTCCAGATGCGGTTGTCGCCGGCCATGGCGATGTGCAGCTGGTTGTCGGCGATGGCCAGGCCGACCGGATGATCCAGCGACACCTGCCTGGCCTGTGCGACCGGACCTTCCACCGGCGCACCGGGACGGCCGTTGCCGCACAGGGTATCGACGATCCCGGTCAACAGGTTGATGCGGCGCACGGCATGGTTGCCGGTGTCGGCGACGTACAGCGAATCGCGCTCCAGCACCAGCGCCTGGGGGCGGTGGAACGCGGCTTCGGCAAGGTTGCCGTCCATGAAATCGGCGGTGCCCAGTCCGAACTGGCGCAGGATGCGGCCACCGTGGCTGCATTCGAGGATGCGGTGATGGCCGCTGTCGGCGATGTACAGGCGTTCGGTGCTGACCGCCAGGCCGAGCGGGAAGCGCAGCGCGTGGCGCGGCTCCGGATGCAGTTCGCTGCCACCGCGCGGCGGCGCCGATGGCGCGCCCTCGCACAGTGCATTCAAGGCACGCTCCAGTTCACCCGGCGCGCCCTGCCCGACCAGCCGTTGTTGTTCGCGCCCCTGCGCATCCAGCAGCACCATGGTCGGCCAGGCGGTGACACCAAAGCGGCGCCAGCCATCCCAGTCGGCATCAAGCAGCACCGGCATCGTCAGCCCCTGGCGGCGCAGCAGCTTCAGTGCGGCACCGGCCTCGCGTTCGAAATCGAAGCGAGGCACCTGCAGCACCAGCGGTTGCAGCTTGCCGGGGTGGCGCGACAGCCATTGACCGAACTCGGCCAGGCGTTGCGCGCTCCAGGCGGAGGCGGCGTTGACGAACAACAGCGCCACTGGCCGACCACGCAGTTCGGTCAGGGTGCAGGGAGTGGCATTGAGCCAGGTGGCGAACTCGGGCAGGTCCGGGACGGGCTGGACGTTCATGGCCCGATTATGCCGGAGTCGGCGTCATGCAACAGTCGTGCCACGGCACGTTTTGCAGCATCGTCGACCAGTGTCCAGACCTGTTCGAAGTGATCGTTGCCGCCGGTGTAGGGGTCCGGGATCGCGACCCGGCCCTCTCCGCCGGACCACGGCAGGTACAGCGCCAGGCGTTCGCGCTGGGCGGGTGTGGCCAGGCGACCTGCATCGCGCAGGTTGGCTTCGTCAGCGCACAGAATCCAGTCGAAGCGGTCGAAATCCACGGCCTGCAGCTGGCGCGCACGCAGGCTGCCAATGCCCACGCCGTGCCCGGCCGCGCAGGCGATCGCGCGCCGGTCGGGCGGCTCACCCACGTGCCAGTCGCCGGTGCCCGCCGAATCAACCTGCACCCGCCCCGCCAGCGGCGAGGCCTCCAGGCGTGCGCGCAGCGCACCTTCGGCCATCGGCGAACGGCAGATGTTGCCGAGGCAGACGACCAGCAGCTTCATCGTGCGGCCATTGCCTGCAGCAGCACTTCGGCGCGCTCCAGGTCTTCCGGGGTGTCGATGCCGGGCGGGAACGGTTCCGGGGAGATCGCCACGCTGATCGGATAGCCAGCTTCCAGCACGCGCAACTGCTCCAGTGACTCGACCTGCTCCAGCCGGCCCGGCGGCATCGCGGCGAACTGCTGCAGGAAACCGGCACGGTAGCCGTAGATGCCGATGTGGCGCAGCCAGGCATGGCCCTCCGGCAACGTGTCCCGGCTGCGCGCGAAACCATCGCGGTGCCAGGCGATCGGTGCGCGGCTGAAGTACATCGCCTCGTTGCGCACGTTGCGTACCAGCTTGACCACATTGGGGTCGAACAGGGTGTGCGCGTCTTCAACAGTGGTCGCCAGGGTCGACATCGGCGCATTGCCACCGACCAGTGCCTCGGCCACCGCACGGATGCCGGCCGCGGGTGCGAACGGCTCATCGCCCTGCAGATTGACCACAACGGTGTCGTCGGCCCAGCCGGCAATGCGCGCGCATTCGGCCAGGCGGTCGGTGCCGGACGCATGCGAGGCGGCGGTCATCGCCACCTTCACTTCGGCCAGGCCGGACAGTGCGTCGGCGATGCGTTGATCGTCGGTGGCGACCCAGACCTCGCCGGCACCAGCCTGCAGCGCGCGGCGCGCCACATGCAGCACCAGCGGCTCACCGCCCAGCAGGCGCAGCGGCTTGCCCGGCAGCCGCGAGGCGGCATAGCGGGCCGGAATGGCGACGACGAATTCGGTCATGCGGGCGGTACTCGGCAGGCTCGTTACAACGGGAATGCGGCCGGCGGCGCGTGAATGCAAGCACCGCTGCGCCACTCAGTTCGGTCGCAGCTTGTCCAGGCGGTCGGTCAGCGCCACCCAGAACGCGGCAGGCAGCTCGGCACGCAGCGGAACCGCGTAGTGCCAATCATTGCCAAACGCACGGCATTTCACCGCGTCCTTCTCGGTCATCAGCACCGGCAGCTGGCTGCCGAAGGACAGGTCCTGCGGCTGGTAGGCCTGATGATCGGCGAAGGCATGCGGCACCACGCCGATGCCACGCGCGCGCAGCATGTCGAAGAAGCGCTGCGGATGCGCGATACCGGCCACGGCGTGCACGCGCTGGCCCTTGAAGTACGCCAGCGGGCGCGCACGGCCACCGGCCAGTGGCTGCGCGCTGTCGATGTGCAGCGCCATCGGCCATTGGCCGAAGCCACAGGCCTGCGTCGCGGTCTCTTCGTCGGCCTGGCCCAGATTCACTACACGGAAGTCGCATTCGCTGGCACGGCTGACCGGTTCGCGCAGCGGCCCGGCCGGGATCATCCGGCCATTGCCGTAGCGGCGCTGGGCATCGACTACTTCAATCTCGATGTCGCGCGCCAGCCGATAGTGCTGCAGGCCGTCGTCGCAGACGATCACGTCGCAACCGGCTTCGATCAGGGCCTTGCCTGCGGCCACTCGGTCGCGGTCCACCCGCACCGGCACGCCGGTCTTCCAGGCGATCAGCACCGGCTCGTCACCGCCCTTGGCGGTCGGCGTGTCGGCCTGCACCCACAGCGGTTTGTCGGCGTCTTCGCGGCCGTAGCCACGGCTGGCCACGCCCGGCTTCCAGCCAGCGGCTCGCAGGCGCTCCACCAGCGCGATGGTCAGCGGCGTCTTGCCGGTGCCACCGGCGGTGATGTTGCCTACCACGATGACCGGCACCGGCAGCGTGTAGTGCTTGCGCCAGCCGCGCCGGTAGGCACGCCGGCGCAACGCGGTGACACCGGCGTACAGCGGCGCCAGCAGGCGCATCGCCCACGGAACCGGGCTGCCGTCGTACCAGTACGGCGGGGTCTGGGTACCCTTGCCGGCCATCAGTCCTGCCTTTCGCGGAACTGCATGCTGTGCAGATGCTGGTACAGGCCGCCCATGGTCAGAAGCTCCTTGTGGGTGCCACGCTCGACGATGCGGCCGTGGTCCATCACCAGCACCTGGTCGGCATGCTCGATGGTCGACAGGCGGTGCGCGATGACCAGCGTGGTGCGCTCGGGCATCAGGCGCTGCAGCGCGTCCTGCACCAGGCGCTCGGATTCATTGTCGAGCGCGGCGGTGGCTTCGTCGAGGATCAGGATCGGCGCATCGCGCAGGATCGCGCGGGCGATCGCCAGGCGCTGGCGCTGACCACCGGACAACAGCGCGCCATTCTCGCCGACCGGGGTCTGCAGCTGCTGCGGCATGCGCGCGATGAACTCCCACGCATTGGCCGCTTCGGCCGCCGCACGGATCTGTTCGTCGGTCGCGTCCATGCCATAGGCGATGTTGGCGCCGATGGTGTCGTCGAACAGCATGACCTTCTGCCCGACCATTGCCACCTGGCGGCGCAGGTCGGCCAACGGATAGTCGTCCAGCGCCACACCATCCAGCGTGATGCGCCCGCCGCTGGGCTCGTAGAAGCGCGGCACCAGCCGGATCAGGCTGGTCTTGCCACTGCCGGAACGGCCGACGATGGCGGTAACCGTGCCCGGCTTGGCGACGAAGCTGATGTCGTCCAGGGCAATGCCACTGTCTTCGCGGTAACGCAGCATGACGTGCTCGAATGCCAGTTCACCGCGTACGCGCTGCGCTGCATTGCGGCCCTCGTCGCGCTCGACCGGCATGTCGAGGATGTCGAACAGGCGCTCGGCAGCGGACACGCCACGGGAAATCGAGGACTGCACGCTGGTCAACCGGCGCAGCGACGGAATGATCGCGGTCATCGAGATCATCAGGCCCATGAACTGGCCGGCGTTCAGGCGCCCCGCCAAGGCTTCACGGGTCGACACCCAGACGATCACCGCCAGGGCCAGCGCAGCCAGGAACTGGACCACGCTGGAGGCACCGGCACGGGTGATTTCCACCTTCATGTTCAGTGCCAGCATGCGGTTGGCCAGGCGCGAGTAACGCGACATCTCATGCTGCTGGGTGCCGTGCACCTTCACTTCCTGCTGCGCGGCCAGCGACTGCTCGGCGGTCTGCGCCATCGTACCCATGCCGTCCTGGATGCCGCGGCTGATACGGCGGTAGCGCTTGCCGACGTAGGACACGATCACGCCGATCATCGGCACCACCACCAGCATCGCCACGGTGACCTTGACGCTCATCTGCAGCATCACTGCCAGCATGGCGATGATGGTCAGGGTATCTGCCACCACGGTCTTGAGCGCATCGGCGCTGGCCTGGGTGACCTGCTCGGTGTCGAAATTCAGGCGACTGACCATCACCGGCGTCGATTCGGTATCGAAATGCGAGGACGGCAGGTGCAGGTACTTGGCCAGCACCTGCTCACGCAGGTCGCGCACCACGCTGCGGCCGGTCTTGGCCAGCGCGTAGTCGCTGACCCAGGTGGCGGCGCTGCGCATCAGGAACAGGCCGAGGATGGTCAGCGGCAGGATCACCGCCATTCTGGGCTCGGGATTGACGAAGCCGCGATTGACCAGCGGCTCCATCAGCTTGGTGAAGTGGTAGCCGGCCACCGACTCCACCACCATGGCGATGACGGCGGCAACCATCAGGCCCCAGTAGGCGCGGGTATACCCCAACAGACGTTTGTAGATCGGCCACACCGGCGCGTGTTTGGAACTCATGGACGCACCTCGGGTGCTGTTGCAATGGCAATACGGCGGAAACCGAGCTGACCCAGCGCATCCTGCGCGGTCACCACGGCCTGGTAGGGAGTGCGTGCGTCGGCGCGTAACAGCACCGGCTGCGTGCGGTCGCTGCCGGCCACGGCGGCGATGGTCTGCTTGACCGACTCGACGTCGCTGCGCAGCACTTCCTGGTCATTGATGAAATAGCGGCCTTCGGCGTTGATCAACACGCTGAGCGAGCGCGGCGGTTCGTTGCTGGGCTGATCGCTGGCGGTCGGCAGCTGCACCTGCAGCGTCGAGCGCGCATCGAAGGTGGTGGTGACCACGAAGAAGATGATCAGCACCAGGATGACGTCGATCAGCGGCACCAGGTCGATATGCGGCTCATCCTGGGATCGGTCGTTGCCGATACGCATCGATCAGGCCTTTGCCGTGGCAGCATTGGCTGGACGTGCGGCCGGGGCCGGGTTCAACACCCCGGGACGGCCGTCGAGCGTATCCAGCAGCGCGCTGGCTTCCTGCTCCATCTCCACCACATAGCCGTGGATGCGGCCCTTGAAGTAGCGGTGGAACATCAGTGCCGGAATGGCCACGATCATGCCGGTGGCGGTGCACACCAGCGCCTTGCCGATGCCACCGGCCAGCTGGTTCACATCACCCACGCCGTGGTCGAGGATGCCCAGGAACATCTGGATCATGCCGATCACCGTGCCCAGCAGGCCCAGCAACGGGCCGGCCGAAGCAATGGTGCCCAGCGCGTTGAGGAAGCGTTCCATGCGGTGCACCAGGTGGCGGCCGGTGTCTTCGATGCGTTCACGGATCTGGTCACGCGGCCGGTTGCGCGCTTCCAGCGCAGCGGCCAGCAGCGCGCCCAGCGGCGAGTTGCTGCGCAGGGTCTGCAGGTGGGCCGGGTCGAGCTTGCCGCGTGCCGCCCAGTTGCGCACTTCCTGGCCGAGGCCGGGCGGCAGCACTTCAGTACGCCGCAGGGACCAGAAACGCTCCAGGATGATCGCCAAAGCCAGTACGCCCAACAGCAGCAGCGGCACCATCGGCCAGCCACCGGCCTTGACCAGTTCCCACACGTTTCAACCCTCCGGCCCAGCGGCCGCTTGTTCAATCGGCGATAGGATAGCAGCCGACCGCGCCCGCCCAGCGGCATCCCACCACCGGGATGCGTGGATACGCTGTTCACGCAGCTGCAGCCCTTGTGCGCCAAGCCATACGCGGATTGCACCGGAATCGGCCGTGGCCAGCACTTCGGCCCCCTGCGCCTGCCAGCGCCGGACCACGTCCGGGCGGGGATGGCCGAAGCGGTTCTGGTGGCCGGCCGAAACCAGCGCCAGCCGTGGTGCTACCGCGGCCACCCACGGGCCGCTGGAGCTGCCGCCGCTGCCATGGTGCGGCACCAGCACCACGTCCGCCTTCAGTGCCGTTGGGGACGCCTGCAGCAGCGCCTGCTCGGCCGGCTGACCGATATCGCCGGCCAGCAGCACCACGCCATGGCGGCTGGCGATGCGCAGCACGCAGCTGTCCTCGTTCTCGGCGTGGCGGCTGCCGGGCGCCGGGTGCAGCACCTGGAAATCGACCCCGTCCCACTGCCAGCGCAGCCCCTGCTGGCACGGCCGGGTACCGGCGATGGCGCTGCCCGGTGGCGCCAGCAGCTGCAGCCCCGGCAGCTGGCGACGCAGGCTGGGCAGGCTGCCGGTGTGGTCGAGGTGATCGTGGCTGAGCATCACCTGCTGCGGCGGCGCCTGCCCCAGCGCGCGCAGGGCCGGGACCAGGATCCGCTCGTTGCCATCGCCGCCGGTCGGCGGCCCGACGTCGTACCAGAGTGCGTGCCGCGCGGTGCGCAGCAGCACCGCCGTGCCCTGGCCAACATCGTGCACCAGCAGTTCCAGCTCCCCTTCCGCCGGTGTCTCACGTGCCGGCCACAGCAGCGGCAGGCATAACAGCAGGCCGGCCAGGCCGCCGCCGTTCCCGCGAGGCAGCAGCCACCAGAACACCCCCAGCAACGCTGCGGGTACCGCCCAGCGCGTCGCCTCGGCCAGCCACCACATCGCCTGCGGATGCAGGGCCAGCGGCTGCAGGGCCTGCCAGCTGAGCTCGAACAGCCCAGCAGCGGCGCGCCATGCCCAGCGCCCCGCCCCGTCGTGCAGCGCATGCAACCCGGTCCCCAGCAGCGACAGCGGCACTACCAGCAGCGTCCACCAGGGGATGATCGGCAGGTTGACCAGCGGGCCCAAGCGGGCAGTGCCGCCAAACAGCGCCACGCACAACGGCAGCAGGCCGAGGCTGGCAACGCCCTGGGCGGCCAGGAATCCGCGCAGGCCAGCACCGACGCCCTCCGGCCCGCTGCGGGGCAGGCACCACAGCAGCCACAGCACGCCACCGAAGCTGAGCCAGAAACCGGCGGCCAGCACCGACAGCGGTGCCGGCAGCAGCATCACCACGGCAGCCAGTGCCAACCCCTGCCCCGCACCGACCGGACGACGCCCGGCGCGGGCCAACGCAACCACGCCGATCATCAGCGCGGCGCGCACCGTGGGCAGCGCGCCGCCGGCGACCACCGCGTAGATTACCGCCGCCAATGCGGCGCCCCACGCGGCCGCCTGCGGCCGTGGCCAGCAGCGGGCCAACCATGGGCACAGCCACCACAGCCCCCGGCACAACATCACGCCAAAGCCGGCAACCACACCGACATGGAATCCGGAGATGGCGACCAGATGGGTCAGGCCCAGAGCGCGCAGGTGTTCCCAGTCGGTATCGGACAAGCCGCGGGTATCGCCCAGTGCCAGCGCCTGTACGAAGCGAGCGGCAGGATGGGCAACCTGGGTGGCGATGGCAGCACTGCTGCGCTCGCGCCAGGCCGGCAGGCCGTGCGCGGGTCGCCGCTCACGCGCACTCGCCGGATCGCGCACCGTACCGGTGCCGGATATACCCCGCAGCAATGCATGGCGCTCGCCGTCAAAGCCTCCAGGATTGATCCGCGAACGCGGTGCCCGCACCCGCAGCGACAGCTCCCAGTGCGCGCCAGCTTGAACCGCATGGCGCCCACCATCGGTGCCGCTCGCAGGCGGTCCACGCCATGGATCGTTCCAGGTGATCTGCAGGCGCTTGCCACGCAAGGAGGGCAGCGCATCGGCCTCGTCGACCTTCAACACGAAACGGGTATAGCCGGGGCCACTGTGTGGAAGATCAACCACTCGGCCAAGGACCTGCACGCCCTGCGCCGGCCCTCCGGGTGGAAGCTGGTCCTGCAGGACCCAGTGTCCGTGCAATGCCGCCCACGACAGGCCGAACAGTGCAGCCGCCCAGGCGCGGCCGCGCCAAGGCACGATCCAGCCTGTGGCGCTGGCAATGGCCAACGGCATGCACAGCCACAACGGCGGCAGCACCGGCAGCTGCACGCAGGCCAGCGCACCCAGCACCAGACCGGCGGCACAACCACTGCCAAACAGCGGTGGGGCGGATCGTTCGACGACCATCACCCCAGCCTGGCGCCGGGGCAGCAGGTTGCCTATCGGGTTTTAGCCCGTATTGGCGTCAGCGGCGGACGCTACCGCGATGGAAATTGACACGGAAACTGGCGCCACCACCGGCCGCCTCGCCGACGCTGACCGATCCGCCATGGTGCTGCACGATCTCCTTGACCAGATGCAGGCCCAGGCCACTACCACTGCCGGCCGCACGCAGCCGATGGAACGGCTCGAAGATCGCCTCGCGGTCACCGACCGGAATGCCGGCACCCTGGTCACTGACTTCCAGCAGGCCGCGCGCGTCCAGCCGTACGCAGATGGTTCCGCGCCCGCCACCATGGACGATGGCGTTGTGGACCAGGTTGGCGATCACCCGCCCCAGCGCCAGGCTGTCGCCGTGGATCCACACCGGCACTTCCGGCGCATCCACTTCAAAGCCATAGCCGGCGCCGACCACCAACGGCGCAAGATCCGCGGCCGCTTCGCGTACCAGCAGCGCCAGGTCCAGCCGCTGCAGTGCGCCGACATTGCGATCGAGCCGCTGCAGGTCCAGCAGATGCTCGGCGACGTTGCCGAGGCGGGCGACATCGGTCAACAGCTGCGACTTCAACTCGCCCTGCGGCAGCTGCGACAGCCGCGCCTGCACCACTGCGATCGGCACGCGCAGTTCGTGCGCGGCATCGGCGAGGAACTTGTCACGCGCGGCATACCCCTGCTGCACCTTGTCGATTGCGTCGTTGAAGGCTTCCACCAGCGGTGCGACCTCGGTCGATACCAGCTGTGCATCCAGTCGCGCACCCGGCTGGCCGATATCCAGCTCCTTGGCCTGCTGCGCGGAACGGCGCACCCCGCGCATCGCACGGTGGATCACCGTCGGCATCACCAGCAGCGTGACCACGATCAACGGCAGGAAGAACCACAGGCCGATCAGGCGCAGCACCATCAGCGCGCCATCCAGCAGGCCGCCCTTCGGCGCGCCACCGACCATCACCGTGATGCGACGACCATCTTCCTTGCGGATCATCACCCGCGCCACGTCCAGGTACGGTGGCACCAGCGAGCCGAGTTCGGTGGCACCCAACGTCGGCAGACGCGCAAGCAGCGGTGCGTGGATCGCAGGGATCGTGCCGCGCTCCAGCCACACGCCCTTGTCATCGACGGCCGCGAACCACAGGTTACCGCCTGCCTCCGCGTCCAGCCTGCGCCAGCGCGCTTCGTCCAGGACCAAATGGCCGCCGTCGCTGTGCACCGCCTTGGCGACCGCCTCGGCCATGAACATGTCCATGCCCCAGGTGTCCTTGTCGCCCCAGGTCAGGATCAGCGCGACCACCGCGAACAGCACGGTGAAGGCCTGCGCGAGGAACAGGCGCCAGGCCAGACCCAGCGTGATGGAACGGATCGGACGCGCCATCTCAGCCCTCCGCCAGCAGATAGCCGACACCGCGGATCACATGAATTTCCACGCCCGCCCCGGCCTGCTGCAGCGCCTTGCGCAGCTTGGATATATGCGCGTCGAGCGCATTGGACTGAATCTCATCATCGAACCCGTACACTGCCGCCTCCAGCGCGCTGCGGGTGACGGTCCGCCCCTGCCGCATCGCCAATGCCTGCAGCACCAGCACCTGGCGCCGTGGCAACGCCAGCGGCTGGCCCTCCACCTGCGCCTGCAGCGACTCGAAGTCAAATTCCAGCCGGCCCAGGTGCAGGCTCGGCGTCACCATCGCCGACGGCCGCCGCGACACCGCGCGGATGCGCGCCATCAGCTCCTCGATCGCCACCGGCTTGACCAGGTAGTCATCGGCGCCGACATCCAGTCCTTCAACCTTGTCCGACAACGTGCCCTTGGCGGTCAGCATGATCACCGCCAGGTTCGGCCGCAGCGAACGCGCGGTGGCGACGAAACCTGCGCCATCGCCATCGGGCAGCTGCCGGTCGAGCAGCATCAGCTGGTGCACCGGCTCGCGCAATGCGATCGCCGCCTCGGCCAGGCTGCCGACCACGTCGGCGACCACGCCCTGCCGCTCCAGGCCCGATTGCAGGGCACGGGACAGATCGGGATCGTCTTCGACCAGGAGGATGCGCATCAGCGGCTCGGTTACGGAAACGGTGCCGATCATAGTGCCTGCCGCCAGCTTTTTCCCCCAGGCGTGCCGATTGCACCGGCGCAATGTTCTGACAATGTTGAGCCCTCACCATGCGCAGCCATCCCCCGCAAAGTGGTTGATCGATGCCGTCGCTGCCCCCGAAACTGCTGCGCCCGTTGCTGTTCTCCGCCGCCATTGGCCTGCCACTGGCAGCGTACGCCGGCGAGCAGAACCCGGGCGTGCAGGCCGGTATAAGCGCAGGGGCGACCTCTGGGGCCTACGCCCACTATGACGTCAAGCCGCTGGTCGTACCGTCCATTGCCTGGCAGGGCCAGCGCTTCTTCGCCAGCCCCGGCTCGCTGGGCATGTACCTGTACAAGGGCCGGGGCCTGCGCCTGTCGGCTGCGGTCACCCCGTACACGCTGCGCTTCAAGACCGACGACGTGAACGATCCGCAGCTGCGCCGCCTGCACAGCCGGCAGATGTCGGCCATGGCCGGGCTCAACGGCGAATACAGCGCTGACTGGGGCATCGTCGAAGCCAGCGTGATGCGCGAGGTCACCGGCCATGGCGGCGGCATTGAATCGCGCCTGCATTACAGCTATCCGATCCAGGCCGGACGCTTCACCTGGGTGCCCCGGGTGGGTGTGGTGCATTCCAGTGCACGCCTGCTCGACTACTACTACGGCATCAGCGACGAGGAAGCAGTGCGCTCGGGGCTTGCCGCCTACAACCCGGGTAGCGCGACGTCGCCGAGCCTGCAGATCGCGGTGAGCACGCCCTTGGGCACGAAGTGGCGCGCGACCGGCGTGGTCGCCAACCAATGGTTCGGTGATGCAGTGAAGGACAGCCCGATGGCGCGACGCGGTACACAGACGTCAGCCTTCGTTTCCCTGATGCGCTCGTTCTGATCGAGCGCCCGTTACGGACAAGGACACCCCACATGGCCTCCGTCTCCCCCACCACCGAAGCGCACGCGATCCTGCGTGCGCCCGACCTGGACAGCGCCGAGCGCGCCTACCTCGTCCTCATGCCCGACCTTGAGCACGTGAACGCACTGGCACGACGGGCGCTGGGCCTGTCCCGCGTGGCCGATGCGGCACGCGGCTACGCGCTGTCGATGACCCTGGTCGGGCTGCGCCTGCAGGAACTGGAAATGGGCGAAGCGACGGCCAAGGAACATCGCCAGGCGACGCTGCGCAGCCTGCGGCAGGCCTTCAGCGCCTGATCTCCAGCGTTCAGTGCCGGCGCATGCCCCCCCGTGCCGTGCCGTGCGGTTTCCACTCAGCGGAAGGTGGTCCAGGCCAGTACCGCCGCCAGCAGGGCCACCCAGATCACCGCCTTGAACGTGCCTTCCAGCATGTTGCCGCCGAACAGCAGTTCGAAAAACGGATTGGGCCTGGAAACCGGGACGTGATCGCTCATGCGGCAGCTCCTTGCAGTGACGGCGCGATTGCGCGGTAGACCGGAGTCTACGCCTGCACGGCCCGGATTCATCGCTCCCCGGCCGTCTTTGGCGGTTCAATTCCGGCCTTCGTCGCAGGCCGGCTGCAGCACCCCACATGTCATGCCAGCCTGCGTGCACTTTCCCGCTGGAGCACCGTGCCATGCCGATGCTTGCCTTGATGCTGCTGCTCTCCAGCCTGTTCAGCGCTGGCAACGAGCCCACTGAAGAGGCCCTTCGCAGCCAGATCCTGCTTGCCGAAACCCAGCAGCCGGAAGCCGCACGACAGGATTGCGGCTCGCCCTCCCTGCTGCTGTACCGGCTGCGCCAGGACCGGGTCCTGCGGCTGGCCAACCAGCCCCTGCAACACGCCCCCACCGATACCCAGCCCACGCTTGGCGCGACGGTTCGCGTTGCCCAGCTCTGGGAGCGCGTGGACGGCCACTGGAAGCTGCAGCGGATGATCAGCGTCGAAGACCTGGTCGTGCAGCACTGACCATGTGCAACTGTGGCCGATGCCAAAAACGAGAAAAGCCGGCCCAGGGCCGGCTTTCATCGTAGTCCACCGCTGCACCGGCAGTGCCGGGAGCCAGGTGGTGGGCGGTACAGGGTTCGAACCTGTGACCCCTACCATGTCAAGGTAGTGCTCTACCGCTGAGCTAACCGCCCATATTGTTCCTGCCGCCCGAAAGCTGGCCTTGCTACGTAAAAACCCGGCGCCAGGGCCGGGCTTTGCAGTTCACGACAACCCTCCTGCGAGGACTTCGTGGTGGGCGGTACAGGGTTCGAACCTGTGACCCCTACCATGTCAAGGTAGTGCTCTACCGCTGAGCTAACCGCCCGTATTGCTTCTGCATTTCCGCGAATGCGTCGGTGCAGGCCGCGTATATTACGGATGCCGGCGGTTGAGCGCAATACTTTTGTGAAGATGATGCTGCACTGCCGCGTTCAGCCGAGGCTGGCCTCCTTCAGCTGCCGGATCTGGTCGCGCACGCGCGCGGCGTCCTCGAATTCCAGGTCCTTGGCGTGCTGGTACATCTTCTGCTCCAGCGCCTTGAGCCGGGCCGCCAGCTGGGCCGGGCTGAGCGAACGATAATCGGCCGCTTCCTCGGCCACGCCGGCCTTGCCCTTGCCTTTACCCTTCTTCGCCTCTTTCTCGGCTGCATCCGAACGTGCACCTTCCAGCACGTCGACGATCGGGCGCGCCACCGAGCGCGGCACGATGCCGTGCTCCTCGTTGTACTCGACCTGCTTGGCACGACGGCGGTCGGTCTCGTCGATCGCCGCCTGCATCGAGCGGGTGATCTTGTCGGCGTACAGGATCGCCTTGCCGCGAACGTTGCGCGCGGCGCGGCCGATGGTCTGGATCAGCGAGCCGGTGGAGCGCAGGAAGCCCTCCTTGTCCGCGTCCAGGATCGCAACCAGTGACACCTCGGGCATGTCCAGGCCTTCGCGCAGCAGGTTGATGCCCACCAGCACGTCAAACTTGCCCAGGCGCAGATCGCGGATGATTTCCACACGCTCGACGGTATCCACGTCCGAGTGCAGGTAGCGCACGCGGATGCCATGTTCGGTGAGATATTCGGTGAGGTTCTCGGCCATGCGCTTGGTCAAGGTGGTGACCAGCACGCGGTCGCCAGCCTTGATGCGCTCGTTGGCTTCGCTCATCAGATCATCGACCTGGGTGCCGACCGGGCGGATCTCCACCACCGGGTCGATCAGGCCGGTCGGCCGCACCACCAGCTCAGTGATTTCTTCGCCGGCCTCCCGATACTCGTACGGTCCCGGCGTCGCCGACACATAGATGCTACGCGGGCAGCGCTCTTCCCATTCCTCGAAGCGCAGTGGACGGTTGTCCAGCGCCGACGGCAGGCGGAAACCGAACTCCACCAACGTCTCCTTGCGCGAACGATCGCCCTTGAACATGGCGCCGATCTGCGGGATGGTCACGTGCGATTCGTCGATCACCAGCAGCGCATCGGGCGGCAGGTAATCGAACAGGGTCGGTGGCGGTTCGCCGGCATTCTTGCCGGTGAGGTGCCGGGAGTAGTTCTCGATGCCGTTGCAGAAGCCGACCTCGGCCATCATCTCGATGTCGAACTGGGTGCGCTGGGCCAGGCGCTGCGCTTCGACCAGCTTGTTCTGCGCATACAGCTGCTCAAGCCGCTCCTTCAGCTCGACCTTGATGGTTTCCACTGCTGCCAGCACGCGTTCGCGCGTGGTTGCATAGTGGGTCTTCGGGTAGACCGTGAAGCGCATCAGGTTGCGCATCGTCTCACCGGTCAGCGGATCGAACAGGGTGATCTTCTCGACCTCGCCATCGAACAGTTCGATGCGCAGCGCCTCGCTGTCCGACTCGGCCGGGAACACGTCGATCACCTCGCCGCGTACGCGGAACGTACCGCGCTGCAGCTCGTACTCGTTGCGCGTGTACTGCAGCTGGGTCAGGTGATTGATCAGGTCGCGCTGGTCGATGCGCTCGCCCTTGGACAGGATCAGGCGCAGCGACAGGTAGTCTTCCGGCGCGCCCAGGCCATAGATGGCCGACACCGTCGCCACTACGATCGCATCCGGGCGCGACAGCAGGGTCTTGGTCGCGGCCAGCCGCATCTGCTCGATGTGCTCGTTGATCGAACTGTCCTTCTCGATGAAGGTATCCGACGACGGCACGTAGGCTTCGGGCTGGTAGTAATCGTAATAGCTGACGAAATACTCCACCGCGTTGTGCGGGAAGAACGCCTTGAACTCGCCATACAGCTGCGCCGCCAGCGTCTTGTTCGGCGCCATGATCAGCGTCGGCTTCTGCACGTTCTGGATGACATTGGCGATGGTGTAGGTCTTGCCCGAGCCGGTGACGCCCAGCAGGGTCTGCTTGGCGATGCCTGCTTCGAAATTGCTGGTCAGCTTGGCGATGGCATCGGGCTGGTCGCCTGCCGGCGAATACGGCGAGACGAGTTCAAAACGGTCGCTCATGGTGTTGCCAGTTCCATGGTGGTGCCAGTTCACGGGAGTGGTGAGTATACGGGGCATGGAGTGACGGCCCGCTGAGGGGTTTCCGGGCAGGTGAGCGCGGCGTTGGGTGATGGTGAATGCCCCGGCGTACGTCGAGGCTGGAGGCATGTCCCATCGTCTTCGCCCTGCCCGGCTCCACCGCGGGCTCCATCTGATCGAGCTGCTGGTCGCCGTCATGGTGCTGTCGGTCCTGCTGGCGTTGGCCTGGGGCCCTTGGCAACGCACGCTGCGGCACTTCCAGGCGGAAGCGCTGCGCGCCGAACTGGTCGCCAGCCTGTCGATGGCGCGCAGCGCCGCCATCACCGAACGCCGCCGCGTGACGGTCTGTGGCACATCGGATGGCATGACCTGCGACCAGGCATGGAGCCAGGGCTGGCGGGTGCAGGTCGAACCGGCCAACAGCGCAACTGGCACCGCAAGGGAACTGCGCGTGCAGAGGGCACGCCAGCGTCATGTCGACCTGCGCACCAGCGATCATCGGCCCGATGTGCGGTTCCGGCCCGACGGCCGCAATGCCGGCACCAACCAGTCCATCGTGCTGTGCGTGGACGGGCAGGAGCACAGCCGCGTCATCATCAGCGTCCCCGGACGGGTCAGGAGCCAGCGCCCGCAAAGGCCCACCGCCTGCTGAAGTCCGCAGCGCCATCGTGCAAACGAAAAAAGCCGCGATTTCTCGCGGCTTTCTCGAATCTGGCGCCCGAAGTTGGACTCGAACCAACGACCCCCTGATTAACAGTCAAGTGCTCTAACCGGCTGAGCTATTCGGGCGGGGTGCGCATTTTAGCCAGCGTTTGCAGGGGAGTGCAAGCCTTTTCTGCAACGCGGCCCAAAGGCCCGCCCTTTACCAGCATCCGGGACCCTTGCTGGCATTCGGCGTCTTTCGCCCGGCCTGGTCCAGGCTCAGTGTGCCGCAGCCGTCCTTCTTCTGGATCTCGGTCGGTGCCGCCTGGAGGGTAAAGGAGGTGCCGTTCGGCGTTCCCACGTAGGAAAGCGTGTATCTGGCGGTACCGTCACGCGGCGATTGCGAGAACGGCAGCGTCAAGCCCGCGTAGGTGTTCTCCACGGTATGCCGCCGCTCCAGCATCTGCGCCAGCTCGACCAGATCGGCCTTGGCCTGGGCACGATTGGCCTTGCGCACATAGGCCTGGTACGAAGGCAACGCGATGGCAGCAAGAATGGCAACCACGGCCACGGTGATCATCAGCTCGATCAGGGTGAAGCCGGTGGCGGTTCGACGCCTGCTGTACACATGCATGGGCAACCTCGATATCGGATTCATCAACGGATCTGCCGCCACGACTGTCGTCCACAGGGTCGAGGCATGTAAAGCGGATCGGCGCCGGCCGCACGCAGCACGAACGTACACTGGCTGGCCTGCAGCATCTTGTCGACCGTGCATCCCGTGTCGCCTGGTTTGCAGGGCGTAAGCTTGGGCACAAAGATGTTGGTGTCCTTCACTGGCGGCCCTTGGCTGAGGTCACCCTTCTTGGTCAGGGCGACACCACCGCAGTTGCCGGTGCACAGCGCTTCTCCTCCGATCGTTGGACTCAGGCCGGACATCTGGCCTCCACCGGTCAGCAGGTTGAGACCGTACAGCCAGTTCACGCCACCCCCGCTGCCGCAGATGGCGGTACCCGGCACATAGGACGTGAAGAACACGATGCCGTTCTGCACACGGGGGTTGCCGACGAAGCGTTCGCCTTCGACTGCCGATCCGGCCTGCAGGTCCACATACCAGCCGCGGGCCGAACCGTAGTTCACCGCATTGCGGGTGACATCACGCAATTGATAGCCGCTGGCCGATGTACCGGTAGTGATTACTTGCTGTACCAGGTTGTCGCGCGTGCCGACCGCACTGGCGAGGTTGTCCCAGATGCCATACAGCGACTGCACTGGCGAAGTGCTGCTGACCGCATTGTCATCGGCGGCGAAGTACTGGCCGGTACCGAAGAACAGACTGATGCCACCGCCTGGGCCCGTGCTGATCTCGATGCCGCTCATGATCGGCTGCGGGCTGTTGTTGCGCGTAGCAGTGAACAGCGGAGTTCCAGACAGGGCGATGTTCCAATCGGCCGGATCGGTACTGGAAAGATCAAACTTCCAGATATTGCCCTGCATGTCACCGCCGTACACAGTGTCGGTGATGCCGTCATTGTTCTTCAACGCCACGGTGGCGATGTTGATCAGACCATTGCGTGCCGCGTACTTGGCACCTACCGGCGAAAGCCGCTTGAGCACCTTGCCGGTCTGGATATCGGCCACGAACAGCGCTGCCTTGCCGCTGGTGGAGTTGACGCCATTGCCGAAGATCGCGACGAAACGCGGCGCAGCATTGGCATCGGCGCCCTTCACCGCCACCACAGCCGGCTTGCCAAGCACGAACCCGAGATCCGACTCCGTCTTGCCCGAGACTTCCCACAACACACTCGATGCACCGAACGAGGTCGGATCGCTGACATTCAGCGCGAACACAGAGCCATTGCCTACGCTCGCCGCATTGGGCGCCTTGCTGGAGCCACCACCACCCGTAGTGCCCACCAGCACCGTGTTCCAGGCATCCCCGTAGTAAACGTCGGACGATGTCAGTGGGCCATCCACGTAGTAGCGATGCCCATACTTGGGATTGGCCAGCTCGGCGATGTGCTGCATCGCAGCTGAGGGAATGAAGGCCAGCTCTTCCGTGCCGCCGGACGCCCCATTCGAACCGTTGAAACCATGCACCATGCCGTCATTGGCGCCAACATAGATCATCGTCGGCGGCCCTGATGTCGCACGCTTCGCTTTCAGGAAGCTGTCATAAGACGTGCCCAGAGTCGCCTTCCACTTGACTGTCGACTGCCTCGCCCAGCCTGCATAGCCGAAGTCATCCGTTTTGGAGACGATCTCGGTGGTGGAATTGACGATGTCACCCAACGGCGATGTGCGCGAACGCAGGCCACTCACCGCTGCCCCCCGCAGATAGTTGACCAGATTGGTCGAGGTCATCTTGCCGAACCAGGCAGGAATCGAGTCGCTGAATCCCAACGCAGACAGCTTCGCCCGCTCATCGGTGCCCGGCAGATTGGTGGCCAGGAACTCGGTCGCATTGACCGGGGTCACCGTGCCATCGGACGCAGTCCTGGTGGGGGACGTCGCCATGTAGATGCGGCGCGTGGCACTGCCGATGCTGCTGGACGCCTTCCACAGCACGGCACCATCCGCACCCTGGCCGTCGACCTGGGTGGCAATGACATCACCGGTCCAGTCCACAGTGCCAGAGGGCACGCTGTAGTGGGACGATACGGTGAACGAGTTGGTCGAAATACGCGCGCCACTGCCGCTGCCACCGACCGGCGCATCACCTTCCGCTGCACTGTTGAAGATCGCCTCCAGCGCCTCCTTCAGCTTGGTCGGATTGCGTGCCAGGAAGTAGTTGTCCGGCACGCCTGGTTTCTTGCTGTCCCACTTCTTACCGGCCGGGACACCGTACTTGGCGGCATACCAGAGCGGGCTCTCAAGCTGGCCAGCGGCACCACTGGCCGCCTTGTACTTGATCACGATCGGGCGGTTCCACTCGGCAAAGCTGTATGGGAAGTCCGCTGACGACGACAACACGGAGCCGTTCTTATTGCCCCGGCGCAACGCCAGTCGCTGGACCGTTTCCTTTGCGTTCGACCCAGAAATCGTATAGCCAGTCAGCATCGCATTGCCTGCGTATGCAGACAGATTCTCGATGCGAATCAGCACTTCGTCATCCCTCACCTTACCGGCGAGATTCGTACCGATCCAGTCGTCATCCCTGGTTGTGGTGTAGTTGCACAACCTTCCACCAGCTGCCGCATCGACGCTCCGCTTTGCATCGGCCCGCCAACAAATATTATTGAAACCAGAATTACTATCGCACGCCGCACCTACGCAATAGCTCAGCATCGAAACAACGTCATTGTCATGATCGTTGCCCCACAGCGAATCCTCCCATACCAGCGAGAAACTGCCAGACGTGCCATTGGCTTCGTACCTGCGGCCATAAGTATTGACCGGATTGGTCGTGGAGATCTTCGTGCCCACCCCAACAGACCCAAGGAAGCAGCTACGCCAATTTCCAGAGGAACTGGTGGCACCCTCACTCGTATTCGCCTGGCACAGCGGCGCCAAGCTGATCACCCGATCCCCAATTTTGATATCGAACTTGGGCAGATTCTCCGCCATGGCCACCGCATAGGTGGTTGCGGTCACTTTGTAACTCGAGGGTTTACCCTGCACGCCGGGGCGCAGGTCAACGCTTGCCGCACCCTTGGCCATGCCAGCCATCAGATAACTGCCTTCCATTGTAGGAATATCCGGGCAGATACCTCGAGCAGTACTGAGACTACCTAGAACGCGCCCTTCGCAGATGTCCTCATGGGTGTTATTCGCATTGCTTGCAGTTGCCGTGTTTCGGCCGACCATCCACGACTTTCCGGCAATTCCCTCCGCAGTACCGATTGCATTGGTCTGCGCCACAGCATCGATTGACGCGGGTAGAGTGCCGATATTGTCCCCATCAAAGGACGGCAAACCAGAAGACAGGACGAGGATATTGCAGGTTGCACAATAGGAGTTCCCTCCCTTTGCCGGCTCCCGATAGGGATCGGCCCAGCTGATCGACTTGGGCAGGCCGGAAAGCTCACCAGTAGTCACCCCGTATGCACCCGTGGCCGCAGAGTTCGCAATGTAGCGAAGTGCTTCTGCGTACATTTCTGCCAATGGATTACCCCAGGCACTGCACTTCTGCGAGCCAGCACCAGGATTGTCGAGGATCAACTTTCCATCGGTGCCGGCTCGATTCAGAATGCCGTACCGATCGCAGTCCGTCCAATTGTTCGACCAATTCCACTTATCGAGACGGAAGTTGGAGATTGCATTGATTACCCCTTCATCATCCGCCTTGGCGTTACCGACGAGGTTGAGGTAGCAGAACTGTCCCGTGGATAGATTGATTTCGTCACCGGCCGAACAGAAAGTGGTGCTGTTGCCCGCCAGCTTGCCGATGTTGCGACGAAGCACGCCGCCGTCGCGAGGGTTCGCGTAGGAACCACTGATCAGACCAAAGCGCAGTCGACCACTTTCGCCATAGGTCTGCAGGAGACCGGCAGGTTTGTATCGATCGGTCGTGCCATCGCTGTACTTCCGACAATTGCTTTCGCGTACGGCGGAGCTTCCGGAGTCGCATACTTCCACGCGGACGGTGTAGTCCGTTGCCGAGCGGGGGATGTCAGCGTAGCCGTCCGCGTTGCTGGCTCGGCCGGTATCGCATTGATTGCTGGCTGTCGATGCCCACTCGCTCAAGGCGCCCGCAGCCACTCGCATAAGTGGTGCACCCGTTGCCGAGCGCGTCGCACTGCAGAAGCTGAAAGTTGTCGAGCTTCCTGGGACGTTGGCAAACTCGCGGAGATTCGTGCCGCTGTAAACCTTGACCCAGGCATGCAGGTCGCTCGGTATCGGCGCACGCTCCAGTACGGTTTTCTCTTTCGTGTCAGTAAAGCGCTGTCCTCCATACAGGACACTTCGCATTACATCCAGGCGACTCATCGTCACCCAGTTCAGGAAATTTCCTGACCAGAGTCCCGTCGTGCAGCTGTGCCCATTGGCCCCAGCGGCAGCCTTGGATGCCTTGAAGACATCACTGGCGTAGTTGTAGCACAGCTTCGAATCGAAATACCCGCCGTACTCGAACGTGTCCAGGTAGGTCGTGTCGAGCACCCCGTCCTCATCCAGGTCGCTGTAGTCGCTGTAGGCCTTGTTGAACAGCTGCTCGTCGCGCGACATCACCATCATCATCAATGGCGGCTGGCTCTGCTTGCTGTACAGCGGCTCCTGCGCGATGTCGTAGTCACCAAGCGCGGCCTGCAGCGGAATGATCAACGCGGCAAGGCCGGCAAGCGCAGCAACACCCACACCGGCCCGCAGCCAGGTGGAGGAACGAAGTCGAAGGAAACGGCGCTCGCTGTTCATGGGATGAAGATCGTGTCGATGACCGCACTGGCGGACGCATTGGAGGGATCGTCACTGGCAAGCGCCGTGACCTGGTAGATGTTCCCGGTTTCTTCGTTCTGTCGGCCGCCGGTGCGCCGGCTGGACGCTGCAAAGCACTTGTCGATGCGACGCGTGTAGGTGGACTTGGTTTCACTGAGACCATCGGCCCACGTCTGCGGATCGTAGGAGGGACTGCACTCCTCCTGGTTGGCCTTGAAGATGCCCCCGTCAGCCAGTGCCTTCTCGATGGATTTCTCGGTCTGCCGGGCGTCGGCCTCAGCGTTCTGGAAGGCAACGTTGCTGCGCAGATAGTTGGCGGCCATCCGTTCCTGCATGCTCGTGACCTGCATGCCGGCGATACCCAGCAGGGCCATCAGTACCAGCATGATCAGCACGACATACAGCACCGCGCCGCGCTGGGAACGCGGGGAATGCAGAGAGCGGCGGCGGGCGGGATGGGTACGCATGGTGGCCTCAGTTGCCATACAGGCGATTGCGCAGAGCGATCGTGCTCTGGTAGGCGGCGCGCATGCGGCCGTCAGAGGGCGCGGTATAGGTCACGCCGAGCGCGCTCAGCGGCGCACTCGAACTGGCCTGGGCAGATGCGGCCGGATCTGGACTGGATACCACCAGCCCCAACTGCACCGTGCCCACGCGCTGCCAGCCGCGCGAGGCCGGCACGATGGAGGCCTGAACATCGGTCGCGGTACCCTGGCGATCGATGTAGCCGGTCGGCGAGACCGTGCTCAGACCATGATCCTGGCCATACAGGAGCTGCATGTTCTCCACGCCTTCGACCAGCGCCTCTGCCGGTCCTGCCACCAGGGCAGCACCGGGCTTGGCGGTGAATCGAAGGCGATACAGCGAGGATTGCTTGGTCGTAGCGTCGTAGCCCACGTACAGGATCGACGTCTCGGCGCGATACAGCACCGCCTGGCCGGGCTCGTAGTTGCGGGCGATGGCCACGTCGTTGTTGGGTGCAGTGCCCACCGTCACGGTGCCGGCCTTTGCGTCGATCGCACGAGCCTGGAAGACCGTGGCGGAAATGCAGTCGGCCACACCGAACAACCCCGGGTCGGTAACGCCGCTATCAAGCACGGCAAGACGTTTGGGATCAAAACTGAAAACCGGCTGGGCAACCGTTCCGGCTACCGCCGTGACCGGCACACCGGTCGGCACCAGATAGCGCAGAGCGACGATATCGCTGCCGTCGACCCGGTTCTTGATGGCCGCGGCGAACTCACTCGGCAACGCCGGGGAGTACTTGTTGCCCCCCGTTGACGGCGTTGCCGCCAACGTCAGTGCGTCGCCCGGCTTGGTATCCGTTGCTTCATAGCCCTGGATCGACCGCGCGAAGTCCAGCGCGGGGTGGCCTCCCGCAGCGAAGGTGGTTGCCAAGGTGCCCTGCGGATCATGCGCCTGATCGTTCACGCAGCCGAAGTGTCCCGCCATGCGCAGTTCGCGTTGCAGGGAATCCATCGCGAAACGGCTGTTCTCCTGGACCCGCGCCAGCCCTTCAGACAGCTGGTAGGCCGTGCGTGAAGCGGCAAACACCTGGACCACGCCCAGCATGATGATCAGGCCGATGGTCAGGGCGATCATCAACTCGATCAACGACAGGCCACTCATCGCTTGGCGGGAGCGCATTCTGGTCATCACAGCAGGCTCTCGGCAGCAAAGGTGGTGTCAGCCTTCGAATCGGGATTCCAACGCTCATCGCCCCAACTGACCGACACCCGTACCCGGCCGTCGTTGACGGTTACCGTTCCGGATGCCGAGTCACCCAGTGCGCGGCCCAGGCGGCAGCGCCAGTCGCGGGTGAAATCATCCTTGCCGATATCCTTGCCGATGGACGGCGCGCAGTCCCCCTTGCCGGTGGTAGCAGCATAGGTACCGGCATAGCTGAGCGCGTTGATCCGGTTGGCCCGGATCTGATCAAGCAGCTCGTACCCCAGGTTGGTGGCCTGGGTGCGGTAGTTCGCGCTCTGCACGAACCGTACATTCATCGTCTGCAGCAGCGCGAAGCCCAGCAGGCCGATACCCATCACCAGGATCGCGATCATGACCTCGATCAGGGTGAAACCGCCCTGCGCCGTACGGTGCGGTTGGAAGCCGATCCTTCTCATGAGCAACTCTCCTTCAACAGCCGGACCTGTCCCGTAGGCGGTATGCGTAGCGTCCGCTGCAGGGGCTGGTCGCCACACTTCTCAGGGCGAAGTGTCACTTCCACTTCCGCGTTGGCGCGATTGCGGCCACGTCCATCGAAGCCGATGGTCAACGTTTCGGTTGCGGACTTCATGGTCGGGCGACCTTCGCTGTAGCGCAGCACGTTCTCACCGGAATCAAGCGACCCGTTCCCGTTGCGATCCTCCCAGACCATCCAGCCGTCGGCCCAGCTGCTGCCATCACATTCCTTGCCCGCTGTGGATGCGCATACAGCCCCACCATGCGTGTTCTTTATTGCCTCGGAACGGGCAAGTGCCAGCGACGCGATCAGTTCGTTGGTCGTCGTGGCCAAACGATTTGAGCGGATCGTGCTCTGGAAGCTGGGATACGCAATGGTGCTCAGGATCGCCAGTACGGCAACCGTGACCATCAACTCAACCAGCGTGAAGCCGTTTTGCCGGCGCAAAGACATTGGACGCTCCCCAGCGTGTTGGTGGCCACGATGGGCCATCGCCCCGCCACCGGCAAGCGGCGGCAGGATGAACGGTCAATCCGGGGCGACGGGCGTCAAAGGCTTGACGACCCGCCCTCCCCTGCCGGTGCCGGCGCGATCCCCATCGCGCCGGCGCAGGCTCAGGCCAGCACCTGGTAGCAGGGCTGGTACTCGCCGGAGATCTTCATCCGGCGCTGCTCGACGAAGGCACGCAGCAGCCCATCCAGGGCCTGCATCATGTCCGTATCGCCGTGGATCTGGAACGGCCCGAACTGCTCGATGCGGCGCATGCCGTCTTCCTTCACGTTGCCGGCGACGATGCCCGAGAACGCCCGGCGCAGGTCGGCCGCCAGTGCGTGCGGCGCGCGCCCGTGGTGCAGGTCCAGCGCGGCCATGGCCTCGTGGGTCGGCACGAACGGCTGCTGGTACTCCCACGGAATCTCGATGGACCAGTTGAAGAAGAACGAGTCCTTCTGCGCCAGGCGATGCTCGCGCACGCGCTTGATGCCGGCCGACATATTCTTGGCCACCGCCACCGGGTCGCCGATGATGATCTCGTAGCGCTCGGCGGCTTCATCGCCCAGGGTCAGGCGGATGAAGCGGTCGATCTGCTCGAAGTACGGCGCGGCCACGGTCGGGCCGGTCAGGATCAGCGGGAACGGCAGGTCCTTGTTTTCCTCGCGCAGCAGGATGCCGAGCAGGTACAGGATTTCCTCGGCGGTGCCGACGCCACCGGCGAACACGATGATGCCGTGGCCAATGCGGACGAAAGCCTCCAGGCGCTTCTCGATGTCCGGCATGATCACCAGGTGGTTGACGATCGGGTTCGGCGACTCGGCGGCGATGATGCCCGGCTCGGTCAGGCCGATGTAACGCGTCACGGTGCGGCGCTGCTTGGCATGGGCGATGGTGGCGCCCTTCATCGGGCCCTTCATCGCGCCCGGACCACAGCCGGTGCAGATGTCCAGACCGCGCAGGCCCAGCTCGTAGCCCACCTGCTTGGTGTACAGGTATTCGTCGCGCGAGATCGAGTGGCCGCCCCAGCACACCACCAGGTTCGGGTCGCCCGGGTTGAGGATGCGCGCGTTGCGCAGCAGGCCGAACACCGCATTGGTGATGCCCTCGGACGACTCCAGCTCGGCCGCGTAGGCCGGGCCCATCTCGATGGCCATGTAGGCCAAGTCACGCACCACGGCGAACAGCAGTTCGGCGACGCCGCGGATGATCTCGCCATCGACGAAGGCCATCGCCGGTGCATTGACCAGGTCGATGCGCACGCCGCGATCCTGCTGCGCCACCTGGATGTCGAAATCGGGATACAGATCGCGCGCCGCGCGCGGATCGTCAGAGGCGCTGCCGCTGGTCAGCACGGCCAGCGCGCAGCGGCGCAGCAGCTCGTGCATACCGCCGGCAGACGCATCGCGCAGGCGGGCCACTTCGGCCCGCGACAGCACATCCAGCCCACCGCGCGGGTAGATCCGCGCGTCCTGCACCGGCAGTGCACGGGCTGATTTTTCGTTCGTGGTCATGTCCAATTTTTCGCTTCCTTCAAGGTTTCCGACTGTACTGCCGCCCCCTTAAAAAGCAAAACGGCCGGGAAGCCCGACCGTTGGATGTGTGCTTCCCGCGTTCGCCTTTCCGGGACCGCATCGGCGGCGTTGGCACCGCGCACATTTCTGGATGCTACGCCGATGCCAGGTGACCTGCAAGAACTTTCGCCTGAACGGAAAACGGCCGGGTTTCCCCGGCCGTTTTCACGTCTTACATCGTGCTCCGACAGATCAGAACTCGTAACGCAGAGTCAGCATTGCCGACCAGCGCGAAACGACGCGGGACGGATAGCCCGAGCTGAAGTCGTACTCACGCAGTTCCTGCGGCGAGTTGCGGCCCAGATCGTATTCGTACGAACCATCGGCCTTGACTTTGCCAGTGGTCAGGTAACGAGTATCGAAGTCCGACGCGTTGCGGGTCCGGCCCCAACTCTTGTCCAGCATGTTCAGGAAGTTGTAGATATCCAGGCGCAGGATCGACTTGTGCTCCTTGAAGAAGCCAGGCAGTTCCTGCTGGATGGCCACGTCCAGCTGGTTGACCCACGGGTTGCGAGCACCATTGCGTTCGGCGACCGAACCACGGCGTGCTGCCAGGTACGGATTTTCATCGATGCGGCGCTGGAACTCGGCAATTTCGGCGGCGGTCGCGGCACGATTGCCCTTCACGTACGAAACCTTTGCGTCATTCAACAGCGGGATGTACGCCGGATCCTGGAAGATGCCGTCACCGTTCAAGTCACCATCAACCAGCCAAGTGTAAGGCAGGCCGTTGCGACCGGTGTAGAAGCCGGTAATGCTGGTCTTGTAATCACCGAAGAACGCGTGCTCCCAACCCAGCGACAGCTTGATCTGATTGCGGATCTCGCGGGTCGCGGTTCCGGCATATTCCTCGTTCGGGTTCAGGCGCGAAACGAACTGGTAGCTCGACCAGGCCTGCGAACTGGTGTCCGAACCAACTTCCGTTGCCTTGGTGTAGGTGTAGGACAGGTTGCCGTACCAGCCATTTGCCATCGGCTTGTCCAACGAGAAGGTGACTGCAGTGGAGCTGCCCTTGTTGGAGTTAGTCAGGTAGGTCGAGTTGGTGGCGTAATCCGGCTTGCTACCATTGTTCTTAACGCCGCCCGGAGTGACCCAGTAGCTGTCACGACCGTCGAACAGCTGACCATTCGGCGTTCCGATGTTCAGAGCGTTGTAGAACACTGCATCCTTGTTCTTCAGGTACTGCACTTCGACGGTGCCCACCAGCCCCATCCACGGCAGCTCATGATCGTAGCCCAGGCTCGCCTTCCAGACGGTCGGCAGCTTGAAGTCCGGATCAATGGAATCCATCTGCGCATTGGTCGGCGCGGCTGCACCGCTCGGGAACGGCTGGTTGAATGCATCCGGGCTGAACGCGTACTGGCCGTTGTTCGGAACACAGCCGCGAACCACGGTGTTGCCGTAGGCGCAGAACGAGGCCGAGGTCATGCCGTTGTTCTGGTACGGATTGGCAAGCCAGACGAACGGCGGGACTGACTGGAACAGGCCCACGCCACCGCGCAGCTGCGAGTAGCGCTCGGTATCGAAGGTGTAGTTGAACGAGAAGCGCGGCATGATCACCTTATTGCTGCTGCCGAGCTTGTAGTCATTGCGGAAGCCGAAGGTTTCCTCGAAGCCCGGCTTGCGCGGCGGCGCCTTGTCGGCCTTCGGGATATTGGCGCGCACACCATAGGTGATCGACAGGTTGTTATTTACCTGCCAAGTATCCTGCAGGTACGGGCTGAACATGGTGAAACCAATCGCAGCCGCAGTGTCGGCTTCGGAGTACCCGCCGATCGGGCGGCGCACATCGTAGCGGTAGTACTTGCCTGCTTCGAAGTCAGCGATGCTGTCAAAGGTATACACGCCGTGCAGATCTCGGCCATACAGATTCAGCGCGTCGGCATCTTCATAGTCAAAACCACCCTTGATAGTGTGATCGCCGGCGTAGTAGGTACCAAAGATCGAGGCGGTCTTCTTCTTGGTGTTGATCGCATTCTCGTGTCGGTTGCGATCTTCACCAAGGCGCACACCGTTGCTCGAGCCAGACTGGGTGCTGGCCACACCCACGTTGATGGTCGGCAGGTTCTGCGAAGCACCCGAGACCTGTTCGAACTTCTGGTAGCTGAACTTGGCCTCGGTGGTGAAGTTGTCGGTCCAATCGCTGAACAGCTGCAGTGCAGTGTTCTTGGTCTCGCTGGTCTTGGTGAACCAACGGCTGGTAAGGATCACCGAGTTTGCGTTGCTGTCATACGGCTGCGGCAACGTTTCCTCAGTCTGCTGATAGGTCAGGCTGGCGCGATGAGAGTCGCTGATGTTCCAGTCGATCTTGCCCAGGTAGCGCTTGTTGGTCAGATTCACGCCACCGGCTGCACCATAAGTACCCGGATCGATCCCGTACTTGTTCTTGGAGATGTCGATGACCCGGTCGATCTCCGCGCGGGTCACCGCACCAGTGCTCAGACCGTCGGAAGACGCCGCGCCACCGAAATCGGTGATTTCCTGTTCTTCATACGACCCAAAGAAGAACAGGCGATCCTTCAGGATCGGACCGCCCAGGGTGAAGCCCTTGGTGGTGTCCTTGCCGAAAGCATCGTAGTCCTCGCCGTTGCGCTTGCCCACCATGCTGTCGGCCTTCTTGTACACGTAGTACGCCGAACCGTGGAACTCATTGGTACCAGACTTGGTGACCGCATTGATCGCGGCGCCGACCACGTCCTGAGACACGTCATAGTCGCTGACTTTGATGTCGTAGGCAGCGATCGTGTCCACCGAGATCGGCGAGCCGGTGTACGGCATGCCGTTGGCGTTGAGGCCGAACGGGTCACCCTGAGACAGGCCGTCAACCGAGATTTTGTTGTAGCGGTTGTTGATACCCGCGACCGAGATTGCGCCGGTGGCTTGGTCAGTCACGCTGATGCGCGGATCCAGGCGAGCGACGTCATCCAACGAACGGTTGCCCTTCGGCGCCAGCTCCAGCTTGCGGCCGTCAACCGAGGTACCCACGCCCTTGTTTTCCGAGCTGAAGACGCTCGAACCGGCAGTGGCGACAACGTTCACGGCATCCAGGTTGGTGGCAGCCAGATCGCCGCCCAGGTTGGCATTGACGGTGTTGACCTGATTCAGGTTCAGGAATACACCTTCTTCGGTCTTGGTGCCTTCACCGGACTTGGTGATGGTGATGGTGTACGGGCCACCCACGCGCAAGCCGCGCGCGTTGTAACGACCCGACGCATCGGTGGTAGCACGCGAAACAGTGCCCGACTCGGTGTGGGTGATGGTGACTTCAGCGCCGGCGACAGGCTGGCCTGCAGCGGACATGACCTGGCCACCGACACCGGCGGAGGTGCTCTGGGCGAAGGCAGGAGCGGCAGCAAGTGCAGCCACGAGACCAAGGGTGAGCTTGGACATCCGGAGTGGGTGAGTCATTTTTCGGTAGCCTCGATGCGAGTTGGCGATGGCGGAAAAAAGCGCATCCAAGCAGCCTTGCGGGCGGCTGTTCGGACATTTATCTGGGGTTCCCTACCGTGAACGGCAGCTGCCGAAACGGTTAACACTAGATTAACACGCTACGCCTTGGATGTGACGGTTGTGCGACAAACGGCACCGGATCGCAACGCAATCGTGACGGGTTCTTCACTCCGTCTTTCCCCGGGACTTACTCGACCGGGCTCATTCCACTGGCGTCAAGGACCTGCCCGCGCCATGCGCTGCCCGCGCTGGACAGCAAGGTCACGGCCGCCGCCGCGGCCGCTTCCGGGCCCTGGGCGGCCGGGTCTTGGTCGACCGAATACGCACGGGCGCGCAGCGCCGTGCGCAGCGGGCCGGGATACAGGCCGCTGACCCGCACCGGGCTGCGGCCGAGTTCGTCGTGCAGGCTGGCGATCAGGCCGCGCAAGCCATGCTGGGCCACGCCGTAACCGCCCCAGTAGGCCTGCCCAACCCGTTCCGGCGCATCGACAGCAAACACCAGCGCTGCATCTTCACGCTGCCGCAGCAGCGGCAGGCAGGCCTGGGCCAGCCAGGCCGGGGCGGTCAGGGTGACATGGACGGCACGGGCGAAGCTGGCCGGATCGGCCAGCTCGAACGGAGTCAGGCCCGGGAAGTGGGCGGCGCAGACCAGCAGGCCGTCCAGGCGGCCCAACTCACGCTGCAGGGCCTGGGCCAGCTCGGCATAGTCATCGGGGCCGGCACCCTCAAGGTCCAGCGGGTAGAGCAGAGGCTCCGGACCGACGGCCTGGACCTGCGCATAGACGCGATCCAGCCGGCGCGGCTTGCGCCCCATCAGGACGACAGTGGCCCCGGCGGCAGCCGCTGCGACCGCTGCGGCACTGCCCAGCCCGCCACCGGCACCGGCAACCAGCACCACGCGGTCCTGCAACGGGCGGCCATCGAGCGCCCCGTCAGTCGGTGACGTCGATGGCCAGGCACTCATCCCTGGGTCGCCTCTTCGACGATGCGCTTCAGCTCGCCGGCTTCGAACAGTTCCATGACGATGTCGCAGCCGCCGATCAACTCGCCGTTGATGAACAGTTGCGGGAAGGTCGGCAGATTGGAGAAGCGCGGCAGATTGGCGCGGATCTCCGGCTCTTCCAGCACGTTGACGGTGCGCAGGGTGACGGCGCCGGCAGCCATCAACGCCTGTACGGCGCGGCTGGAGAAGCCACACATTGGGTATTGCGGGGTGCCCTTCATGAACAAGACGAGCGGGTAACGATCGACCTCGGCCTGGATTTGCTGCATTACCGCCACAACCACACTCCTTGCTCCGCCGGACAAACCGACCGCGATGGTCGGCTAGACTGCCCAAGGTAGCCGCCATTGTAAGCCGATGGAACCGGCTGCCGCCGCCCCCTGCCACGAACCTGTCCATGCCCGTCGAATTGCCTGCCCTGCCCTACCTCTCTGGCTCCCTACTGCCGCACCTGTCCGCGCAGACCGTGGAACTGCACCACGGCCGCCACCATCGCGCCTATGTCGATGCGGTCAATGCCGGCATTCTCGGCACCGAGTGGGAGGAGGCGTCACTGGAAGAGATCGTCCGCCACACCCAGGGCAGACTGTTCGACGCTGCGGCCCAGGCGTGGAACCACGGCTTCTACTGGCAATGCCTGCGCCCACGCGGCGGTGGCGAGCCACAGGGCCGGCTGGGCGAGCTGGTCAAGCGCCAGTTTGGCGACACGCAGCGCCTGCGCGAGGAGTTCAACCGTACCGCGCTGGGGCTGTTCGGCTCAGGCTGGGTGTGGCTGGTGCAGCATCCCGGCGGCCAGCTGGGCATCCAGGCCACCCGCAATGCCGGCACGCCGCTGACCGGCGAGAGTACGCCACTGCTGTGCTGCGATGTGTGGGAACACGCCTACTACACCGACTACCAGAATGATCGCGCGCGTTATCTGGACGCGTTCTGGCAGATGGTCAACTGGGAATTCGCCGAAAGCCAGCTGCGCTGAGGACATCCGCCGGGCATGGCCCGGCGACACGTGGACCTCACGCGCTCTCGTGCGCGGCCACGGCATCCATCACCCGCGCCGAGTAGACCAGCGCTGCACCGGCATTGAGCGACACCGCCACGCCCAGCGCTTCGGCGATTTCCTCGCGGCTGGCGCCGTGCTTCAGCGCAGCATCCACGTGCACGGTGATGCAGCCATCACAGCGGGTGGTGACCGCCACCGCCAGCGCGATCAGCTCGCGGGTCTTGGCATCGAGATGCTTGGTCTGCGCGCCGGCATTGGCCAGCGTCGCGTAGCCCTTGACCGTATCCGGTGAAAGCTTGCCGATCTCGCCGATGCGGCCCTTCAGTTCCTTGCGGTAGGCATTCCAGTCGAGCATGGGGATGACTCCTGTGAAAGGAGCTCCACGCTACCACCGGGAATGTTGCGCCGATGCCTGCACCGGCGCGCCACAGCGTTGCTTTGCCGGCCAGCGGCCGGCACTACCCTCCTCAGCGATTGCGCAGCGCGTGTACCGCTGGTGCCACCTGGGCCTGGCGGTCCAGCTCCAGGCCGACCTGCTCCAGCGCATCGGCCAGCGCATCGGCATCATCGTCGCGCAAGGTGGCGTGGCCCACCTTGCGGCCATCGCGCGCTTCCTTCCCGTAGTCGTGCCAGTGGCCGCTGGCCTGGGCCAGCACCGGCAACGGGTCGGGCATCGCGCCCAGCCAGTTCAGCATGCAGGCATGGCCGAGCATGCGGGTGCTGCCCAGCGGCAGGCCGAGCACCGCACGCAGGTGGTTCTCGAACTGCGAAGTTTCACTGCCTTCGATGGTCCAGTGGCCGGAGTTGTGCACGCGCGGTGCCATCTCGTTGGCCAGCAGTTCGCCATCGCGGCAGAACAGCTCCAGCGCGAACACACCGACATACTGCAGGTGCTCCGCGATGCGGCGCGCATAGCCGATCGCGGCCTCATGCTCGGCGGCCGACAGCACGGCCGGGGCCACGCTGGCCGACAGCACCCCGTCGACGTGCCAGTTACCGGTGACCGGCCAGGCCTGGAAGCTGCCATCGCGGCCACGCACGGCAACCACACTGACCTCGCGCTGGAAGGCCACGAAGCCCTCCAGGATCAGGCCAGTGCGTTCGACCTGGGCGCCCAGCGCATCCCATGCCGCGTCGATGTCGGCTTCGCTGCGCAGGCGGAACTGGCCCTTGCCGTCATAGCCGAGGCGGCGCGTCTTGAGAATGCACGGCAGGCCGAACTCGGCGGCCTTCGCGGCCAGCTCGTCACGGCTGCGGATGTCGGCAAAGGCCGGCAGCGGGATGCCCAGCTGCTGGAACAGGGTCTTCTCGCTCAGCCGGTCCTGGGCCACGGCCAGTGCGGCCGGCGGCGGGTAGACCGGCACGCGATCAGCCAGGAACTGCGCGCTGTCGGCGGGCACGTTCTCGAAATCGAAGGTGACCACATCGACCCTGGCGGCGAAGTCCGCCAGAGCCTGGCGGTCGTCAAACGCGCCGACGGTGAGCGGCGCCAGCGGGCCACTGCAGGCGTCGGCTGCCGGGTCATACAGTTCGAAGCGCAGTCCCAGCGGCGCACCAGCCAGAACCATCATGCGGGCGAGCTGGCCGCCGCCCAGGATGCCGACAGTCAAGCTCATTGGCGCGGATCGTCGTGGGCCATCACGTCTTCGGTCTGGCGTGCGCGGAACGCGTCAAGCGCCTGGCCGATCGCCGGCTGGTCGCTGGCCAGCATCGCGGCGGCGAACAAGGCGGCGTTCGAGGCACCTGCATTGCCGATGGCGAAGGTGGCGACCGGGATGCCGGCCGGCATCTGCACGATCGACAGCAGCGAATCCATGCCGTTGAGGGCCTTGGACTGCACGGGCACGCCCAGCACCGGCACCGCGGTCTTGGCCGCGATCATGCCCGGCAGGTGCGCGGCCCCGCCGGCACCGGCGATGATCGCGCGCAGGCCACGCGGGCCCGCCTGCTCGGCGTAACTGAACAACACATCCGGCGTCCGATGGGCGGACACCACCTTCACTTCGAACGGAACACCCAGGGCTTCAAGCTTCTGGGCGGCGTGCTGCATGGTTTCCCAGTCGGAGCGGGAACCCATGACGATGCCGACAAGCGGCGCGATCGGGTTGAGGGTCATTGGCCGTCACCTGCCTTAAAGACGTATTCTAGCCATCTTCCACGCAAGACGAAGAACCATGGATCGCAAGCTGCTCGACCTGCTGGTGTCGCCGGACACCCGCCAGCCCCTGTCCCTGCTGGATGGCAAGGGCCTGGAAGCCCTCAACAAGGCCATTTCCACCGGCGCGGTGAACAAGGCCGATGGCAACCCGCTGGCGCAGCCGCTGCGCGAGGCGCTGGTCACCCGCGACCGCAAGCAGGTGTTCCGCGTCGACGATGGCATCCCGGTACTGCTGGCCGAGGAAGCCATCCCCACCGCGCAGATCGCCGACTTCCCGGCCGCATGAGCACGCTGCCGACGCCGGATGCGGCCGTGGTCGCCGCCGATGTCGCGCGTGCGCTGGCCGAGGACCTCGGCAGCGGTGACGTCACCGCCGCCCTGTTGCCTGACCAGGCCGACAGCGCCTATCTGCTGTGCAAGCAGGATGCGGTGATCGCCGGCCGCCCCTGGTTCGACGCCACCCATCGTGCACTCGACCCCGATGTGCGCGTTGAATGGCGCGTTGCCGACGGCGATGCAGTCACTGCCGGCACTGTACTGGCCCTGCTGCATGGCCGCAGCCGCAGCCTGGTCAGCGCCGAGCGCACCTCGCTGAATTTCCTGCAGACGCTGTCCGCCACCGCCACCACCACCGCCCGCTATGTGGCGGCCGTGGAAGGCACCGGCACACGCATCCTCGACACCCGCAAGACCCTTCCGGGCCTGCGCCTGGCGCAGAAGTACGCAGTGCGCTGTGGCGGTGGCGAGAATCACCGCTTCGGCCTGTACGACACGGTGATGCTGAAGGAAAACCACATCCGTGCCGCCGGTTCGCTGGCTGCCGCTGTGGCGGCTGCACGCCGGCAATGGCCGCAGCTGCCGCTGGTGGTCGAGGTCGAGGATCTGGAGCAGTTGCGGCAGGCACTGGAAGCCGGCTGCGAACGCATCCTGCTGGATGACTTCAGTCCCGATCTGCGCCGCGAGGCGGTGCGCATTACGGCGGGACGCATTCCGCTTGAGGTCTCCGGCAGCGTCGGCCTGGGTGGCCTGCGTTCGATCGCCGAAGACGGCGTGGACTGCATCTCGATCGGTGGACTGACCAAGCACGTGCAAGCGATTGATCTGTCGCTGAAGCTGGGCCCGCCGCCGGGCTGAGGCCGGGGCTGGAGTCAGATCCCTTTTCCTCGGGAAAAGGGATCTGACTCCGATCTCACACCCGGCGTTCACGACGGCACTGCGACGCTGCGGCCATCCCCCACAGGAGCCGCGCATGCGCCGGACGCTCTTGCCTGCCTGCCTGCTACTGGCAGCCGCCCCCTTGTCTGCGGCTGCCGCCGAAGCCTGCGATGTACCGCCACGCTTTGGCCTGAGCCCCTTGGCGGTGGCCATCCGCAATACTGCCTGCAACGAACACCGTCTGTGGTACCGGCCCTTCATCGACCGTGATGGCCGCGCCGCAAGCCTCAGCGTCACCGAAGCCGAAAGCGATCACCTGGCCGACAACGGGCTGATCGCCTGGCAGCGCGTGGCCGGCTACTGGCGCAACAGCGGCACGCTCAACGCGATGGGCAGCATCGTGGGCGCCAGCAGCTGTCTGGCACCTCTGGGCACGCGCTACACCGACAGCGACTGCCGCGCCTTCCTGATCGACAACCCGTGGTCGGCCGCGTTCATTTCCTGGGTAATGGTGCAGTCCGGCGTTCCCGGCTTCAACACGTCGCCACGCCACATCGACTACATCCGTGCCGCCTACCAGGGTGGCCCGTCGGGCGTGCCCTACCGGCTGGTCGACCCCGCCACGGCCAAACCCGCGCCGGGCGACCTGCTGTGCTTCCTGCGCGACCGCAGCAGCACGCTCAGCTACGGCGGGCTGGTGCAGGCGCTGGGCAACGGTTCGGTCGGTCACTGGAAGTCGCACTGCGAGGTCGTGGTCGCGGCCAATCTCGGCGGCGACCAGACCCTGTACCTGATCGGTGGCAACGTCATGAACACCGTGGCGATGCGCCTGCTGCCGCTCGACCGCACCGGACTGATCAAGCTGCCGCCCGCGCGCGAACGCAACAGCACCGGCATCGACCCCAGCTGCACGCCGGGCCGCGAGGACGAGTGCAGCTTCAACCGCCAGGACTGGGCGGCGCTGCTGCAGTTGACCGCAACTGCGCCGTCGGTGATGCCCACACCAACAGCGACGCCGATGCAGCCCTCACCCGCGCCACAGCCGGTCGTCATACCGCCGCAACCGGTCTCTGGTGGCCCGCAGCCAACGCATTGAATCCGGCGCTTGATCCAGCGCGCGTTCGCCGCCATCTTTGCAGGATCGACACCTGACGGCTGACGCCATGCCCACCCTGCTGCTGTTGCTGATTGCCGGCGGAATCATCTACTTCTTCTGGAACGCCGCGCGTTCGGCTGCCGAGCGCGCGGTCGAACTGGGCCGCAACGCCTGCCGTGCCGCCGATGTGCAATGGCTGGACCAGGCGGTGCACGCTACCGGCCTGCGCCTGTCGCGCGGCGAGGACGGCCGGCTCGGTTTCGAGCGCACCTTCAAGTTCGAGTATTCCTACGATGGCATCGACCGCCATGTGGGGCGCATGGTGCTGCGCGGCGATCAGCTGATTTCGTTCACTGGCCCGGGCGCGGCGCGGATCAGCCAGATCCGCGCGGACGTGGATGATGCCGAAGACATCTAGGCGGTAGCGCCGGGCCATGCCCGGCGAGCACAGCGGCATCGGTGTGCCGAACAACGATCGGCACCCACCCCATCTCGCCCCCACAACCTGACGGCACCCGGCGCTACGCCATCAAACGAAAAACGCCGCCCTTGAGGGGCGGCGTCGGAGAGGTTACTTGACCACGCGCAGGTTCGGGCGCCCCTTCGGCGGCGGACTGGCCGGCGGCGTATCGTCCGGTGGCGTGTCTTCGTCGTGCAGCAGTTCGTCGCTGGTCGGCGCGGTTTCGGCGCCGGGAATGTCATCCGGCAACGCCATGCCCTGCCCGGTCTCGCGGGCGTAGACGGCCAGCACGGCGCTGATCGGCACCTGCACCGGATAGCTGGTGCCAGAGAAGCGCGCCGAGAAGCTCACCATCTCGTTGTCGATCATCAACCGCACGACGGCGCGCTCGGCGATGTTGAGCACCACCCGGCCATCCTTGACCGCCGAAGGCGGGACCTGCACGCCGGGGACGCCGGCGTCGACCAGGATGTGCGGGGTCAGCTGGTTGTCGTTGATCCATTCCACCAGCGCCCGCAGCAGGTACGGGCGGTGGCTGGTCATGTGGAAGAAGTCTTCGGTCATGCGTGAAGTGTACGCGCCCGGCGCCCTGCCTGGGCAGATCGCCTGCACGCCGGTCGGCGTGCAGACGGGTAATCGCGCACCGGATCAGACCGGCAGATCGCGCAGTTTCTTTTCCTGTTCGGTCAGGCTGCGGATGAAACCAGGGTGACGGAAGATGCGGTTGCCGTAGTCCTCGATCGCCTTGCCGTCCTTCGGCAGCGGCACATCCAGCGACTGCAGGCGCCAGATGATCGGGGCCATCGCGCAGTCGGCCAGGCTCATTTCCGGATTGAGGAAGAATTTGCTGGCCTTGAACAGTGGCAGCGAAGCCGTCAGCAATTCTTTCAGGCGCTTGCGCCCCGCTTCGGCCTGCGTCTTGTTGCCCAGCTGGATGGCCTGCACCTGCGGCACCCAATCGTGCTCGATTCGCAGCATGGCCAATCGGATGCGGGCACGCGACAGCGGGTCGACCGGCATCAGCGGCGGATGCGGATAGCGCTCATCGAGGTATTCGCTGACCACCGATGCCGCGTACAGCACCAGCTCGCGCTCGACCAGGGTAGGCACCGAATGGTACGGATTGAGGTCGATCAGGTCTTCGGGCGGGTTCTGTGGATCGACCGGAACGAAGTCGAAGCTCACACCCTTGGCCGCCAGGACCAGGCGTACACGGTGGCACAGTACATCGTCGTTCGAGGAAAACAGCGTCAGTGTATTGCGCATGCGTACGCTCGCCGCCATCAAAGGCTCTCCCACGACAGGAGACCGCCTGCCGCATCGGCGCCGCCGGCACCGTGCCGGCGATCGACTCCTCCCCGAGTGTGCAACCGACCATCACAAAAGCCAATAGGCCCGTGCGATGGCCGGCGGCAGAATCAGTGAACGTCCTTCCAGTATTCCTTCTTCAGCAGGTACAGCAGGAAGGTCAACAGGGCCAGGAACAGGATCACCCACACGCCCAGTTGCTGGCGCTTGAGTGCGGCCGGTTCACCGGCATATTCGAGGAAGTTGGTGATGTCACGAACTGCCTGGTCGTACTGGCCGGCATCGACCGAGCCCGGACTGTCGATGCGCAGGGCGGTCACCGGCGGGTCCATGCCCGGCGCTTCCGGCTTTCCATGCACGGCGTGCTGCAGGCCCTGCATCTCCCACAGCGGGTTGGGCATGGAGGCGTTGGCGAACAGCGCGTTGTTCCAGCCCAGTGGCCGGCTGCTGTCCAGATAGAACGACTTGAGGTAGGTGTAGACCCAGTCGCTGCCACGCACGCGCGAGATCAGGCTGAGGTCCGGCGGCATCTTGCCGAACCACTTTTCAGCGTTCTCCTTGGGCATCGCCACCGGGATCGGGTCACCGATCGCCGAGCCGGTGAAGTTGAGGTTGTTCATCACCTCTTCCTCGGTCAAGCCCAGGTCCTGCGCCATCCGCGAATAGCGCAGGTACTTCAGTGCATGGCAGCCGGAGCAGTAGTTCATGTACAGCTGCGCGCCGCGCTGCAGCGATGCGCGGTCACCGAGGTCGTTGCCGGCCTGCAGCAGTTTGGTGCCGCCTTCGGCGGCGGAGGCCAGGAAACTTCCCAGCATCAGGGTGGCCGCCAGGGCCAGCCGGACCATCCAGCGCTCAGTCATGGGTGGTCACCCTCTCCGGTACCGGCTTGGTCCTGTCCAACCGGGTCCATAGCGGCATGGTGATGAAGAACGCGAAGTACAGGAAGGTCAGCACTCGCCCGATGTAGGTCTCGTGCGCATCGGTGCCCGGGCCGGAGCCGATCACGCCGAGCCAGACGAAGCACACCGCGAACACGCCCAGCAGCACCTTCGAGAGCACGCCGCGATAGCGGTAGGACTTCACCCGCGCGCGGTCCAGCCAGGGCACCAGGAACAGGATGGCGATGGCCGAGAACATCACCAGCACACCACCCAGCTTGTTGGGCACCACCCGCAGCATCGCGTAGTACGGGGTGTAGTACCAGACCGGCTTGATGTGCTCCGGGGTCACCAGACGATTGGCCTCGGTGAAGTTGTCGTGCTCCAGGAACAGGCCACCGAACGCAGGTGCGAAGAAGATGATGAAGGCAGCGATGATCAGCAGGAAGCCGGCGCCGACGCCGTCCTTGAGCGTGTAGTACGGGTGGAACGGGATGCCGTCGGCCGGTGCATTCGGCGACCAGCGATTGCCCTTCGGCCCCTTCTTGATCTCCACTCCGTCCGGGTTGTTCGACCCCACTTCATGCAGCGCGCCCAGGTGCAGCACCACCAGCAACAGCAGTACCAGCGGCAAGGCGATGACGTGCAGCGCGAAGAAGCGGTTGAGCGTGGCGTCACTGGGCAGGTAGTCGCCCATGATCCATTCGGTCAGGCCGTTGCCGATCACCGGTATGGCGCCGAACAGCGAGATGATCACCTTGGCGCCCCAGAACGACATCTGGCCCCACGGCAGCACGTAGCCCATGAAGGCTTCGGCCATCAGCACCAGGTAGATCAGCATACCGAGGATCCACACCAGCTCGCGCGGCTTCTGGTAACTGCCGTACAGCAGGCCACGGAACATGTGCAGGTAGACCACGATGAAGAACAGCGAGGCCCCGGTGGAGTGCATGTAGCGGATCAACCAGCCCCACTCCACGTCCCGCATGATGTATTCGATGGAACCGAACGCCTCGGCGGCGTTGGTCTTGTAGTGCATCGTCAGGAAGATGCCGGTGACGATCTGGTTGACCAGCACCAGCAGCGCCAGCGAACCGAAGTAGTACCAGATGTTGAAGTTCTTCGGCGCGTAGTACTCGCTGACGTGCTTGCGGTAGACCGGCATCAGGCCCGGTGCGCGGGCGTTGACCCAGTCGGCCACGCCGCTGGCGGTACGGCTGAGGATATTGGCCATCAGGCAGCCCCCTGCGGATCGACACCGATGATGATGGTGTTGTCGTCCTGGTAATGGTGCGCGGGCACCTTCAGGTTGATCGGCGCCGGCACGTCCTTGAAGACGCGGCCGGACATGTCGAAGCGCGACTTGTGGCAGGGGCAGAAGTAGCCGCCCTTCCACTGCGGGTCGTAGGGTTCAGGCCGGATCTCGGCGACCATCTCCGGCGAGCAGCCCAGGTGCGTGCACAGGCCGACCAGCACGGAAATGTCCGGCTTGATCGAACGCAGCTCGGGATTCTGCTTCAGCACGTAGTCCGGCTGCTGGTCCTTCTCGCCGGACTCGGGGTCCTTGAGACGGCCATCCAGCCCATGCAGCGCATCGAGGATGGCCTTGGACCGCTTGACGATCCAGATCGGCTGGCCACGCCACTCCACGATCAGGCGTTGGCCTTCCTGCAGCGCGCTGATGTCGGCCACCACAGGTGCACCGGCAAGCTTGGCCCGCGCACTGGGATTCCAGGATTTGATGAAAGGGACTGCGGTGAATCCGACGCCGACGGCGCCCACCACGGCTGTGGTGGCAGAAAGAAAACGCCGACGTCCGGTGTTGACTGGATCGTGTACCCCATCGTTTGCCATCCGGCACTCCGATATTGATTAGGTAGCTTTAAGGCTGCCAACGGTTCCGGTGGGGGCCAGAGCCGCATTGAATCATGGCCGAGTGTAGCGGAACCGTCGCGCGCCACACAACGCATTGCAACAACATTGATTGCGGGGTTGCCGGCCAGCGGCCGGCACTACCTTTCAAATGAGTGCCGACCAACGGTTGGCACCCCACCAGTTAGCGGCACCTACTGGTGACTCAGGGCGGTGCGGTAACGCTCGGCCAGCTGGCCGACCCGGCGCACGTAATACTGGGTTTCGCTGTATGGCGGCACGCCACCGTGGCGGTCGACCGCGCCTTCGCCGGCGTTGTAGCCGGCGGCAGCCAGGGTCAGATCGCCGTTGAAGCGCTTCAGCAACCACGCAAGATACTGCACGCCGCCGCGGATGTTCTGTCCGGCATCGTAGGAATCACCAACCCCGAAGCGGGCGGCGGTGGGGGGCATCAGCTGCATCAGGCCCTGGGCGCCGGCGCGGCTGAGCGCGGTCGGGTTGTAGGCCGACTCGGCATGGATGATCGCGCGCACCACCGCCTCGTCGACGCCGAACTCGCGTGCGGCCGAGGTGATCTCGCTCTGGAATGCCGTGGTGTTCAAGCGCACCGTGCCGAAGTCCACGCGCGGATTGACCCCGCAGGCGTAGCAGCGCTCCATGAAGCTGTAGCGGATGGTGCGCACCGGGCCGAGATTGGCCACCTGGATCGGCCGGGCGCTGGTGTAGTGGCGCACGCCGTCCTTCATGAAGGAATAGACCTGGCCGCTGACCATGCGGCCGCCACGCGAGGTGGCCTGGGGCGCCGGAACAGCTGCAGGTGTTGGCGTTGGTGCTGGCCCGACCACGGCCGGCGCCGCCACACCGGCCGCCACAGCGACCGGATTGCGCTCGATGCTGGCCACGGTGGCCGGAGACGGTTTCGGCGCGGAAACCACCGGGCGCGGTGCCGGGCGGCTATCGCGGCTGTAGCTGATGGTGCTGCAGCGGGCCCCGGCCACACGCTTGCTGACATAACTGGTGACGCCATCGGCGCCCTGGCACTTGTACAGGCTGCCGGCGCTGGCCGGCGCAGCGGTCAGCGCAGCGATGATGATCGCCGTTGTCCCCAGTATCCCCTTCATGGCGGCGAGTGTCCCAGCTTCGCCTGAGCTTGCCAAGCGATGCGGCTCAGGCTGTGACCGGCGCCACAGCCAGCACCTGGCCCAGCCCGGCCAAGCGCTGCGCCAGCTCGTCGCGCAGGCCTGGTGGCGTGGTCCACAGCGCCACCGGCACGCGGTCCAGGCTGAGGATCTGCGCCAGCATCATGCCGCGGCTCTCGGCGCCCATGCGCAGCAGGCAATGGTGGGCGCCATCGGCCTCCAGCACCCCGCACCACGGCGGAATGCGCCCTTCCAGCTCGGCGCGGCTGCCGGCCAGGCGCAGGATCGCCTGCAGCGCGAACGGGGCCTGGCTGACTGCCTGCCGCACCATCACATCCGGCGGTGCCGGGGTACGTCGGTGCATGCCCGGCTCGGAGCATTCGCGTACCGCGCCCATCCGGTCCACGCGCAGGGTGCGCCAGTCCTGGCGCCCCAGATCCCAGGCCAGCAGGTACCAGCGCCGACCGTAATTGACCAGATGCTGGGCCTCGACCTCGCGCTGGGTCACCGCGTCCTGCGCGCTGCGGTACTCGAAGGCCAGCCGCGCCGCCTGCCGGCAATGCAGGGCCAGCCGTCCCAGCAGCCGTGCATCGGTGGACGGAAGATCTGACAGGGTGGCCGTCGCTGCATGCACCTCGCCCGCCTGCTGGCGACGGCGGGCCGGCACCAGCGGGTCGAGCTTGGACAGCAGCCCACGCGCGGTGTCGTCGATTCCGGCGACGGTGGCCGATGCCGCACGCAGCGCGATGGCCAGGGTGGTCGCCTCCTCCTCGTCCAGCAGCATCGGCAACACTGGCGCGCCAGACCCCAGCTGGTAGCCGCCGCCGACACCGGCCGAGGCCTGCACCGGGTAACCCAGCTCGCGCAGGCGCTCGATGTCGCGGCGGATGCTGCGCCGGTCCACGCCCATGCGCTCGGCCAGTTCGGCGCCGGACCACTGGCGACGGGCCTGCAGCAGGGCGATCAGGCGCAGCAGTCGATGGGCGGTGTGGCGCATGAAGGATCGAGGACAGAAGTCGTCCGCAATAGTGCCTCAGGATGGCCCCAGTTCACCACCCACCGCAAGGAGCAATGCCATGACATCCCGCCAGATCACCCTGTACCACGCCGCGCGTTCACGCTCGAGCGGCGCCGTGGCCCTGCTCGAAGCGCTGGGTGCCGACTACCGCATGCAGGTGCTGGACCTGAAGGCCGGCGCCAACCTGGCCCCGGCCTACCTGGCCATCAACCCGATGGGCAAGGTGCCGGCCATCGTCCACAACGGCGCCCTGGTGACCGAACAGGTGGCGATCTACCTGTACCTGGCCGACCTGTACCCGGAAGCCGGGCTGGCCCCGCCGATCGGCGACGCCCTGCGCGGCCCCTACCTGCGCTGGATGGCCTTCTATGGCGCCTGCTTCGAGCCGGCGATGATCGACAAGGCGATGCATCGCGAGCCGCCGCCGCGACTGATGTCGCCCTACAACGACGCGGAGACCGTGCTGCAGGTGATCGAAGCCCAGCTGGCGCAAGGCCCGTATCTGCTCGGCGAGACGATTAGCGCCGCCGACGTGCTGTGGGGCAATGCACTGGCCTGGACCACCGCCTTCGGCCTGGTGCAGCCGGCGCCGGCCACGGCTGACTACATCGCGCGAATGAGCGCGATGACCGCCTTTGACCGCTCGCGTCAGATCGATGCAGAGCTGGTGGCGGCTTAAGCAGAGCCCCCTTGTAGAGCCGAGCCCACGCTCGGCTTGGGTTTCAGCAGAGCCAGGCCATGCCTGGCTGCCACGTAGGTGATGGAGGAGCAGCCGAGCGTGGGCTCGGCTCTACACAGGCGCGGCGGGGGGCGCAGGATGCGGGTAGAATTGCCCGCTTTCCCGCCACCCGAATGGATTAAGCGCCATGACCGGGACGCCAGACGTCTTTCCGCCCGCCGCGCCGGGCGGTACCCCGCTCGTTGCCCTGCCCGCTGGTCCGCGCAAGCCTGACCAGGTCAAGGGCAAGCTGTACATCAAGACCCACGGTTGCCAGATGAACGAGTACGACTCGGCCAAGATGGCCGACGTGCTTGCCGCCAGCGATGGCCTGGAACTGACCGACAGCCCGGACGACGCCGACGTCATCCTGGTCAACACCTGCTCCATCCGTGAGAAGGCGCAGGAAAAGGTATTCAGCCAGCTGGGCGTGTGGAAGGGCCTGAAGAACAAGGGCCGTGAAGTCATCATCGGCGTGGGCGGCTGCGTCGCCTCGCAGGAAGGCGAAGCGATCATCAAGCGCGCGCCGTTCGTCGACCTGGTGTTCGGCCCGCAGACCCTGCACCGCCTGCCGGAACTGATCCGCGCACGGCGCGAGCAGAAGCGTCCGCAGGTGGACATCAGCTTCCCCGAGATCGAGAAGTTCGACCGCCTGCCCGAGCCGCGCGCCGACGGTGCCTCGGCCTTCGTCTCGATCATGGAAGGCTGTTCCAAGTACTGCTCGTTCTGCGTGGTGCCTTACACCCGCGGCACCGAGGTCAGCCGCCCGTTCGAGGACGTGGTGGTGGAAGTGGCGCAGCTGGCCGCGCAGGGCGTGCGCGAGATCAACCTGCTCGGCCAGAACGTCAATGCCTACCGCGGCCCGTATGGCGACGGCGAATTTGCCGACCTCGGCCTGCTGATCCGCACCATCGCCGAGATCGACGGTGTCGGTCGCATCCGCTTCACCACCTCGCACCCGCTGGAATTCAGCGATTCGCTGATCGATGCGTTCCGCGACGTGCCGCAGCTGGCCAACTTCCTGCACCTGCCGGTGCAGGCCGGCAGCGACCGCGTGCTGTCGGCGATGAAGCGTGGTTACACCGCACTGGAATTCAAGTCGAAGATCCGCAAACTGCGCGCGGTGCGCCCGGACATCTCGATCAGCTCGGACTTCATCGTCGGCTTCCCCGGCGAGACCGATGCCGACTTCGAGAAGACCATGAAGCTGATCGAAGACATCGGCTTCGACCACAGCTTCTCCTTCATCTATTCGCGTCGCCCGGGCACCCCGGCTGCGGACCTGGAGGACACGATCAGCGACGCCGAGAAGCACGCACGCCTGTCGCGTCTGCAGGAACGCATCAATGCGCATGCCGCCGGCATCTCCGAAAAGATGGTCGGCACCGTGCAGACCGTGCTGGTGGAAGGTCCTTCGCGCAAGAACCCGAACGAGCTGACCGGCAAGACCGAGAACATGCGTTCGGTTAACTTCCCGGCACCGGCGCGGCTGATCGGCCAGTTCGTGGACGTGGTGATCACCGAAGCGCTGACCAATTCGCTGCGCGCGCGCGCGGTGGCGGGCTGACCGGCAGGGTCGGATCCCCGCAGGGGCTCCGACCCGTTGCACCGATCATTGGGGTCAGAGCCCCTGTGGGGATCCGACCCCGGCCACGTCAATCCAGCCGCTTGCGGAAGCGCAGGATTGCCAGCGTCATCATCACCACGATGAAGGCCAGCAGCGCCAGCGCGTCGTGCCACAGCTCCCACAGCGAGGCCCCGCGCAGCATGATGCCGCGCACCAGTCGCAGGAAATGGGTCAGCGGAAGCACCTCGGCCAGCCACTGCACCGGCCGCGGCATGCCCGCGAACGGGAACATGAAGCCCGACAGCAGGATCGACGGCAGGAACAGGAACAGCGTCATCTGCATGGCCTGGAACTGCGAGCGTGCGCGCGTGGAAATCAGCAGGCCCAACGCCAGGTTGGCCAGCACCAGCAGCACCGCCGCCAGGTAGATGTCCAACAGGCTGCCGCGGATCGGCACCTGGAACAGCCATGTGCCAAGCAGCAGCACCAGCGTAGTCTGCAGCAGGCCGATGGCCGCATAGGGCAGCACCTTGCCGACCATCAGTTCGCTGCGTGACACCGGCGTGGCGATCAGCAGTTCCATGTTGCCGCGCTCGCGTTCGCGCACCACCGCCACGGCAGTGAACATCACCAGGGTCATGGTCAGGATCACCCCGATCAGGCCCGGCACGATGTTCACTGCCGAACGCCGCTGCGGGTTGTAGAAACTTGTCACACTGATCGGACCACCGGCGATGCTGCCTTCGCGTAGTGGCCGCGCGTTGCTGGTCGGTCGTGTCTCCAGCGGCACCTGCGCCAGCTGGATCGCCGCGCTCTGTACAACCGTGTCGCTGCCATCGACCAGCACCTGTACCGCCTCGCGTCCATCGAAACGGCGCCGCTCGAAGTCGGCCGGCACCACGATACCGACACTGATCTCGCCACGGCGCAACGCCTGCATCAGCTCATCAGGCGTGTAGGTGTCGCTGCGCGGCGTGATCACACCAGTGGCCACCATGTCCTGCACCAGCGCACGCGACGCCGCACTGTTGGCCTGGTCGGCGACACCGGCGTTGAGATGGCGCAGGTTGAGATTGATCGCGTAGCCGAACAGCAGCAGCTGCATTACCGGAATGCCGACGATCATCGCCAGCGTGATGCGGTCGCGGCGCAGCTGCCGCAGTTCCTTGAGCATGATCGCCCACAGCCGGCGCAGGTTCATGCCGCCGGCTCCCGGCCGCGGCCGCGGGTGGCGGCCACGAAGACGTCTTCCAGGTTCGGCGCCACCGGCTCAATGCTGGCCTGCGGATCGGCACCGGCCAGTGCATGGCGCAGCTCAGCAACATCTGCGATCTCCTCACTGCACAGCACGCGCAGCTGAGTCCCGATCTGCGCCACGCTCAGCACGCCTGGCAATGCGGCGAGCGCGCGGCTGGCCTGACGCGGTTGCACCGACGTGACCTGCAACGTGCGGCCTTGCAGCTGCGCACACAGCTCGTCCGGCGTGCCGTCGGCCACCAGTGCGCCACGATCGAGAATCGCCAGCCGGTGGCAGCGCTCGGCTTCGTCCATGTAATGGGTTGAAACCAGAACGGTGGTACCGGCGTCGGCCAGCTCGAACAGGGCCTCCCAGAAATCGCGGCGCGATTCCGGATCGACCGCGCTGGTTGGCTCGTCCAGGAACAGCAGTTCCGGCCCATGTATCACCGCACCGGCCAGCGCCAGGCGCTGCTTCTGCCCACCGCTGAGGGTGCCGGCCAACTGCGGCTGCCGGTCCTGCAGGCGGTACTGCTGCAGCAGCGCTTCGATCCGCTGCCGGGCCTGCGCGCGCGGCAGGTCCTGGATGGCGGCGAGGAATTCCAGGTTCTCGCGCACCGACAGGTCTTCGTACAGCGAGAAGCGCTGGGTCATGTAGCCGATGCGCCGGCGCAGCGCCTCTGCCTGCTCGGGCACCGCCAGTCCCAGCACCTCGATCTGCCCTGCGCTGGGTTCCAGCAGGCCGCACAGCATGCGGATGGTGGTCGACTTGCCGGACCCGTTCGGGCCCAGGAAGCCGTAGACCTGGCCGCGCGGCACGGTCAGGTCGACGTTGTCCACGGCCAGAAGTTCGCCGAAGCGACGCGTCAGCCCTCGTGCGCGGACCGCGATGTCCTCACTGGTGTTCAGAAGCGCACCTGCACCGGCAACCCGGCCGGGAGCTTCTGCATGTCCGCAGCCTCGTCCACTTCGATCTCGGCCAGATAGCTCAAGCGCGCGACGTCGTCGCCGGTCAGTGCGTAGTACGGCGTGAACGAGGGCTCGCTGCGGATCGAACGCACGCGCCCCTTCAGCACGGTGCCGCCCCCTTCCAACTGCACCTGTGCGGCCTGCCCCACGGTGACCTGCAGGCGCAGCGGCTGCGGCAGGTAGACACGCGCGTAGGGACGCTCGCCGACCAGCATCACCGCCAGCGGTGCGCCGATGGGGGCCTGGTCACCCTGCCGATACGGCAAGGCATCGACCACGCCATCGCGTGGCGCGCGCAGCTGCAGCTTCTGCAGATTGACCCCCTGCACGACCTGTTGTGCCTGTGCGGCTTCGGCGGTGGCCTGGCCCTGGGCGATGTCCTGCACGCGACTGCCGTGCACCAGCTCCAGCCAGGCCTGCTCGGCAGCATGCACGCTGGCCTCGGCATTGCCGGCGGCGGCGCGTGCGCGGTCCAGTTCGGCGGCGGCGATCAGGCGCTGCTGCGCCAACGGCTGCACCCGGCGGTAGTAGGCACTGGCCTCGGCGGCCTGTGCGCGCAATGCGGTCAGCTGTGCCTTTGCCTGCGCGATCTGCTCCTGGCGCGGTCCGATCTTCAGTTCTTCCAGTTGCGCCTTCGCTCGGGCCGTGTCGGCCTGAGCGGCAGCGAACTGCGCGTCGCCGCGGGCCGGGTCGAGCTGCATCAGCACCGCGCCGGCCTTGACCTGCTGGCCTTCGTGCACGTCCACCGTGGCGATTACTTCGGCTGCCGGCGCCGGCACCGTGATCCGGTCCCATTCCAGCGTGCCCAGTGCGGTGGGCGGTGCCTGCCCACACCCTGCCAGCAGACCGATGCCTACCAGCCCAATTCGACGCATGCCGTTGCCTATATCCATGCCAGCCCCTCCTGCGACGGCGCTACGGTGCCATGTGCTCCGTGCACCCACAATGATCCCGATCAGCCCTGACGGTTTTTTCACCACGGTGTGGCGAAGCCCTTGCGACAAGGGTCTGAGCCACCTATCCACAGGTTGATTCAGCATCATTCCACAGCGGGTGTGGAAAACCGGCACGGTACGCTCCCGTTGCTCGCCTGGCAGTGGAACATGCGCTGCCATCACGATGAATCCCGGAGTGCGCTGCGAAGTAGCCTCCTTGCGACGCGTTTGTCCTTTCGATGCGGGAGCCCTTGCGTCCGTGACGATTTTTTCACCACCTTCTCATGAGGCTTGTGGCACAAGCACTGCAGAGGTCTATCCACAGGTTTCCTCAGCTCCCGTCCACACCGGGTGTGGAAAACGCTGTATCGCCCTCCTGCTGGCCGTGCGCCCCGTGCGCGCGCTACCCTTGTCCTCCCTGAATACACTGCGGTGGAAGGCTTCCGCCCCACCCAAAGCAATGAAAAGCATCGATCATCGAGACTTCACCCTGTCGCCGGAAGACAACGAGCGATTGGCCAACCTGTGCGGCCCCTTCGATGGCCACCTGCGCCAGATCGAGCTGAAGCTCGGCGTGGAGATCGCCAACCGTGGCTTCGTGTTCCGCATCAGCGGGCCGAACGAGGCCATCGTCGAGGCGCAGAAGCTGGTCGAGGCGCTGTACGCCGAAGCCGGTGAGACCACCTTCGACAACCACGCCATCCATCTGCGCCTGGCGCAGGCCAATGTCGAGCAGATCGCCGAGCGCTCCTACGAAGCACAGGACGTGGCAATCAAGGTCAAGCGCGGCACGGTGCGCGGACGTGGTGCCAACCAGAGCCGCTACCTGCACCAGATCGCCAGCCACGACATCAACTTCGGTATCGGCCCGGCCGGCACCGGCAAGACCTTCCTGGCCGTAGCCAGCGCGGTCGAGGCGCTGAACGAGTCGCGGGTGCAGCGGCTGATCCTGGTGCGCCCGGCAGTGGAAGCCGGCGAGAAGCTGGGCTTCCTGCCCGGCGACCTGAGCCAGAAGGTCGACCCCTACCTGCGACCGCTGTACGACGCCCTGTACGAGATGATGGGTGTGGAAAAGGTGGTGAAGCTGCTCGAGCGCAACGTCATCGAGATCGCACCGCTGGCCTATATGCGCGGCCGCACGCTCAACGATGCATTCGTGATCCTGGACGAAGCACAGAACACCACCATCGAGCAGATGAAGATGTTCCTGACCCGCCTGGGCTATGGCTCGACCGCAGTGGTCACCGGTGACCTGACCCAGACCGATCTGCCCAAGCATGTGAAGTCCGGCCTTCGTGATGCCATCGATGTGCTGCGCGAGGTCGAGGGCGTGAGCTTCACCTTCTTCGAATCCCGCGACGTGGTGCGCCACCCGCTGGTGGCGCGTATCGTCAGTGCCTACGACCGCCGCGACCTGCATCAGATCCAACCTGGAGCAACTCCATGACCCGTGGTCCCGTGCGACTGGACGTCGCCGTCAGTTACGCCCTGCCGCGTGCCGGCCTGCCGGCGGCCGTGAGCTTCCGCAAGTGGGTGGCCGCTGCGCTGAAGGGCCGCATCCGCGAGGCCGACCTGGCCATCCGCGTGGTCGATGCCAAGGAAGGGCAGTCGCTGAACCGCCATTACCGTGGCAAGGACTACGCGACCAACGTGCTCAGCTTCCCGGCCGAAGTGCCCGAAGGCCTGCCCAAGGGCGTGAAGTTCCCACTGCTCGGTGACCTGGTGATCTGCGCACCGGTGGTGGCCCGCGAGGCCGACGAACAGGGCAAGGCGCTCAACGCGCACTACGCGCACCTGACCGTGCACGGCGTGCTGCACCTGCTCGGCTGGGACCACGAAGACGACAAGGAAGCCGAGGCGATGGAACAGCTGGAGCGTGACATCCTGGCCGAGCTCGGCATCGCCGATCCGTACGCTGGCGAGCGCTGAGCGGGAAACGCCCCCAATGCCCCATGCCCGGGGCCAGAAACCGGAGGAACAAGGATGACCTCGCACGGCAGCTTCATTCCGTTTCTGATTGGCGCCAGCCTGTTTGCCGTCCTGGTGGTGCTCGGTGCCTATGCCGTTCAACGCATCGGCGCCCGTGATCCCGCCGGCAGCCACTGGCTGCTGCGCGGCCTGGCCCTGCTGTCGCCCGTCTGTCTGCTGATCGGGCTGGCGATCGGCTTGATCGGCCCGCATCTCACCGGCGAACGCGAGCCGGTCCATGTTCCCGGAATGTGGGAAACGTCGATGGTGCTGGTGCTGGTGGGTGCACTGACCCTTCCGGTCCTGTGGCGAATGATCCTGCACCGCCGTCTGGGCCGCTCCGTAAACGCGCTGCCGTTCTTCCATGCCAGCCGCACCGCGCTGCTGGTGCTGTTCGTGCTGGCCGTGATCTACATGAAAGTGGCCAGGATCGCGGCAGCGGAACTGATGCCCTGGCTGACCAGCCCGGGCCTGTGGCCGACCGTGGCGCGCATCGCGGGGCAGTTGATGCAGGTCGCCATGCTTGCGGTCGTGCTGACCCTGTCGCTGATGGTCGTACGGCGGGCGATGGTCGGCTTCCTGCGCCTTCTCACCCCGCCTTCCGGGCGTTCGCCGGAGCTATGATGGCGGCCCCCGCCCGCGGAAACCGCTCGTGTCATTGCGCTGCTGCCTGCCCCTGCTGTGTGCCCTTGCGGCCCCGTCTGCCTTCGCGGCCAGCCTGGACCTGCCGGCGCTGATCGAATGCCGCCTGGGTGTGGCCCAGCACGCCGCGCTGGCGCCGCTGCTGGCCGACCCGCTGAAAGCCGTGGCCCAGGGCCTGCAGCCGCTGCCTCAGGGCAACCAGTTCATGAGCGAGTACCGCCTGGCCCAGCCGATCAGCGTATTTGGCACAGTCACCGAGCGGGTGGCCGTGGCCGGCGCCAGCATCATGGCCGTCCTCGACCAGGCCGACCCGCGGCCGCTGGCCAAGCAGCTGGAACTGGAGACCGGCTACGACCAGGGCGGCAAGTTCATGGCCGGGCGCGAGCTGGTCAGCCGCGATATGACCGACCCGAAGACCGGCGAGGCCCAGATCGAGTCGATCATCCTCAGCGTCTCCACCGTGGCCTCCCACCCCGGCAAGACCCTGGCCGGCTGCACCTACAGCCTGGACCTGCCCGAGGAGGCAGCCCCCCGGCCCGAACTGGCCCCGCCGCCGATCACTGGACCGGGCAGCGTCGGTAACTGACAGGCCGCCACATCCTGCTAGACTTGGGCCAACGCCCGGCCTGCCGGGTGCCTTTTTTCCAGAGATGTCAGAAGACGACAGTAGTAGCTCCCCCGCGGAGCACAGTGAAAAGAAGCGCGGCTGGCTTGAACGCCTGACCTCCGCCTTCTCCGGCGAACCCCACACCCGCGACGAGCTGGTCGCTGTCCTGCACACCGCGCAGGAAGAGGGTCTGATCGCCGCCGATACCCTGAAGATGATGGAAGGCGCCATTTCGGTGGCCGAGCTGACCGTGGGCGACGTGATGATTTCGCGCTCGCAGATGGTCTCGCTGCCGGTCGAAGCGCCCTTCCTGGAACTGATGAAGCAGGTGGTCGAATCCGGCCATTCGCGCTTCCCGGTGCACGGCGAGAACAAGGACGACATCCTTGGCATCCTGCTGGCCAAGGACCTGCTGCGCGGCGTGGTTGCCGACAACGGCCCGGCCAACGTGCGTGAGCTGCTGCGCCCAGCGGTGCTGATTCCGGAGGCCAAGAAGCTCAACGTGCTTCTCAAGGAGTTCCGCCTGTCGCGCAACCACATGGCCATCGTGGTCGACGAGTACGGCGGTGTCGCCGGCCTGGTCACCATCGAAGACGTGCTGGAACAGATCGTCGGCGACATCGACGACGAGCATGACGAAGCTGAAGATCCCTCGGCACAGATCGCCATCCAGTCCGACGGCCAGTACGTGGTCGACGCGCTGACCCCGATCGGCGACTTCAACGAGCGATTCGGCGCGACGTTCTCCGACGAGGACTACGACACCATCGGCGGCCTGGTCACCGAGGCCGTGGGCCATCTACCGGAAGTCGGTGACGAGCTGGCGCTGGACCGTTTCATGTTCCGCGTGGCCCGCGCCGATGCGCGCCGGGTGCAGGCCTTCCACGTGACCGTGCTGCCGCCGGACGCGCAGGACGACGCTTGAAGCGCCGCGGCCTGATCCTGACGCTGTGGCTGGCACTGTGCGTGCTGGCCATGGCCCTGCCGCTGGCCGCCTTCGCACAGCCTGCGGCAGCCACGCCTGCCGGACCCGCGACCCACGCTGAAGCCCCTGCCCCGCGCATCGGCGTGGTGACCATGCAGCCGGGCACGGTGTTCTTCGAACGCTTCGGCCATGACGCCATCGTGGTGCTTGATCCGGTCAGCGGCGAGGCGACCTCCTACAACTTCGGCTACTTCGACCCGTCCGAGGACGATTTCATCAGCCGCTTCGCACGCGGCGACATGATGTATTACCTGGTGGCGCTGCCGTTGCAGCAGGACCTGTCGTACTACGACGAGACCGGCCGTGGCGCCAGCGTGCAGTGGCTGGACCTGCGCCCGGACCAGGCACGTGCGCTGGCCGCCGACCTGGCCGAGCGGGCCAAGCCGGAAAATGCGCGCTACCACTACGACTACTACACCGCCAACTGCGCGACGATGGTGCGCGACACGGTGGACAAGGCACTCGGCGGTGGCCTGCACTCGCAGCTGTCGGGCCGCTCGCGTGGCAATACCTACCGCAGTGAATCGGTTCGCCTGGCATCGCCGGCACCGTGGATGTGGCTGGGCTTCGATGTAGGCCTCGGGCCGTTCGCCGACCAGCCGCTGTCGCGCTGGCAGGAAGCCTTCGTGCCGATGCGCCTGGCAGATGCACTGCGCCAGGCACGCAACAGCGATGGCCGTCCGCTGGTGCAGTCCGAACAGGAACTGCTGCCGCACCGCATCGACCCGGAGCCGAAGGAGTTCGCACGCCGTTGGTGGCCGTGGCTGCTGTGCGGCCTGGTAATCGCCGCTGGCGTGCTGGCGCTGCGCAACCGCCCGCGCCTGCTGGCGGGGCTGGCCCTGCCGTTCTGGCTGCTGTGCGCCCTGTTCGGTGGCGTGCTGGTGTTCCTGTGGGGCTTCAGCATCCACTACGCCGCATGGGCCAACCGCAACCTGCTGTTGCTCTCGCCGCTGGCGGTGCTGCTGCTGCCGGGTGCGATCGCCCTGCTGCGCCGACGTGTGCCGGGCCGCATGTTCAGGATCGTGCTGTGGCTGCTGGCGGTACAGGCAGTGGCCGCGCTGGTGCTGCACTGGCTGAGCCTGCAGGCGCAGTACAACGTGCAGTGGATCGTGCTGCTGCTGCCGGTCCATGTGGCCCTGGCCTGGGTACTGGGCCGGCGTCCTCACTTGTCGGAAACACGGCACTGACGCACGATGGCGGGCATGTCATTGCCCGCCTCCGCTTCCGCACCTGCTTCGGCCAACCCCGCCTGCGTCATCAACTGCGTCCACTACGATGACGAGGGCAAACGCCACGACATCAGCCTGGATGCCATCAGCGACGTCATCGCCAGTGGCAACGGCTTCGTCTGGGTCGGCCTGTACGACCCCAACGACGATGTGCTGCTGAAACTGCAGGAGGAATTCTGCCTGCACGACCTGGCCATCGAGGATGCGCGCAACGCGCACCAGCGGCCCAAGGTCGAAACCTACGGCAACTCAATGTTCGTGGTGGTGACCACCGCGCAGATGGTCGACGAGCGTATCCAGTACGGCGAAACCCACGCCTTCCTCGGCCCGCGCTTCCTGGTCACGGTGCGCCATGGTGCTTCGCTGTCCTACGCGCCGGTGCGTGCGCGGGTGGAACGCGAGCCGCAGCTGCTGAAGATGGGCCCGTCGTACTGCCTGTACGCGGTGGCCGACTTCGTGGTCGACAACTACCTGCCCATCGTGCACCGCTTCCGCGACACCCTGGAGCTGCTGGAAAAGGACATCTTCGCCGACAACTACAAGCGCAGCACCGTGGTGCGGCTGTACGAGCTCAAGCGCGAACTGAACAAGATGCGGATGGCGGTGGCGCCACTGCAGGACGTACTGGCTCAGCTGCGCCGCTACCAGGGCGAACTGATCCCCGACGAAGTGAAGCTGTACATCCGCGACGTGCACGACCACGCAGTACGCATCAGCGATGTGATCGACACCCTGCGCGAGATGCTGGGCACCGCACTGAGCGTAAACCTGTCGCTGGTGACGCTGGCGCAGGGCGAGACGGTGAAGCGGCTGGGTGCATGGGCGGCGCTGCTGGCGGCGCCGACGCTGATCACCAGCTGGTATGGCATGAACTTCAGCCACATGCCGGAGTTGAGCGAGCCGTGGTCCTACCCGCTGATGATCGTTGGCGTGGGTGGGGTGTGCGTCGGGTTGTACCGGTTGTTCAAGCGCGCGAAGTGGTTGTAGCCCGCTTTGGGTAGTGCCGGCCGCGGGCCGGCAACCAGGCAATGCCGGCCAGCGGCCGGCACTACCGTTCGGCATCAAGCCACGTAGACGGTCTTGATGTTCATGAACTCATGGATGCCGTGGTCGGCCAGTTCACGGCCGAAACCGGACTGCTTGCTGCCACCGAACGGCAAGCGCGCATCGCTCTTGACGATGGCGTTGACGAACGCCGCGCCGCATTCCATGCGTTGCGCGAAACGTTCGCCGCGCACTGGATCGCGCGTCCACACGCTGCCGCCCAGGCCAAAACGGGTGTCGTTGGCCACGCGCAGCGCCTCGGCCTCGTCCTTGACCCGGATCACCGCAGCGACCGGACCGAACAGTTCCTCGTCGTAGGCAGGCATGCCCGGGCCGACCTGATCGAGCACGGTGGCCGGATAGCCGGCATGCGTGCCCGCAATCGGCTCACCACCCACCAGCACCCGCGCGCCCTTGGCCACACTGGCCTGCACCTGCTTGTGCAGTTCGTCGCGTAGATCAGCGCGGGCCATGGGTGCCAGCGTGGTGCCGCGCTCGTCGGGATCACCGTATTGGCGCTCGCCCGCAGCTTCAACGAAACGACGGGTGAACTCATCGGCCACCGCCTCGACCACGATGAAGCGCTTGGCCGCGATGCAGGTCTGACCGCTGTTGTCGAAACGCGACTTCACCGCCGCCGCCACGGTCTTGTCGAGGTCGGCATCGTCTAGCACCACGAAGGCATCGCTGCCCCCGAGCTCCATCACCGACTTCTTCAGCTGGCTGCCCGCGTTGGACGCAATCGAGCGCCCTGCCCGTTCGCTGCCAGTCAGGGTCACCGCCTTTACCCGTGCATCGCGCAGCACGTCGGCCGCCTGGTCGTTGTCGATGTGCAGTACATCGAACACGCCATCCGGCAGGCCACCGTCACGGCATACCGCCAGGATCAGGTCGGCACACTGGGGCACATTGCTGGCGTGCTTGAGCAGGGCCACGTTGCCGGCCATGAACGCCGGAGCGAGGAAACGGAACACCTGCCAGATCGGGAAATTCCACGGCATCACCGCGAACACGCAGCCGATCGGCTCGTAGCGCACATAGCTGCGCTGGGCTTCGGTGTCGATCAGCTGCGGCTTGAGGTAATCAGCGGCGTGGTCGGCGTAGAACTCGCAGGCCGCCGCGCACTTGTCGACCTCGGCCAACGCCTCCGCCTTGAGCTTGCCCATCTCGTGGGTCATCGCCTGTTGCAGATCATCGCGGCGCGCACGCAGTTGGCCAGCGATCTGCTTGAGGATCGCCCCCCGTTCCTGCAGCGAGCGCTCGGCCCAGCCGGGGAATGCATCGGCGGCGGCCTGCAGGCGCTGCTCGATGTCGGCAGCACCCATCAGTTCATGGCGATAGGTCACCTGGCCGGTGGCCGGGTCGACAATCTCGACGGTCATGGGGGATCTCCATCTGGTAGACCCCCATTGTGCGCCGCCGGCCGTGAGCCGGATGTTGCCGACGCTGTCGACAAACCGTGTGCTCAGCCGTTGTCCTGGCGTGCCAGCTGCAGGTCGCGCTGGCGCCGTTTCTCGGCACGCGCGTTGATGTACCAGCCGATCACCGCGGCGATCGACACCGCCGACACCAGCAGGGTGGCCAACGCGTTGATCTTCGGGCTGATGCCCATGCGCACCGAGGCGAACACCTTCATCGGCAGCGTAGTCGAGCCCGGTGTGGCGACGAAGCTGGCCACCACCACGTCATCCAGCGACAGGGTGAACGCCAGCAGCCAACCGGCCACCAGCGCCGGTGCGATGATCGGCAGGGTGATGCGCCCGAACACGGTCAGCCGGCTCGCGCCCAGGTCCATTGCGGCTTCTTCCAGCGACAGGTCCATTTCCTGCAGGCGCGAGGACACCACCACGGTGACGAAGCACAGGGTGAAGGTGACGTGGGCGATCCAGATGGTGGTCAAGCCACGTGCCGGGAAGCCGGGAATCGCACCCATCGAGGCCAGCAGCGCCATCAGCGAGAAGCCGAGGATCACATCCGGCATCACCAGCGGCGCGGTCACCAGCGCGCCGAACAGCGGCTTGCCACGGAAGCGCTTGAAGCGCGTCATCACCATCGCCGCCAGCGTGCCCAGCACGGTGGCGGTACAGGCGGTCCAGAACGCCACCACCAGGCTGGTCCACATCGCATCCATCAGCGCGCGGTCGGCAAACAGGTCGCTGTAGGCGCGGGTGGAGAACCCGGCCCAGACCATCGCCAGCCGCGACCTGTTGAACGAATAGAACATCAACAACAGGATCGGCAGGTACAGGAAGGCGAAGCCGAGCAGCAGCACGCCCAGCCCCAGGCCCTTGGCGGAACGCGGGCTCATGCCTGCTTCCCTTCCAGCAGGCGCTGCTGGGATCGGTTGAACAGCAGGATCGGTACCAGCAGCAACAGGATCATCGCCACCGCCATCGCCGAGGCGCCCGGCCAGTTGCGGTTGTTGAAGAATTCATTCCACAGCTGGCGGCCGACCATCAGCGTTTCCGAGCCACCCAGCATTTCCGGAATCACGAATTCGCCGATCGCCGGGATCATCACCAGCATGCAACCGGCGATGATGCCGGCCTTGGACAGCGGCAGGGTGATGCGCAGGAACGCCTGCCACGGCTTGGCGCCGAGGTCGTAGGCTGCTTCCAGCAGGCGATGGTCGTGCTTGACCAGGTTGGCGTACAGCGGCAGCACCATGAACGGCAGGTAGCAGTACACGATGCCGATGTAGGCCGCGGTCGGGGTGTCGATCAGCTGCAGCTTGGGCAGGCCCATGCTGGTCATCAGCGATTGCAAGCCGGTGTACTGCAGGAACTGGTCGAGCAGGCCGTTGCGGTCCAGGATCGCCTTCCACGCATACACGCGGATCAGGAACGAGGTCCACGACGGCAGCACCACCAGCATCATTGCCACGTTGCGCGCGGCCGGCGACAGACGGGCGATGGCATAGGCCATCGGGTAGCCGATCAGCAGGGTCAGGAAAGTGGAGATGGCCGCGATCTTGATCGAGCTCAGGAAGGCCTGCGCATAGATCGAGTCGCGGAACAGGGCCAGGTAGTTCTCGAGATTGAGCTTGAGCGAGAACGCGCCGTCCACGTACTGCAGCAGCCAGGTATACGGCGGCGAGCCGACCCGGCTGTGCGAGAAGCTGATCATCAGCACGATCAGGAACGGCACTGCGAAGAACAGCAGCAGCCACAGGTACGGAATGCCGATCACCGTGGCACGCAGCCCCGGCAGCCAGCGCTTCAGGCCGGCGACGCTCATGAGGTCAGCACCACGCCATCGTTGTCGCGCCAATGCACCCACACTTCGTCGCCCCAGGTCAGGCCATCGCTGGCCCAGCGCTGCGAGTTGGCGAAGTTGGCCAGCACCTTGGCGCCGCTGGGCAGCCGCACGTGGTAGACCGAGTGGCTGCCGAAGTAGGCGATGTCTTCGATCACACCCTGCGCCTTGTTGGTGTGCCCTTCCGGCTCGTCCTTGCCGATCATCACCTTCTCGGGGCGCAGCGCGAACGCGACCGGCTGCCCTTCATAGCAGGTGATGCCATGGGCGATGTAGATCGGCGCGGGGAACAGCGGGGTGCGCACGGTCACGTACTCCGGCAGGTCCTCGTCGATCACGCCGTCGAAGGAGTTGACTGAACCGATGAAGCTCGCGACGAAGCGGTTGGCCGGCTGCTCGTAGACCTCGTCCGGCTTGCCGACCTGCTGGATCCAGCCGGCATCCATCACTGCGATGCGGGTGGCCATGGTCATCGCTTCTTCCTGGTCGTGGGTGACCATCACACAGGTCACGCCCGACGATTCGATGATGCTGACCAGTTCCAGCTGCATCTGCGAACGCAGCTTCTTGTCCAGCGCGCCCATCGGCTCGTCCAGCAGCAGCAGCTTCGGCCCCTTGGCCAGCGACCGCGCCAGCGCCACGCGCTGCTGCTGGCCGCCGGACAGCTGGTGCGGCTTGCGCTTGCCCAGGTGACCCATCTGCACCAGGTCCAGCATCTCGCCCACGCGCTTGCTGATCGCGTCCTTTGCCATCCCGTCCTGCTTCAGGCCGAAGGCGATGTTCTGCTCGACCGTCATGTGCGGGAACAGGGCGTAGGACTGGAACATCATGTTGACCGGCCGCTGGTACGGCGGCAGCGCGTCCAGGCGCTGGCCATCGAGGGTGATGCTGCCCTTGGTAGGCGTCTCAAAGCCGCCGAGGCAGCGCAGCAGGGTCGATTTGCCACTGCCGGAGCCACCGAGCAGGGCAAAGATCTCGCCCTTGCGCACGTCCAGATTGACGTCGTCGACGGCGACGAAACCGTCGAATTCCTTGCGCAGGTCACGAATGGAGAGATAGCCGGGCGCACCGGTCGTGTCGACGACGGCGGCTACCGGCTGGGCTTCAACGGGCATGGGGGCTCCGGGAGCGGGCGGTGGACAGCGGCCGCCATTCTAACGGCCGGTGGGCGCAGGGGATATGACGGCGGCAGGCGGAAGCGGCCGCTGGCCGGCTCCGGGGCCCCGAGGGGTGTCGGTTTTCCCCGCCATAGTGGCCTGTCCGCTCAAAGGCCGCGGCTCGCCCGGACGCCCATGCCGCCGTCCCGACCAGACAGCACGGGCGACGGCCCGTTCTGCAACGTTTTTCAGAACCGGATCTGTTGAAGGCCCGGGGCATTCCCCGCGCAATGGCCCGGATCAAGCACTTGCATGGACCCACCCTGGTGACTTCCCCGGACAGCCCCTCCCCTTTCCCGCCCCGCTTGCCGGGCTCCCTGCCTGCAACGCTGCCGCTGGTCATCATCGGCGCCGGCCAGGCCGGGCTGTCCCTCAGCGCGCTCCTGCAGGAAGCCGGCGTCGAGCATCGCGTGCTGGAGGCCGAAACCGTGGGCGCTAGCTGGCAACGGCGCTGGGAGTCGTTCCAGACCAACACCGCCAACGCGACGATGGCCCTGCACGGCCAGGATTACGCGGGCGATGACCCAGAGGGCTTCATGGGTGCCCCGGAGGTGATCCGGCGGCTGCGCGACTATGCCGACGAGCGATCCTTGCCGATCAGCGAAGGTTGTGCGGTTCAGCGAGTTACGCGTGAGCCTGATGGCTATGTAATCGACAGCAGCGAGGGGCTGATCCACGCCCGTGCGGTTGTGGTCGCTACCGGCGGATACCGGCGCGCGCGGATGCCGCGGGTCCCGTTCGCGCCTGCGCCGGGCCTTGCGCTGCTGCACTCCGGCGACTACCGCAGCCCCCGCCAGCTGCCTGAGGGCTCGGTGCTGGTCATCGGCGGTGGCCAGTCCGGCGCACAGATCGCGCAGGACCTGCGCGACAGAGGGCGCAGCGTGTACTGGTCGCTGGCCGAGCGCCATTCGCATACCCGCCGGCTGCGCGGCAAGGACTCGATGACCTGGTGGGACATGGCCGGGCGCATCCACCAGCACGTGAGTGAAGTGGCCGCTGTATTGGCCGGAGAACCGGATGCGCTGCGCAAGGCCCGCACCGCCGAATTCCCGCTGATCTCCGGCAAGGGACGTGCCGGCCTGGGCAGCTCGATCAGCCTGCTGGCGATGCACCGCGCGGGTATCAGGCTGCTGGGCCGGTTGCAGGGCTTCGAAGGAAACGTCGCCCGCTTCGCCGATGTGCGCCCGCAGCTGCATACCGCGATCAAGGCCACGCGGGCCGAGTACGCCTATCTCAATTCGCTGGCCAGCGCGTACTACGCCACACGCCCCGAACCGCGCACCGACGATGCCCGCTACATCCCCGAAGAGGTCTATCTGCACTGGGACCCGGAACCGTCGCCATGCGAGCTGGATCTGCAAGCGGAAGGCATCCGCTCGGTGGTGCTGGCCACCGGCTTCGTTGCCGAATGGCCGTGGCTCGACGTGCGGGGCGCGCTGGATGCACACGGCTATCCGCTCGGCGAGTTCGGCGTTTCCCCGCAGCCGGGGCTGTTCTTCATCGGCATGCACAACCTGCAGCGGATGAGTTCGTCGTTCCTGTGCAACGGCGGCCGCGATGCGCGCGACCTGTTGCCGGCGATCCTGCGACACCTTGGCCAGGGCGGCGGTACCGCGCCGGGCCAAGGATGAAGCAATCCGACGGGCATGGCCCGTCGGCGCCAGACCGGCTTAGCGGCCGGTCTTCACCTCGGTCCACAGCCGGGTGTAGAGCTTGTCGGTCTCCGGCGTGTTGATCGAGTACGTGAACATCTTCTCGGCCACGTCGGCCGGCGGGTAGATGGTCGGGTCGGTACGGATCGCCTCATCCACCAGCGGGGTCGCAGTCGGCACCGGGTTGGCGTAGTGGATGAAGTTGGTGTTGGCCGCGGCAACCTTCGGCTGCAGCAGGTAATTGATGAACGCGTAGGCCGCTTCCGGGTGCTTGGCATCCTTCGGGATCGCCAGCATGTCGAACCACTGCGGGGCGCCTTCCTTCGGGATCGAATAGGCCACGTGCACGCCGTTGCTGGCCTCCTCGGCGCGGTCGCGGGCCTGGATGATGTCACCCGACCAGCCGACCACCAGGCAGGTACCGCCATTGGCAAGCGACCCCACGTACTGCGAGGAGTGGAAGTTCTGCACGTACGGGCGGATCGACTTCAGCAGGTCAGCCGCCTTCTGCAGCTCGGCCGGATCGCCACTGTGCGGGTCCAGGCCCAGGTAGTGCAGCGCGATCGGGATCATGTCCGCCGGCGTGTCCAGGATGGTCACGCCGCAGTCCTTCATCTTGCTGATGTTCTCCGGCTTGAACACCAGGTCCCAGCTGTTGGCGATGTCGGCGCTGCCGCCGAAGCGCTGCTTCAGCATCTCCACGTTGTAGCCGATGCCGGTAGTGCCGATCATGTACGGCACGCCGTACTGGTTGCCCGGATCCTGGGTGGCGATGCGTTTCATCACCGCCGGGTCGAGGTTGGCCAGGTTGGGGATCTTGCTCTTGTCCAGCGGCAGGAACACGCCCGCCTGGATCTGGCGACCGAAGAAGTTCAGTGTCGGCACCACCACGTCGTAGCCGCTGTTGCCGGCCAGCAGCTTGGTCTCGACCATCTCATCGCTGTCGAACACATCGTAGGTCACCTTGATCCCGCTCTCCTTCTCGAAGGTCGGGATGGTGTCCTCGGCGATGTAGTCGCTGTAGTTGTAGACGTTCAGGACCTGGCTGTCCTGCGCGCCGCCGTTGCCACCGCTGCAGGCGGCAAGCATGGCGGAGGCCAGGCCGAGCGTGAGGATACGCAGCTTCATCGGGTGCTCCAGAATGCGGGAAGGGGGGCCGGCGGGGCCGGCGACGGGTGCCAGCCTACCCCCCGGCGGCGGATTTTTCTATTCCAGATGCTCAGACGTTCAGCAGCAGGAACTCGCGCTCCCACGAACTGATGACCCGGAAAAAGGTCTCGTATTCCTTGCGCTTGACCGAAATGTAGGCACGGCAGAAGCGCTCGCCCAGCAGGGCCTGCAGCTCGCTGCACTGCTCCAGCCCGTCCAGCGCTTCACCCAGCGAGCGCGGCAGGTTGTAGCCCAGCTCCTTGGCGCTGCCGGTCACCGGTGCATCCGGTGCCAGCCGCTCGCGGATACCGAGCAGGCCACAGGCCAGGGTCGCAGCCATCGCCAGGTAAGGGTTGGCGTCGGAACCGGCGAAGCGGCTCTCCACACGCATGTTCTCCGGCGTATCCAAGGGCACGCGCAGGCCGCAGGTGCGGTTGTCGAAACCCCAGTGCACGTTGCTCGGCGAGACCTCGCCAAACACCAGCCGGCGGTAGGAATTCACGTTCGGCGCGAAGAACGCCATGGCCATCGGCACATACTTCTGCAGGCCAGCCAGGTAGTGGGCGAACAACGGGCTGAAATCTTCCCCGCCATGTTCGCCGGTGAACACGTTCTGACCATCGCTGATCCGCAGCAGGCTCTGGTGGATGTGCATGGCACTGCCCGGCTCGTTCTCCATCGGCTTGGCCAGGAAGGTGGCATACACCCCGTGACGCATCGCCGATTCGCGCATGGTGCGCTTGAACAGGAACACCTGGTCGGCCAGGTCCATGGCGTTGGCATGGGTGAAGTTGACTTCCAGCTGCGCCGCGCCGGACTCGTGGATGAGCGTATCCACGTCCAGCTTCATCGCATCACAGTAGTCGTACATCAGGTCAAGGATGGGGTCGAATTCGTTGACCGCATCGATCGAGTAGGACTGGCGGGCCGTTTCCGGCCGCCCCGAGCGACCGGCCGGCGGCAGCAGCGGGAAATCGGGATCGGTGTTCTTCTGCACCAGGAAGAACTCCAGCTCCGGCGCTACCACCGGGCGCAGGCCCAGCTCCGTGTAAGCGTCCAGCACCCGTCGCAGCACGTTGCGCGGAGCCAGCTCGTGCGGCTCGCCGGTCTTGGTGTAGCAATCGTGGATGACCTGCGCGGTCGGATCGGTGGCCCACGGCACCATGCGCACGGTATCCGGATCCGGACGCAGGATCATGTCCGAATCCGAAGGCGAGGTCAGGTCGTAGTAATCGTCCGGGAACTCGCCGGTGACGGTGGTCGCGAAAATGCCTTCCGGCAAGCGCGTCCCGTAATCATGCGAGAACTTATCGGCGGGAATGATCTTGCCGCGGGCATTGCCGGTGATATCCGGCACCAGGCATTCGACCTCGGTGATGCGCCGCTCCTTCAGCCAGCGCAGCAGACTGCTTTCCTGCGGTGCGGGGGGCGTGGCCGTCTTGCGCGGGCGCGTTCGGGAACTCATCGGGAATCCAGTCGGTTCTGTTGGTGCTGCCGGCAAGCTTGGCCGAACGCACGGAAAATAGCGTGATAGAACGGCGCCTGCATGACACGCCATTCCGGGTGCCACTGTACGCCGAGCACGAAACGATGGTGCGGACTGCGTGCAGCCTCGATCAGACCATCGTCGGCCCAGGCCTCGACCTGCAGGCCTTCGGCGAGGCGCGCAATGCCCTGCCCATGCACCGAATTGACCTGCACGCGATCGCCTCCATGCCACTGCGCCAGCCAGCCATCGGCGACCAGGGTGACCGCATGGGCCGGCCCGTACTGCACATCCACCGGCGCCTGCGGGTCTTCGCGGTGGTCGGCCAGGCCCGGCACGGCATGCACCTGCGGATGCAGGCTGCCACCGAGCACGACGTTCAGTTCCTGGAAGCCGCGGCAGATCGCCAGCACCGGCATGTCCAGCGAAAGCGCTTCGTGCAGCAACGCAAACGCATTGGCATCGCGGGCCGGGTCATGCGGATTGCCGGGCCAGCTGCGGCCGCCCTCGTAGTGCTGCGGTTCGATGTTGCTGACCGCACCAGTCAACAGCAAGCCATCGAGCCCGTGCAGCCAGTCGCCAGCCGGCAACGGAGGCTGCAGGCTCGGCAGTACCACCGGTGTGACCTCGGCTGCATCGGCCAGCGCGCGCACATACTTCTCGCCGGCCACCGCGAAACGATGATGGCCGAGCACGGTGCTGTCGGTGGGCAGGCCCACCCAGGGCAGGCGGCGCATGGGAAAACTCCTTGGCGTGCCGACACGTTACCCGTCGGCCCGCGAATGCGGCAAGTCGTCGCCGTCACACCATGGCCGTCACGCATCGGCGAAACTAGTCGTGTGAACGTTGATCGTCCTCCCCCGCTCCGTCCTTCCGTACTGCGCCTGCGAGGCCGGCGGTGAGCGCCGCCTTCCCGCCCAGCTGGTATGCCGCCAGCCTGCCCGAACCACCCGCACTGCCCCCACTGCAGGGCGACGTGCAGGCCGATGTCGCGGTGCTTGGCGCCGGCTACACCGGCCTGACCGCCGCGCTGGAGCTGGCCGCGGGTGGACAGCGCGTAGTGGTGCTGGAGGCGCAGCGGATCGGCTGGGGCGCGTCCGGCCGCAACGGCGGCCAGGCACTGGTCGGCTATGGTTGCGAGGTGGACGAACTGGAGCGCCAGCTCGGCCGCGACGACGCGCGCCACCTGTTCGACTGGTCACGCGACGCGGTGCAGGCGATGCGCGCACGCATCGATCGCCATGGCATCAACTGTCATTGGGTGCAAGGCCACGCCAGCGTCGCGATCCGCGAACGCCATGAGCGCGACCTGCGGGCCAACTGCGAGCATCTGCAACGCCACTACGACTACCCCATGCAGTGGTGGGACCGTGATGCCCTGCGCGCACAACTGGACAGCCCGCGCTACCGCGCAGCGATGTTCGATCCGTTCAGCGCGCACCTGCAGCCCCTGGCCTATGCCCGCGGACTGGCCGATGCAGCGCGCGCCGCTGGCGTGGTGATCCACGAGAACTCCCCAGTGACCCGCGTGCAGCGCGGACCGCAGCCTGCCCTGCATACCGCTCAGGGCAGCGTGCGCGCTGCGCATCTGGTGGTGGCCGGCAACGCCTGGCTGCAGGGCCTGCTACCTGAGCTGGAGCGGCGGATCATGCCGGTCGGCACCTATATCGGTGCCAGCGAACCGCTGGGTGCTGAACGCGCCCGGGCGCTGATTGGCAACAATATGGCCGTGGCCGACACCGCTTGGGCACTGGATTACTTCCGTCTCAGCCACGACCACCGGCTGCTGTTTGGCGGCCGCGCCAGCTACTCGGCCCTGCCCCCACCCGGCCTGCGCGGCGTGATGCAGCGGCGCATGCACCAGGTGTTCCCGCAGCTGGCCGACGTGGCCCTGGACCAGGTCTGGGGCGGTTACGTGGACATCACCCGCAACCGCGCCCCGCACTGGGGCCGGCTGGATGGCAACCTGTACTTCGCACAGGGCTTCTCCGGCCATGGCGTGGCCTCCGCCGGGCTGGCCGGCGAGGTGATCGCCGCCGCGATTGCCGGCCAGAGTGAGCGCCTTGACGTGTTCCAGCGCCTGCGGCATGCCCCCTTCCCCGGCGGCCGGCTGCTGCGCACACCGCTGCTGGTGGCGGCGATGTCCTGGTACAAATTGCGGGATGCGCTGTGGTAGCGGGACCCTTCCCAACCACATAATCAGGGCAGGAGCTGGGGGAGCACGTGGATGCAGTGGTGGAAGGACGGCCTGCTGGTGAGGATACGGGTCAGCCCCGAGGGGCTGGCGCTGGCGCTGATCTATGCCCTCGCGTGCTGGGGCGCGCGCAAGCTGTCGCTGGATCAATTCTTCCTGCCTGCCGGCGTGCGGGTGGCAGCACTGCTGTTGTGCCCGCCCCGTCTTTGGCCCTACCTGCTGATTGGTGAATACGCCTACTTCGCGCATCTGCGCATCCCCCTGATCAGCAAATACAACCTGACCTGGGTGATCCTGGCCTCGGTGTTCCTGATGCCCGCCGTGATGCTGATCGTGCGCCTGCACCGGAAGCTGCTTGCGCGCACCACGATCCTCGGCGTGATCTCCATCGCGGTATGCGCTGCGACGATCATCAGCCTGCTCAACCTGGGAATCTCGTACCTGCTCTGGGAGCCCTTGCATAACGCGACATTTCTCACCAACGTGTTGCGCTATGCGCTGGGCGACTTCACCGGCATCCTGATCCTCGCGCCTCTGGCGTTGCTGTGGATCCGCCGCGCCGAGGAAAAATGGACGGCCCGGTCTGTTGCTGCTGTGGCAGGAGCACTCGCAGCCATGCTGGTCGTTGGCCTGCAGGCGACTCCGGTACCTGCCTCGATCACGGCGCCTGGCTCGCTGCAGTTGTTGTTGATCCTGCCTATTCCCGCAATCGCCCTGACCTGCCTGCTGGGATGGCGCGGTGCGGCCATCGGTGTCGCCGCCGTGAACACCATTCTTGGTCTGAGCGCCCCCGCCGACCATCCGACGGCATTCGACCCGGCCACTTTCGCTACCCAGCAGGCCATGGCCATCGCCAGCATCGCCCTGCTGCTGCTGGGTGCGCGCATCACCCACTTCCAGAACCAGCACCGGTTGCGCGAGGAAGATGGCAGAGCGGCCCTGCAGCTCGCACGGAATTCGCATCTGGCCAGCGAGATGGACCTGCGTGAGCGCGCGGCCCATCTGCGCCAGCTGGGCGATGGCATGGATCTTTCACTGAATGAAATGGTGAACTGGCTGCATGCGCAGGGTCATCACGCTGTGGCCGACAGCCTGCGGCATACCTCGGAGGTACATTCGCGCCTGTTCCGGGCACAGGCCAGCATGATCTATCCCGCTGCTCTGGAACGGCTGGGCTTGTACGTGGCCTTGCAGGCGGGTGGAGTGCGTGAGGCGTGGAATGCCACGCATCGAATCGGGCAACCCAGGTTGATGGGTGATCCCTGCGCGCTGGGAGTCGGCCTGCAGCTTGCGGCCTACCGGCTCGTGGTTGACGCGGTATCACTCCTACTGAGATGCGAATCCGGACAGATTTCGGTCAGTATTCGCTGCGGATATTTCGCCCGAAAGTCGGGTGTATTCATCTGCGTAGCCCTCGTGGGTCGGAACGAATCTTTGGGAATCCGGACCACGGAACTGGCAAATGAGCAGTTGCTGGGCCGAATTCTTGTGCATGGTGGCCACATGGTCGTGAGTGGCAACAGACTCAGGATCGTGTTGACGGAAGCGCCGGGAGATTCCAGCCAAGAGAGCGCTACCGAAGCTTTGGGGGGACTTACACGCTCCATCGATCCAGGTGCTCCGCGGGCCGCGACCTGACACCCCCATAGAAACGAGATGCAGATCACTACTCGAGGGTGATCTTTGTTCGGCGCACCCCTTGCTCCCCGCCAAGGCGGTCCAGCTCGTGTGATTGCGCCCCCGAGCTTCTATGGATACTGTCACCCAATGGCGCGTTCAAACAAGCAATGGGGCCGCCGCCATGTCACGAGCAATGGAGGCTTGGGTTGAATTGGTGGAAGAGGGGAATTGAACTGACGTTCCGCGTGCGGCCCTTGGGGCTGGCGATTGCCGCGATGTACGCGATTACTTGTTGGGCCGCTTGGCGGGTCTCGCTGGACCAGTTTTACCTGCCTGCCGGCATCCGTGTAGCAGCTTTGCTTGTGTGTCCACCTCGCCTCTGGCCCTACCTGCTTATTGGTGAATACGCGTACTTCGCAAAACTGCGGTACCCGTTGATAGATGAGTATGGGCTGGCATGGGTAATCCTGGGTTCGGCATTCCTGCTGCCAGCCGTTGCTCTGGTTGTGTATGCGCATCGAAAATTCATGACTGCCAGGGCAGATGGATGGCTGCTTTCGGTCGCAGTGTCAGCCGCCGTGATTGCCACCGCCCTGAAGCTTGGACTGTCTCACCTGCTTTCAGAGAACCCTTCAAGCGTGCCGGTTGCGACAAGGGCTGTACGCTTCGTCCTTGGTGACTACATCGCCATCCTGACGGTTGCGCCACTGGCAGTTCTCTGGAGCAGGCGCCATGCAATGGACGAATGGGGACGCTGGCGCTCTCCTCCAACAGTCGCCGCTCTTGCAGTAATGCTGGGGCTGGGTCTGATTACCGCAATGGCCCCGGGCTTGTCGGATGCAAGCAAGACAAGTCTGCAGTTGACCATGGCGCTGCCAGTGATCGTGTTGACATGTATTCATGGCTGGCAGGGAGCAGCCATTGGCGTTCCCCTGTTGAACATTCTCATTGCAGTGGTTACTCCTACATCCGGCCTCCTTGGCTCATACGATGAGCGAACCTTCACAACACAGCAGCTGATTGCCATTGCAGGCACCGGGCTGCTGGCACTCGGCTCACGCATCAGCCGGCACTATCATCAGCGGGGGCGTAGAGACGTAGACGGGAACCAGGCCGCTCGACTATCAAGGTCCGCTCATATGGCGAGCGAAATGGATCTACGGGAGCGTGCCCTGGACCTCAGGAGAATCGCGGACGGCATTGAAGCCTCCTTGAGCAGGACAGCCGACCTGTTGAAGACACATGGCCATCACTCTCCGGCACTGGATCTACTTCTCACATCCACCGCACATTCCCGCCAGTTCCGCGAATTGACCAGCATGGTCTATCCGACCGAGGTCGAGCACGTTGGTCTCTACCTGGCCCTGCAGGTCAGCGGCATTCGTGAAAGCTGGAATCAGACACACAGGGTCACATCTCCCTTCCTGACCGGGGATCCCTGCAAACTGAGTATTGCCTTGCAGCTGGCGGCCTACCGCACTCTCACCGAGGCTGTCTCATTGCTGCTCAAGCAGGAACAAGGACAGATCCAGATACGTGCTCGTTGCGGGAAACTGAAAGGTCAACAAGGAATTTTGCTCAGAATCGCACTGCTGGACCCTGATCGCGATCTGCTCGTCGACACAACAAGGCTGGCTGTTGAACGTCTGAGCTCCCGCGCACAAGCCTATGGAGGGAAAGTGCACTGCGAAGGGAACTGCGTACGTGTGCTGCTCTTGGAGACAGCAGCCGGCAGCGCGCAAAGCAGCATGCAGGCTGCCTGGACAAGCCGAGCGGACATAGCCTGACTGTCGCCAGCCACTAGAACGGAAGGCCCGGATGATCAGAGCATGGCAGGAGCCGCCCCCCGGCTCCTGCTTCTTCGATATGCGCAATCGTGGCGCCAACGAAAGTGTCCTCAGCCTGCGGTACCCACAGACTCGACGACCCATACAGCGCTCGCACCTTCTCCATAGACAACCAACGAGAACTGAGCACTCTGGAACACCACGCGTCGGACAACCCTCTCGGGCAAACTCAGTCGATGCGAAGGCAAAGATACCTTTGCGGCACTCTTACCAGCCGGCAGCGTCCAGAACGTGGCGTCGACATTTCCCACGATCAGCACGACCTGACCCGAGAGATCATTCACTTGGTAGTAACTGATCCCATCACGCTCGAACCCATAGACAAGCCAGTTTGGGTTCAAACTCAGATTCGTGGCTTCCGGCAGAGATTCTCCCAGACCGCTCCGAGCCATATGAATTCCGTTGTCGCCACTGGGGCAACACGCTGATGCGCTGAAAGCGGACACAGAAAGCAGGACAGCGGCAGGAAGCAACACTCGCAATTCAGAAAATCTCACGCTCACCCCCATGGATGGTTGGAAAGACAGCTCCAGGCAATTCCGTTTCGCCACCCCACGACTGGACGGCGCTCGACCTCGCTTGAAGGGTTCCTTCGTTCGACGCAGTCGTGTCCAAGACACCAGTAGGGGTGGTGCGACCCAGCATAACCATGCCGCACTGTGAGCGCCATGAAGGCAGCCTTCGAACCTGACTCTATCGTCCCAAAGATAACCGATGCACTGCTCCGAACCACGCAGGGCAGATATGTCCACAAGCGAGGGCTCCGGCTAAAGTTACGCCCGAAACCGCCGCTATCCGTGCCGAGCCCTCCTTCGTGAGCCACCGCATCATGCCCGTCCTGCCGCAGGCCGCCGTCGATGGCGACCTGGCCGATCCGTTGCCACAGCGGATCCTGCTGGTCGAAAATTCCCGTGCCTTTACCGGCATGCTGCGCGAAGCCATCGAGCAACGCCTGGAACTGCCGGTGGTGATCGCCTCCACCCTGGCCGAGGCAGACCGCCTGCTCAGCGAAGGGGGCGGCTGGTTCCTGGTGCTGACCGGGCTGGTATTGGCCGATGGCGACCGCGACACGGTGGTCGAGTTCTTCCTCAAGCGTGACCTGCCCACCGTGGTGGTCAGCGGCGTGTATGACGAGGACCTGCGCAAGCGCGTGCTGCAGCAGCAGATCATCGACTACGTGCTGAAGAACACCCCCGGCAGCATCGACTACCTGGTGTGGCTGGTGCAGCGGCTGGAACGCAACCGCCGCATCGCCGCGCTGGTGGTGGACGATTCGCCCTCCGCGCGTGGCTATGCCGCCGCCCTGCTGCGCATGTACGGCCATGAGGTGCATGAAGCCGCCGACGGCAACGAGGGCCTGGCCGCGATCGAGGCGCATCCGGCAATCCGCCTGGCGGTGGTCGATCAGGAAATGCCCGGCATGCAGGGCGTGGAATTCACCCGCCGCCTGCGCACCCTGCGCTCGCGCGACAAGGTGGCGGTGATCGGCATCTCCGGCAACACCGACGCCTCGCTGATCCCGCGCTTCCTGAAGAACGGTGCCAATGACTTCCTGCGCAAGCCATTCTCGCGCGAAGAGTTCTTCTGCCGCGTCTCCCAGAACGTGGACCAGCTGGAACTGATCGGCACCCTGCAGGATCTGGCCACCCGCGACTTCCTTACCGGCCTGCCCAACCGCCGCTGCTTCCTGGAACAAAGCCAGCGCCAGTTGCCGCAGCTGCAGCTGCATGGCCAGTGCGTGGCGGTGGCGATGATCGACATCGATCATTTCAAGCACATCAACGACACCCACGGCCACGAGGCCGGCGATGATGCGCTGCGCGCGGTGGCCGGTGCAGTGGCCGCGCACGCGCGCAGCCAGGACCTGATCGCACGCTTCGGTGGCGAGGAGTTCTGCCTGCTGGTGCCGGACATGGAACAGGAGGAGGCACTGCAGTACTTCGAGGAACTGCGTCAGCGCATTGCCGCACTGGAAGTGGACATCGGCACCGCCACCCTGCGCATGACGGTCAGCATCGGCCTGTGCTGCCTGCGCCCGCAGCGTGATGCACTGCACCGGCTGATCTCCGAGGCCGACCGCCAGCTGTACCTGGCCAAGGCCGGTGGCCGCAACCGGGTCACCTGCACCACGGTGGCCAGCCAGCTGCGCCCGCGCGAGCCCGCCCTGCCCTGACCGGCCTGTTTTGATCCAGATCAACGCCGCCCAGGCGCGGCGGCCCTACAGTCGGCCCCGACATACGCATGAAGGGGAGCCGGGGATGGCACTACTGGTCTGGCAGGACGATCTGAACATCGGCATCGATGTGATCGATCAGCAACATCGCCGCATCATCGAGATGCTCAACCACCTGCACGTGGCACAGACCAGCATGCAGCGTGCGGCGGTGGGTGAAGTGATCGACGAGGTGGTGGACTACACCATGTCGCACTTCGCATTCGAAGAAGAACTGATGGAGGAAGCGGGCTATCCGTTCTGTGCCGCGCACAAGCGCGTGCATGAGGTCTTCATCAAGCGGGTATCGGAATACCGCACGCGCTTCCAGGCCGGCGAAGACATCAGTGACGAGCTGCGCACCATGCTCTCGCGCTGGCTGTTCAATCACATCCGCGGCGATGACCAGGCCTATGCCGAACAGGTCAAGGCGCACCTGAACCAGTTCGCCCGCGAACACCAGGGCGGCGGTTGGCTGGGGCGCACGCTCAAGCGCTTCTTTGGTTGAGCCTCAGGGCGCGCCGATGCAGCGCGATCAGCGCGCACAGGGTCGCCACCGCGGTCAGGCACAGGTAGTAGCCCACCGCGACCAGGCCGAAGCGTTCGGCCAGCCAGGTGGCCAGGTACGGCGCCGGCGCCGCACCAAGGATGCCGGCCAGGTTGAACGACAACGAGGCACCGGTGTAGCGCACTTCCACAGGGTAGATCTCGGCCAGGAAGGTGCCGCAGGGGCCGTAGGTCAGGCCCATCAGGAACAGGCCCAGGCACAGGAAACCGGTGACCAGCCACGGGCTGTGCGGCTGGAACAGCGGCGCGAACAGTACGCCGAAACCGATGATCAGCAGACTGGCGACGATCATCGTGCGGCGCGTGCCCCAGCGGTCGCCATAGCGTGCCGACAGCGGAATGCCCAGCGCGAAGAACAGCATGCCGGCCATCTGCATCAGCAGGAACTGCTCACGGCTGTAGCCGAGCACCGCCGTGCCATGGCCAAGGCTGAACACCGTCATCAGGTAGAACAGCACGAAGGTGGCGAACGCACCCAGCGTGCCCAGCAGCATTGGCACGGCGTGGTCGCGCAGGACGATCCACATCGGCAGGCGCACCGGCGCCTTGCGCTCCAGCGCCTGCTTGAAATCGGGCGTCTCGTGGATGTTCAGGCGCACCCACAGGCCGAGGCCGACCAGCAACGCGCTGGCCACGAACGGAATGCGCCAGCCCCATTGCAGGAAGTCGTCCTGGCTCAGGCAGCGGCCCAGCACCAGGAAGATGCCGGCCGACAGCAGGAAGCCCAGCGGTGCGCCCAGCTGCGGGAACATGCCGTACCAGGCGCGCTTGCCCGGTGGTGCGTTCTCGGTGGCCAGCAGCACCGCCCCACCCCACTCGCCGCCCAGCCCCAGGCCCTGGCCGAAACGGCACAGCGCCAGCAGTGCCGGCGCCCACAGCCCAATCTGCGCATGGGTCGGCAGCAGGCCGATCAGCACCGTGGACACGCCCATGGTCAGCAACGCGGCCACCAGCGTGGCCTTGCGGCCGATGCGGTCGCCGAAGTGGCCAAACACCGCCGAGCCCACTGGGCGCGCGATGAACGCGACCGCGAAGGTCGCCAGTGATTGCAGCAGCGCCGCCTGATCACTGCTGTCCGGGAAGAACAGGTGCGGGAACACCAGCACCGCGGCCGTGGCGTAGATGTAGAAATCGAAGAACTCGATGGTGGTGCCGATCAGGCTGGCCAGCAGGACACGGCGGGGGGAATTCACGGGCGGTGCGGCAGCGGTGATCGTCGACATCGGCAACACGGGTAACGGCGGATCGCCCGATTCTGCCACGGGCCGGTGGCCGCACGGGGCGATGGTTTCAGCCGACACCGATGCCAACGGAATTTTTCGGGCCGCCCGCTAGGCTGCGCCACCGGTCCCTGCATGGATGCTTTGCCGATGACTGCAGTCGCACTGTCGTGGTCCGATTCGCCGAAGCTGCCGCGCATGGCGGCATGGCTGGTGGTGCTGCTGGTGCATGGGTTGATCGCAGTGTGGCTGCTGGGCAGTGGCAGGATGACGCTGCGCAGCGACGAAGGCGCCAGGATGACGTTGTACTGGCTGCCACCGAAGCAGCCCGTGCCTGCGCAACCGCACCCGGCGCAGCCCACCGCAGAGGCAGCGCGCCCGGCCGCATCGACAGCGCCACGCCCGCCCCCGGCGGCACCTAACGATGCCAGCACACCCGCGTTCGAGGAATCGCCTGCAATGGCGCCACTGATGCTGGACCTGCCTGCGGGCAGCATCAATGGCGGCGACGGCATCAGCGCAGCGGGCGTGGCGCCGCGCCTGATCGGTCGGCGCGAGGTCCATCCCGCGTTCGCGCCGCGCCGCAATTACTTCCGGATCCGTCGGCAGATGACCCCCGAGCAGATCGTGCATGGCGTGGCACAGCTGCTGGGTTTGTGGCCACCGGGGTACATCGTCGACCCGTGCGAGCTGGGCAAGCAGGACATGGACTATTTCCAGAACGCCGTCGAAGAAGCCGACCGCGACGTGCTGCGTGCGGCAGTGCTGCAGGTGAGCGCCCGCTGCCGGTAGCTCGACAGCTGTATGCTTTATGTAGAGCCGAGCAGCCGCATCGTTACAACTGGATCCAGGTAGCCTTGATCTCGCTGTACTTGTCGAACGCATGCAGAGACTTGTCACGGCCGTTGCCGGACTGCTTGTAGCCGCCGAACGGTGCGGTCATGTCCCCGCCGTCCCAGCCATTCACCCATACACTACCGGCGCGCAGCTGGCGCGCGACCCGATGGGCGCGACCCAGGTCACGCGTCCACAGTCCGGCGGCCAGGCCGTAGCGGCTGTCATTGGCCACGCGCACCGCTTCGGCCTCGTCCTCGAAACCGAGCACGGCCAACACCGGCCCGAACACTTCCTCGCGTGCCAATGCCTGCTCCGGCCGCACCTGGTCGAACACGGTGGGCTGCACGTAGCAACCACCCGCCTCGACCTCGGCACGATGGCCTCCCAGCAACAGCCGGGCACCCTCGCCTTCGGCCCGCGCGATGTCGGCCAGCACCTTGTCCACGTGCGCGGCATCGACCAGCGCGCCCATCGGTGCATCGGGCTCCAGTGGATGACGCGGCTGCATGTGCTGGCCATAAGCGATCACCTGGTGCACGAAGTCCTCGCGGATCGAGCGTTGCACCAGCAGCCGCGAACCGGCGGTACAGACTTCGCCCTGGTTGAAGAAGATGCCCTGCGCCACGCCCTTCGCCGCTGCATCGAGGTCGGGCGCGTCGGCGAACACCACGTGCGGGCTCTTGCCGCCGCATTCCAGCCAGACCCGCTTGAGATTGGACCGGCCTGAGTACTCCAGCAGCTTGGCGCCAGTGGCAGTGGAGCCGGTGAACGCCAGCACGTCCACGTCCATGTGCAGGGCCAGCGGTTCGCCGACGCGCGCACCCTGGCCCGGCAGCACGTTCAGCACACCCTCGGGCAGGCCCGCTTCGGCGGCCAGCGCCGCCAGCCGCAACGCACTCAGCGGCGACCGCTCGGAAGGCTTGAGCACGACCGAGTTGCCCATCGCCAGTGCCGGCGCGATCTTCCAGCAGGCCATCAGCAGCGGGAAATTCCACGGCACGATGGCGGCCACCACGCCGGCAGCCTCGCGCGTGACCAGGCCCAGCTCGTGCGGGCCGGTGGGCGCGATTTCGCCATACAGCTTGTCCACGGCTTCGGCGGTCCAGGTCAGGCAGCGCACCACGCCGGGCAAGTCGATACGGCGGGCGTCACGCACCGGCTTGCCCATGTCCAGGGTTTCCAGCAGGGCCAGTTCATCGGCGTGCGTTTCCACCAATGCCGCCAGCGCCAGCAGCACGCGCTTGCGATGCGCCGGGCTCGCCTGCGACCAGTGGCCCACATCGAAGCTGCGCCGCGCGGCGAGTACCGCGCGTTCGACATCCTGCGCGTCGCAGTCGGCGACCGCGCCCAGCACGCGACCGTCGATCGGGCTGATGCAGTCGAAGCGGGCGCCGCTGGCGGCATCGACATAGCGGCCGTCGATGAAGGCCTGGCCCGGCATCGACAGCTGGAGGACCAGCGCCTGCCAATGGCTGCGGTCGGGGAAATCGGCCATGGGAAGCTCCAACATTCAACGAGCCTTGGTTATACCGGGGCCGCCGCGACTCCGCCGTGACGCAGCTGCGCTACATTCATCGCATCGGACCCGATGGAGCTGGCATGAAGCGTCCCGAAAGCGACCTGCACGACCTGGCCACCCAGCGCCCCGAGTCACTGGACGCGTACTGGATGCCGTTCACCGCCAACCGCCAGTACAAGGCCGCACCGCGCATGCTGGTACGGGCCGAAGGCATGCACTACGAGGACGTCGACGGCCGCCAGATCCTCGACGGCACCGCCGGCCTGTGGTGCTGCAATGCCGGCCACGCGCGGCCGCACATCGTCAACGCCATCGTCGAGCAGGCGCGTACCCTGGATTACTCGCCCGCGTTCCAGATGGGGTCGCCGCCGGCATTCGCGCTGGCACAGCGGCTGGCGGCATTGGCGCCGCCTCCGCTCAACCATGTGTTCTTCACCAGTTCCGGCTCCGAGGCGGTGGATACCGCGATGAAGATCGTGCTGGCCTACCACCGCCAGCGCGGCGAGGGCCAGCGCACCCGTTTCATCAGCCGCGAGAAGGCTTACCACGGGGTGGGCTTCGGCGGCATGGCGCTGAGTGGGCTGCCCAACAACCGCAAAGCGTTCGGCCTGCAGCTGGGTGGTGTGGACTACCTGCGGCACACCCTGGACCTGCCGCGCAATGCGTTCAGCAAGGGCCTGCCGCGCCAGGGCGCGGAGCTGGCCGACGACCTGGAACGGCTGATCGCCCTGCACGATGCCTCGACCATCGCGGCGGTGTTCGTTGAACCCATCGCCGGATCTGCCGGGGTGATCCTGCCCGCGCCGGGCTACCTGCAGCGCCTGCGCGAGCTCTGCGACCACCACGGCATCCTGCTGGTGTTCGACGAGGTCATCACCGGTTTCGGCCGGGTCGGCATGCCCTTCGCCGCGCAGCGCTTCGGGGTCACTCCGGACCTGCTGACCTTCGCCAAGGCGGTCAGCAACGGCGCGGTGCCACTGGGCGGCGTGCTGGTCAGCGATGCCGTGCATGCGGCCCTGATGCAGGCGCCGCCGCAGGCCATCGAGCTGTTCCATGGCTACACCAACTCTGGCCATCCACTGGCCTGCGCGGCGGCGCTGGCCACGCTGGACGTCTACGCGGAAGAACGCCTGTTCGAGCGTGCCATCGAGCTGGGCGAGTACTGGCAGGAGCGGCTGCATGCCCTGCAGGCCCTGCCCAACGTGATCGATATCCGCAACTTCGGGCTGGTCGGTGCGGTCGAACTGGCGCCGCGCCGGGATGCGCCGGGCAGCCGCGGCTACGAGGTGTTCCGGCGCTGCTTCCACGACGGACGGCTGCTGGTGCGCTGTACCGGCGACATCATTGCGCTGTCGCCGCCGCTGATCGTGGACAAGGCGCAGATCGACCAGATCACCGGCACCCTGGGCGAGATGATCCGGGCCACCGCCTGAGCCCGGGCCGGCAGCGTCGAGCGGGTACAATGGTCGGTTCCGCTCCTGCTCGTTGCCGTGCCCATGGATATCGTCGTCAAAGAAGAACTCAAGGCCTACATCGACCCGCTGACCGCGGACGAACATGACGCGCTGGAGCGCAGCATCCTGGCCGAGGGCTGCCGCGATGCGCTGGTGCTGTGGGGTGATGTGCTGGTCGATGGCCACAACCGTTTCGGCATCTGCCAGAAGCATGGCCTGCCCTTCAATACCGTGCAGAACACCCGCTTCCAGAGCATGGAAGACGTGCACCTGTGGATGATCGAGCAGCACCTGGGCCGCCGGAGCGTGTCCGACTTCCAGCGCGGCGTGCTGGCGCTGCGCAAGCGCGACATCCTGGCCGCCCGCAAGCACGTCGAGCAGGCCCAGCTGCAGCGCGAGAGCGACGGCACCGCCGAGGCGGTCGAGGAGACCGGTGAGGACAGCCCGCCGTGGGAACCGGCGCCGAAGATCAGCCGTGCCGAGTTGGCGCGCGAGGCCAAGCTGAGCACCAGCCAGGTCGGCATGATCGAACGCATCCACGCCCAGGCCGCGGCCGAGGTAGTGGAAGCGGTGAAGGCAGGCGTGATCTCGATCAGCGCCGCCGCTGCCGTGGCGGACCTGCCCGAAGACGAACAGCGCGCCGCTGCCGCTGGTGGCAAGGACGAGCTGAAGCAGGCCGCCAAGCGCGTGCGCGAGTCCAAGCGCAAGCCGCGCGCACCGAAGCCGGAAGCAGCCGAGATGGACTTCGAGGAAGCGGACGAGGAGCAGATCGCCAGCCGCGACGCCGAGGTGCTGTCGGCACTGGAGCAGCTTGGCGAGGATGCCCCGGCGCTGCGCCGCCGCGTGGTCGCGCTGACCCGCGAGAACGACACCCTGCGCGCGCAGCTGGCCGCGCTGCGCAAGCAGCTCGAAGCGCTCTGAAGCAACGGGTAGTGCCGGCCGCTGGCCGGCAACCCCATGAACGTACCGGGTGCGTTGCGGATGCCGGCCAGCGGCCGGCACTACCAGATGCTCATGCCGTGCCGGTTAGACTTCCGCCATGACGCCTGCCAACGATCCGCGCCGCGCACAGCTGCGGCGCCTGAAAGCCCTCGCGCTGGGCCTGCTGCTGTTGATGCTGGCCGGTTTCGCGGTCAGCCACTGGCAGGGCGAGCGCGGCATCTGGGCCTGGGTTTCGGCCTTCTGCGAAGCAGCAGCCGTAGGCGCACTGGCCGACTGGTTCGCGGTCGTTGCCCTGTTCCGGCGGCCGATGGGCCTGCCGATCCCGCATACGGCAATCATCCCGCGCAGCAAGGAACGCATCGGCGACAGCCTCGCCCTGTTCGTGCGCGACCAGTTCCTGGAACCGCAGGTGCTGCTGGCCAAGCTGCAGGTGTTCGATCCGGCCAGCCGCCTCGGCAGTTGGCTGGCCGATCCGGCGCGCTCGCGGATGCTGGCCGACATGGCCCGCGGCTGGGCGCTGCAGGCGCTGGACTTCTTCGACGAAGCCGCCGTGCGCCGGCAGCTCCATGCGTTCGTGGTGCAGCAGCTGCGGCAGTGGAATGCCGCCTCAACCGCCGGTGAGCTGCTGGCCCTGCTGACCGCCGATGGCCGCCACCAGCGCGTGCTGGACGAGGGCCTGCAGCGCCTGGGCCGCTGGCTGGAGCAGCCGGAAGTGAAGGAGCGCGCCTCGCAGCTGATCGTGCGCTACATCCAGCGCGAATGGCCGACATTGTCGAGCACGGTGAACTGGGTCAAGCCGATCGACGAGATCGGCGACAGCCTGGCCGAGCGACTGGCGCGTGCGGTGCTGGAAGAACTGCAGCAGGTGCTGGCCGAGCCGCAGCATCCGTTGCGCCAGGACTACGAGAGCTGGCTGCAGAACTACGTGCAGCGCCTGCGCGAGGACCCGGCCCTGGCCGAACGCGTCGAACAGCTCAAGCAGGAAATGATCGATCACCCGGCCCTGCAGGACTACGTGCTGGGTCTGTGGGCGCGCATCCACGCCAGCCTGCGCAGCGACCTGCAGCGCGAAGACTCGGCGCTGGTCGGCCACCTGCAGCGCAGCCTCGCCTCGCTGGGCAGCAGCCTGCAGGCCGACCCGGCCCTGCGCGAGGCGCTCAACCAGCATCTGCTGGAGGGCGCACAGCGCCTCACCGGCCGCCTGCGCGAAGGCGTGACCGCGCACATCGCGCAGACCGTGAAGAGCTGGGACGAGCGGCATCTGGTCGAACAGCTGGAACTGAGCGTGGGCCGCGACCTGCAGTTCATCCGCTTCAACGGCACTCTGGTGGGCGGCCTGATCGGCCTGCTGCTGCACGCAGCGACGGTGGTGTTCAGGTTCTAGGCGCCCGTGCGGTAGTCGATCCCCGCCCTGCGCAAAGGCCGGAATTCATCACGCTTGATTAACGAAATGCGAATGCCTATCATTTGCCGATCGGTTGTACGCTTAGCCAAGCGGGGCACGGAAGCACGCACCCACCCGCCCCTTCGCCCGTGTACATCCCCCGACTACCGGGTCGCCCGCACTACACGGGTGGCGCACCGTCGATGGGACTCGCTGGGCGACGTGCGCGGAGCGCACGGCTGCTGCGTCTGCGCATTCCATCGCTTGTTTCGTCCTGCATGGAATCGCACCGATGGCAATGCCGCTGAACCACCCTCGTCCCACTCTGCTGGCCCTGGCCGTGACCGCACTGATGATCGCCCCGCTGGCCCACGCCGACGGCACTGCCGATCCTTCCGCGCGCACGCTGGATACGGTCCAGGTCACCGCTGACGGCGATATCGTCGACAGCTATACGGTCAAGCGTGCCAGCACGGCCACCAAGCTCGGCCTGTCGCTGCGCCAGACGCCGCAGTCGATGACCGTGGTCACCCGCCAGCGCCTGGACGACATGGGCCTGTTCTCGCTGTCCGATGTGATGGGCCAGGTCACCGGCGTGGCGGTATCGGTCACCGACAGCGAGCGCATCAACTATGTCTCGCGCGGCTACAACATCACCAATTTCCAGGTCGATGGGATGCTCAACACCTTCGGTGGGTACATCAAGACCAACACCGACAGCGTGATCTATGACCGCATCGAAGTGGTGCGCGGCGCAACCGGCCTGACCACCGGTGCCGGCGATCCGTCCGGCACCATCAACTTCGTGCGCAAGCGTCCTACCGACAGCTTCCAGATGAGCGCCAACCTGACCCTCGGGCGTTGGGGCAACCAGCGCCTGGAAGCCGACCTCGGTGGCCCGGTTGCGCTCGACGGCCGCATCCGCGCGCGCGTGGTGGCGGCCAAACAGCAGAGCGACTCGTTCCGCGATGTCTACAAACTGGACAAGGACGTGTTCTACGGCATCGTCCAGGCCGACATTACCGACACGACCCTGCTCGAGGCCGGCTACGAATACCAGTCGCCGCGCACCACAGGCGTGACCTGGGGCGTGGTGCCGTACTGGGGGTCCGACGGCCAGCCCGCCAACCTGCCGCGCTCGACCAACCTGTCCGCCCGCTGGAGCAGTTGGCCAATCATCGAAAAGAGCGCATTCGCACGCCTTGAGCAGCAGTTGGGCAACGGCTGGACCGCTAAGGCCGCCTATACCCGCTCCAAGCGCGAAACCGACGGTGCGGTGTGGTACGGGGCCTCCGGCTACCCGAATGCCGATGGCAGCGGCATCAGCGCCTTCGTCGGCAGCTTCGGCGAGAACGGCGACATGCAGGTATTCGACTTCAACGTTGGCGGTCCGTTCCGGCTGTTCGGCCGCGAACATGAGCTGGTGCTCGGTTTCGGCCAATCGGTGCGCAAGGGTGACGTGCCTGCCACCGACACCGCTGCCTACCCGGACAGCTACACCCGTGTACCGGATTGGCACCGCTGGAACGGCGACGTCGCGCCGCTGCAGGTCACCCGCCTGGGCTATCTGGCTTCTGAAGACGAACTGCGCCAGCGCGCGGCCTATCTGGCGACGCGCCTGCAGCTGGCCGATCCGTTGACCGCGGTGCTCGGCGCGCGCTACGGCAGCTGGGAAACGCGCACCTGGAACTACACCCATGACGCCGCCGGTCGCCTGACCGATACGCGTCGCGGCGGCTACAAGCCGGACGACTCGCTCACTCCGTACGCCGGCTTCATCTACGACTTCAACCGCTACTTCAGCGGCTACGTCAGCTACACCGACATCTTCCAGCCGCAGAACTACCGTGACCGGGACAACAACTACCTCGAACCGGTGGTCGGTGACATGTGGGAGGCCGGCGTCAAGGCCGAGTTCTTCGACGGTCTGCTGAATGCTTCCGCGGCCGTGTTCAAGGGCCAGAAGGACAACGTTGCCGAGCTCGACGACTCGGTGCCGGAAAACTCGCTGCCGGGTGGGGTCAGTGCCTACCGCTCCACCGGCAAGGGCAACAAGGTCAAGGGCTGGGAGATCGAAGCACAAGGCAGCCTTGGTGAGAACTGGAACCTGGCGGCCGGCTTCACCCACACCGTCAGCCGCAATGCGCAGGGCGTGCGCCAGAACACCGTCATCCCGGTCGATCTGTTCCGCCTCAACGCCAGCTGGCGACCGGGCGGCGCTGAAGGCCGCTTCTGGCTGGGCGGAGGCGCCACCTGGCAGAGCGGTATCTGGAGCCTGAGCAACAAGCCGCGTGCGGATTTCCTGACCAGCGGCAAGCGCGACCGCGTGGCAATCGAACAGGGCGACATCTACCTGCTCAACCTGTCGGCGGGCTATCGCTTCAACGAGAACTTCACCGCGCAGGTAAACGTGAACAACCTGCTGGACAAGAAGTATTACAACCGCGTCGGTTTCTATGACGGCGTGTTCTGGGGCGAGCCACGCAATGTCACCGTGACACTGCGCTGGAAGCTCTGACCCTCGATGGATGGCACCGGTTCTGCGACGGGTGCCCGGCCACGGATGGCCAACCCCGGCGTGCTGCGGTGCGCCGGTTCCTTTTCACTGAAACCTGCAGGAATGCCGTGGACCGCTCGCCCGCAACCGCCAGCCCCCGCACCTTCTTCTCCAACCCGCGCTGGGGCGTGCTGTCACGCTCGCTGGCGGCGATCTTCGGCGGCTACGCGCTGGCCGCGGTGACCAGCGTGTTCTGCGCGGTGGCGCTGCCCGGCGCGCGTGGCCAGACCGTGCTGACCGGCATGCTGCTGGCCATTCTGGTGGCCGCCTGCGCGGCGCTGTGGGCGTTCGCCACCCGCAGTGCGCTGCGTGCCTGGGTCGGCATCCTCGCCCCCACCCTGCTGATGGCAGCCATCGCGCGCATGCTGGGAGCCTGGGCATGAAGAATGGATTCCGTCAGTCGATGGCCTGGCTGCACACCTGGACCGGCCTGCTGGTCGGCTGGTTGCTGCTGCTGATCTTCATGGCCGGCACGGCCAGCTACTACCGCGAGGAGATCAGCCGCTGGATGCGTCCTGAGCTGCCCTCCAGCAACGTCAGCATCGACGTCGCCGCGCAGCGCGCAGTGGACTACCTGCAGGCCAATGCCACGCAGGCCGAGAACTGGTTCGTAACGTTGCCGCAGCCGCGCAACCCGGCCATGCAGATGTTCTGGCGGCTGCCGCCGGAGCTGGCCGACCCCAGCCGTGGCCGTCGCGGTGGCTTCGGCGACGCAACACTGGACCCGAACACCGGGCAGGCACTGAAGGCCCGCGAGACCCGAGGCGGTGATTTCTTCTACCGCCTGCATTTCGACCTGCACTACATCCCGGTGCTGTGGGCGCGCTACCTGGTCGGCTTCTGCGCGATGTTCATGCTGGTGGCAATCATCACCGGCGTCATCACCCACAAGAAAATCTTCAAGGACTTCTTCACCTTCCGCAAGGACAAGGGCCTGCGGTCCTGGCTCGATTTCCACAACGTCAGCGCGGTGATGGCCCTGCCCTACCACGCGATGATCACCTACACCGGCATCGTCACCCTGATGATCATGTACCTGCCGTGGGGGGTGAAAGTCGCCTACCCACAGGACGAGGACAAGTTCTTCAGCGAAGCCTTCGGCGGCATGCCGGAGGTGACTGCACCTGCCGAAGGCCACGCCACGCCGCTGCCGATCGCGCAGCTGCTGGACAGCGCGCGTGCACACTGGCACGGCGTGGAAGTGGCCGGTTTCACTGTGTCCAATCCGGGCGCCGCCAATGCGGTGATCGACATCCGCCAGCGTGACGGCAAGCGCCTGTCCACCGACACCCCGGCCGTGCGCTACGACATGGTCAACGGCACGCTGCTGGAAGAGACGCCGCCGTCCGGCGGCGCCACCGCTACCCGTGGTGTGCTGTACGGCCTGCATCTGGCGCGCTTCGCCGACTGGGGCCTGCGTGCGCTGTTCTTCCTGTCCGGCCTGGTCGGCTGCCTGATGGTCGCCAGCGGCGTGGTGCTGTGGGCGGTGAAGGAACGACCCAAGCACGCCAAGAGTGGCCGCATCGGCTTCGGCCTGCGCCTGGTCGACGCGTTGAACATCGGCACCGTCGCCGGCCTGCCGATCGCGTTCGCCGCGTACTTCTGGGGCAATCGCCTGCTGCCGCTGGACATCGCCGAACGCTCCACTGCCGAGGCCAACACGTTCTTCTATGCCTGGGGTGCGGCATTGCTGGCCGCCTTCATCTGGCCCAAGCGGATGATGTGGGCATGGCAGCTGTACCTGGGCGCGGCCGCGTTCGCGCTGGTGCCGGTGGTCAATGCACTGACCACGCATGCGCACCTGGGCAACACCCTGCGCAACGGCGACTGGGTGCTGGCCGGCTTTGACCTGTCGATGATCGCCTTCGGTGCGATGCTGGCGTTGTGCGGTTGGCGCATGCAGCGCTGGACGCCGCCGCTGTCTGCGGCCGAGAAGAAGAAGCGTGCCGCGGCGGCGGCGCCCAAGGCCCCGGTGGACGCTGCGGAAACCGCCGAAGCGGAGGCCAGCGCATGATGTTGCTGGCGTTGACCCTGTCGTTCTCTGCGTTCACCGCGTTGTCGCTGGCGATGGAGAAACACCAGCATGACCTGCATGGCAAGGCCGCGGCCGCGCCGGCACGTCGCACGCAATGGCGGGTGCTGGGTTGGGTGCTACTGACGGTAGCGTTTGCACTGTGCGTGGTCGACCACGGCTGGGCAATAGGCCCGGTACTGTGGCTGGGGGTGATGACCGTGGGCGGCGTGGTGTTGTCGTTCGGGTTGTACCCGTACCGGCCGAAGTGGATCGCACCACTGGCCCTGGCACTGCCCGTGATCGGGCTGCTGGTGGCGTTGGTGTAGCAGAGCCACCGGGGCCGGATCCCTTGCGCGCAGCGCAAGGGCTCTGACCCCTGGTACGTAGATCCGGATGGGGTCAGAGCCCCTGCGCTTCGCGCAGGGGATCCGACCCCGGGCGTCGGCTTACCCCAACCGCTTCAGTTCCCACGCGCGGTGGATGCGCGCGTTGCGCTCGAAATCCGGGCCGATGGTGCGCGCGGTGATCTCGCGGCACTGGGCAAATTCGGCGATGGCGTTCTCTTCCAGCTTGAAGCGGCGGAAGTTGTTGGAGAAATACAGCACGCCACCCGGCGCCAGTCGCGCCACTGCTGCGCGCAGCAGTTTCAGCTGCTCGCGCTGCACGTCGAAGTCGTCGGCACGCGCGGAGTTGGAGAACGTCGGCGGGTCACAGAAGATCACGTCGTACTGCCCGCGGTCACCTTCCAGCCATGCCATCGCATCGGCCTGCACCAGCAGGTGCTGGTTGCCACCCTGCCCGTTCAACGCCAGGTTGTCGTAGCACCACTGCAGGTAAGTCGCCGAAAGATCGACGCTGGTGGTACTGGCCGCACCGGCCACGGCGGCCTGCACGCTGGCCACGCCGGTATAGCAGAACAGGTTGAGGAAACGCTTGCCACGCGCCTGCTCGGCCATCATCCGGCGCAGCGGGCGATGGTCGAGGAACAGGCCGGTATCAAGGTAGTCGAACAGGTTCACCTGCAGCAGCGCATTGTTCTCGCGCACCACGATGAATTCATCACGCTGTTCGAAACGGCCGTACTTGCTGCCACCCTTGCCGCGCTCACGCGACTTCATCGACACCTGCTCCGGCGGCACGCCGAACACTTCCCGTGCAGCGGCCAGCAGTTCGTTGCGGCGACGACGCACGTCGTTCTCTGGAATCGCGGCCGGCGCGGCATATTCCTGCACGTGCAGGAAGGTGCGGCGTTGACCACCATCTTCTTCGTAGACATCGATGGCCGCCGCATATTCGGGCAGGTCGGCATCGTAGGCACGGAAGCAGGTGATGTCCTCTCGGGCGCGCCAGCTCTTGAACTTCTTCAGGTTCTTGCGCAGGCGGTTGGCCACCATCTGCGCGCCTTCGCTCAGCTCACGCGGCTGAGCCGGGTCGCGTCCGGGCACGGCGATCGGGTCGCAGATGATCAGCGCGCATTCCAGCGCACCGTTGAACATCTGGTACTTCTTGCCCGCACGCAGGCCAGTGGCGAAGGCCAGCTCGTCGTTGCCGCACAGCAGGCTCGCACGCCACTGCGGCACCGCCTTCTGCAGCGCGTTGCCCAGCGCACGGTACAACGCCGGATCGGCGGCCAGGCGCTCGTCGTACGGCGGATTGCAGACTACCGCGCCAATTTCCTGCTCCGGCGCAGCCAGGTCGGCTACGTCTGCGCGAGTGAAACGGATGGCGTGGGCGACGCCGGCAACTTCAGCGTTCTCGCGCGCCGCCTGGATCGCGGTCGGGTCGATGTCGCTACCGTGGATGACCGGCTTCAGCGCGGCCAGGCCAGCTGCTTCGCGGTCACGTGCCTCACTCTGGATGGTCTTCCAGGCGGCCTTGTCGAAGCCCAGCCAGCGGCTCGGCGGCAGGCTGCCGTGGCGCATCAGGCCGGGCGCAACGTCGGCGGCCATCAGCGCACCTTCGATCAGCAGCGTGCCGCTGCCGCACATCGGGTCCAGCAGGCCACCACCGGCGGCGTGCAGGCGCGGCCACTGCGCGCGCAGCAGCAGCGCGGCAGCCAGGTTTTCCTTCAGCGGCGCCTCGTGGGCGGCGCCTCGCCAGCCACGGCGGTGCAGCGAGCCGCCGCCGAGGTCGATCGACAGCGAGGCACGGCCCTTGCGCAGCGACAGGTTCACGCGCACGTCCGGCAGGTCGGTGTTGACCGAAGGGCGCTCGAGGCCTTCGTCACGCATGCGGTCGACAATGGCGTCCTTGATCCGCTGCGCAGCGAAGCGCGCATGGGTGATCTTGTCGCCGGACACGTGCGCATCCACCGCCAGGGTCATTTCCGGCTTGATGTGCTCGTGCCACGGCAGGGCGCGCACGCCGTCGTACAGGGCCTGCTCGTCCGGGCACTCGAACGCGTCGATCGGCCACAGCACACGACTGGCCAAGCGCGACCACATCACGATCCGCAGCGCCTGCTCCAGTTCGCCCTCGGCGTTGACGCCGGCAATGGTAGCAGTGGCCTTTTCCAGGCCCAGGGCCGACAGCTCATCGGCAAGCAGGTATTCCAGGCCCTTGGCGCAGGAGACAAAAAATTTCACGGGATCGGTTCACAGGTGGTCAGGCACGGCAGGAAGCCGGGCCATTCAAGAGGGAGGGCCGTGGACACGGCCGGCAGGCCCGCGCCGGGGGCGGCGGGGCTGCCATTGTAGTCAATGCGGGCGGGCGCGCCGTGCGCCCGGGCTTCACAGCTGGCGCAGCAGGCGCTCGAAGGCCTGCGCAGAGGCCTCCACATGCCGTTCCAGGCGGTGGCCGTCGTCGACCAGCAGCAGCTGCGCCGAACGCGCCTGGGCCCAGGCAATCACGCCTGCGGCCGGCACCACCTCGTCATGCCAGGCCTGCACCACCGTGGTCGGCACCGGCGCGGCGTCCAGCGCCGGCATCGGGCCCATGGTGGTCGGCGGCACCATCAGGAACAGGCCGGCCACCGGCACCTGCAACGAGGCGATGGCGGAGATATAGGCGCCCAGGCTGGAGCCGGCCAGCACCACCGGGCCCTGCTGGGCGGCGATGGCGGTGCGTTCGACCAGGCGGCGCAGGCGGGTCGGCACGTCGCCCACCCGGCTGACCTCGCTCATCGCGTCCAGGTCGGTGTAGTCCGGGCGCTCATGGGTCCAGCCCAGGCGCTGCGCCACGTCGGCCAGCGCGGTGACCTTGGTCGCCTCCGGGCCGCTCTCGAAACCGTGGGACAGGATGCAATGGCCGCGGCTCATGCGCGCGCTCCAGGCGAGCGGGCCAACGAGGAAAGGAAAGGCAGGTTCATGCCGCAATGCTAGCATCGCCAGATGCCCAACCCGCTCCTGCCCGGCCTGCAGCTGCAGCCCCTGCCCTACCAAGACCGCCTGCCGCTGCGCGACCCGGCCACGCTGGAGATGGTGGTGATCCACTGCACCGAGCTGCCCGATCTGGCGATGGCCCGCGAGTACGGCGAGCGCGTGCTGTACGACAGCGGCGCCGGCAACAGCGGTCACTTCTACATCGACCGCGATGGCAGCGTGGTGCAGTACGTGGCACCGGAACGCGTGGCCCACCACGTGCGCGGCATGAACGCACACACGCTGGGCATCGAGCTGGTCAATACCGGCCGCTACCCGCACTGGTTCGACAGCCGCCAGCAGGCGATGGACGAGGCCTACACCGAGGCGCAGCTGCAGGCGCTGGAGCAGCTGCTGCTGGCGCTGGTAGCGCGCTACCCGTCGCTGCGGCGGATTGCCGGGCATGACCAGCTGGATCTGGAGCAGGTGCCGGCCAGCGATGACCCGGCGCTGATGGTGGCGCGCAAGCGCGACCCGGGGCCGTTGTTCCCGTGGGCACGGATTCTGGCGAAGGTGCCGCTGCAGGGGTTGGAGTAAGCAGCAGGGCTGCGCCCTGCACCTGCAGAGGCAACGTCAACGTCAAACGCTGGCATTGCGTGGGATGGCGAGGTGCGTCCGGTTGCGAGGGACGCCGTAAACCCATCCATGGGGGCTTGGTCGCGGCATCCATGCCGCGGACACCCTCGCAACCGGACCCACCCCGCCTTCGACAGATCTCCGCGATCTGCCGGATACCCGGGGTCGGATCCCGTTGCTACGCAACGGGCTCTGACCCCAATCTGCATTCGATGGGGTCGGTCGATGGGGGCACAACCGTTTCCCGCTGGGAAACTGATCCGACCCCGCGCGGCTCAGGCGCCGGTCGCGACCGGGCGGCTGCTGTCGCTCACCCATCCGCTCCAGGAATCGGCATAGATGCGTGCGCCGGACAGACCGGCCGCTTCCATCGCCAGCAACAGGTGGCAGGCGGTCACGCCGGAGCCGCACATCAGCACCACCTGCTGCGGATCGCGGTTACCGATCACGCCCTGCAGTTCGGCACGCAGTTCCTGTGCATCGCGCAGGTGGCCGTCGACTACGTTCAGCGCAAACGGACGGTTGACCGCACCGGGCACATGGCCGGCGACCGGATCCAGCGGCTCCACTTCACCACGGAAGCGTTCGCCCGCGCGTGCGTCGACCAGCCAACCCGGCGCATGCTTCAAACGGGCGGTGATTTCGTCGGCATTGGCGATCTGAGCGGTGTCGAAACGGCCCGGGTAAGCCGGCAGCGCCGTTACTTCGCCCTGGCCGGTTGCCAACGCATGACCTGCGGCCTGCCAGGCGGCGATGCCACCGTCGAGCACGGCCACCTTGTCGTGCCCGATCAGGCGCAGCAGCCACCACAGACGCGAGGCGGCCATGCTGCCGTCGCTGCCGTCGTAGACCACCACCTGTGTGTCGGGACCGATACCCCATCGACCCAGCGTCGCGGCAAAGGCATCGCTGTCCGGCAACGGATGGCGGCCGTGGCCGACGCGCCCCAGATCGGACAGATCGCGGTTGAGATCGGCATACACCGCGCCCGGAACATGCCCCGCAAGGTACTGGCCGCTGCCGGCCTGCGGATCGGCCAGCGAGGAACGCGCATCGACCACGCGCACTGCCGTGCTGGCGGTGGCACGCGCGTCGACCACGCGTACGTCCTCGCCCAGGGCAGCGGCCAGGGTGGCGACATCGACCAGGGTGGTCCACGGCGGATCGATCGGCTTCATTGCACTTGCTCCAGGCGGCGACGCAGGTTGTACAGGATGGCCGCGGTCGCCCCCCAGATACGCTGGCCCGGCCAGCCGTATTCGAGGACGTGGCGGACGCGGCCGCGATGATTGATTTCGACCTGGCGCAGGTTGTCGGCGGCCATCAGGTAGTCCAGCGGCACCTCGAACACCTCGGCCACTTCGCTGGGTTGCGGCACCGGCACGAAATCCGGATCGACCACCGCCACCACCGGGGTGACCCGGTAGCCGGTGATGGTCACGAACGGATCGAGATAGCCCAATGCCTGCACCTGGCCAGGTGCCAACGCGATCTCTTCCTGGCTCTCGCGCAGTGCGGCCGCCAGTGCGTCGCGGTCATCGGGTTCGGTACGACCACCGGGGAATCCAACCTGGCCACCATGCGTGCGCAGGGTTTCGGTGCGGCGGGTGAGGATCACCTGTGCACCGTTGGCGCGCGGCACGATACCGGCCAGCACCGCCGCTTCCACTGGCGGTCCCGGCGGCAGCAGGTCGATCAGTTCGCTGCGGTTCCAGCCATCGCCCGCGGGGGGATCGGCCAGCGGATGCAGCGCGCGCATCAGACGGTGATGGTCGGCCAGTGAGCCGCGCAGGGATTGCTGGAGTTTTTCGCGCAATGGCTGCACGCGATGCAGGATGCGACTGCGTTCGTCGTTGCTCATCGACGACCACCGTGCGATTTCATCGAGATGCCGCCCGCAGCCGGTGCACTGCCGGTCTGGATCCAGCTTGCACACGCCGATGCAGGGACTTGCGACAACACGCGCCGTTTCTTCCATTGTTTGCACCCGGCAACAGTAGCGCGATTAGGCTGGATTTGCGCGGGGTGAAGATGCGGCGCGCGGCACGCTGGCTGCGAGGTGGAGCGTGAACGGTAGAGTCGACTGTCAGTCGACTATCGCGCGTAGCGCAGGGATTTCCCCAGGCTGGCCGCAGAGCAGTCAACTGACAGTCGACTCTGCAACCGCGCGCAAACAAAAACGCGCCGGTGAAATCACCGGCGCGTTGATGTTGACGCTGTTTGTTACTTGACGCTGACCAGCTTGATCTCGAACTGCACAGCCACGTTCGGCGGGAACGGGGTGCGCGGGTCGGCACCGTAGGCCTGGTCCGGCGGCAGGGTGACTTCCCACTTCGAGCCTGCCGGCATCTGCAGCAGGGTCTCGCGCATGGCCTTCATTTCGACTTCGCTGACCTTGATCGACGGGATCTGCTGGGCCGGGCGGGCTTCGGTCGGGCGCTGGCCGTACGGGAACGGACCGGCCACTTCCAGCTGCACGGTGCTGGCCTGGGTCGGCTTGGCACCCTTGCCGGCTTCGACCACGCGGTACTGGACGCCGCTCGGCAGGGACTGCACGCCGGCCTTGGCCTTGTTCGCCGCGATGAACTGGTCGCTCTTGGTCTTGTTTTCGGCAGCAGCCTTTTCGTACTCGGCCTTGGCAGCCTGGGCACGGCCCTGCTCGCGCTTCTGGAACGCTTCAACGGCCGGCTTCAGCTGCTCGGCGGTGATGGCCGGCTGCTTCTTGGCGTAGGCGTCCTGCAGGCCCTTCACCACCGAGTTGATGTCCAGCTGCTCACCGCGACCGGTCAGCTCCGCCAGGTTGTTGCCGTAGTCGTAACCGAAGTAATAACTCAGCTTGCCCTTCTCGGACGCGATGTCCTGGGCGAAGGCATTGCCCGTCAGGGCCAGGGCCGCGACGGCGACCGCGATAGAACGCAACTTCATCAAACAGTTCTCCAGGGGTGGTAACTCAGGGACGTTCTGCGCCGCCCTGAGGCGACGGGTTAGGATAACGGGCGCAACGTGTAACCGCTACTCACGATGCAGGCTATGACCCGTCTGCGTTTGCAGAGTTCAATATCACTATTTTTTAACGTTTCTGGAGTTTCCCCGTGGCAGATGCCCTGATCGCTGTCGCCGACGACGGCGCCATCCGCACCGTGACCGTCCAGCGCCCGGACAAGCTCAACGCCCTGAACGCCGCGACCCTGCAGGCCCTGGCCGAGGCGTTCAGCGCCGCCGCCGCCGACCCGGAGGTGCGCGTGGTGGTGCTGACCGGTGCCGGCCCGAAGGCCTTCGTGGCGGGCGCCGACATCGCCGAAATGAACACACTCAGTGCGGTTCAGGGACGTGATTTCTCGCTGCTGGGCCAGGCCCTCATGCGCCAGATCGAGCGCCTGCCCAAGCCGGTCATCGCCCGCGTGAACGGCTTTGCGCTGGGCGGCGGCCTGGAACTGGCGATGGCCTGCCACCTGCGCATCGCCGCCGATAGCGCCAAGGTCGGCCAACCGGAAATCAACCTTGGCCTGATTCCCGGCTTCGGTGGCAGCCAGCGCCTGCTGCGCCTGTGCGGCCGCGCCGCCACCCTGGAACTGTGCCTGCTGGGTGCTCCGATCAACGCCGCGCGAGCGCTGGAACTGGGTATCGTCAACGAGGTGGTCCCCGCCGCCGAACTGGACAATCGCGTGCAGGACGTCGCCCGCCAGTTGGCGCGCTCGGCACCGCTGGCCCTGCGCGGCCTGCTTGATGCCGTGCACGTGGGTGGCGAATGCAGCCTGGAAGCGGGGCTGGAGTACGAAAGCGCGCAGTTCGGCCTGCTGTTCGCCACCGAGGACATGCGCGAAGGAACCAGCGCGTTCCTGCAGCGCCGCCCGCCAGCCTTCCAGAACCGCTGACGCCATGGCATCCCGACCCAACCCCGCGCAACTGTTCGCCCGGGTCCAGGCAGACGATCTCGATGGCGCCCTGCAGGCCGGCCTGATGGACTATGTGGCCCGTACCGGCGACGAACAGCTGGTACCCGGCCACCCGGAGCTTCCACAGCGCCTGCACCAGGCCCAGCAGCAGCTGCAGAACGCCTGGGCCGCACGCGAACGCTACCGCAACCGTGCCGTGCGTCTGGCGCGGCGTGAGGCCGAACGCGACGCAAGGCGCACGCCCGCCGCAGCACCGGATATGAAGCCCGCACTGCCCGCCGCAGCGGCCGCGATTCTCGCCCGGGCCAAGGCCCGCGCCACCGGCAAGGAACAGTAATGGCCGCGAAGAAGACCGCGCGCGCACCTGCGCGCCGTGGCAGCGTGATGCCGCGCACCGACGTGGTGGAAATGTTCACCCGGCTGCGCGAACTCAATCCGCACCCGAAGACCGAGCTGGAATACAGCTCGCCGTTCGAACTGCTGGTGGCGGTCGCGCTGTCGGCGCAGGCCACCGACGTGGGCGTCAACAAGGCCACGCGCCGCCTGTTCCCGGTGGCCAATACCCCGGCAAAGATCCTCGCACTTGGCGAGGACGGACTGAAGCAGTACATCGCCACCATCGGTCTGTTCAATGCCAAGGCAAAGAACGTGATCGCCACCTGCGCGATCCTGCTGGAGAAGCACGGCGGTGAAGTTCCGCGCGATCGCGATGAACTGGAAGCGCTGCCGGGCGTGGGCCGCAAGACCGCCAACGTGGTGCTCAACACTGCGTTCGGTGAGCCGGTGATGGCGGTGGACACGCATATATTCCGCGTCTCCAACCGCACCGGCCTGGCACCTGGCAAGAATGTGCGCGAAGTGGAAGACAAACTGGTGAAGGCCATTCCGGCCGAGTTCCTGCTCGACGCGCATCACTGGCTGATCCTGCACGGACGTTATGTATGCAAGGCGCGCAAGCCGGATTGCCCGGGCTGCGTGATCGCCGACCTGTGCCGGTTCAAGGAAAAGACCACGGCCGAGGCGTGACCGCGTTCGTGGTGTGACAAAACAAAGACGGCGGGCACAAGGCCCGCCGTCTTCGTTTGCAGACAAGGTGCTTCAGGTGATCAGAACGACAGGTCGCCCCAGACGCCGAATTCCTTGGTCTTGTCGTTCTTCTTGTCGCCGGCGTTGGCCAGGTGCGTGTACTTGTACACGGTCGACAGCTTGAGGTTCTTCATGACCGGGAACTCGACACCGACGTTCCAGTACTTGTCGCTCAGGGTCGGGTCCAGGGTCTTGCTGACGTCGGTGTCATCGTAACGACCGAACACGTTGATGCCGCCGTCGGTGACGCGCACGCTGCCCCACACCGACCAGCCGCTGGTCTTGTCGGTAGCAACGGTCATCACGTTGTTGAGGTTCTTGGCCTGGAAGTACTCGCCACCGACGCGGAAGTCGCTGCTGGCGTAGGCGACCATCGCATTGGCGCGGGTGTAGGTGTTCTCGGCGCTCTGGATGTCGGTTTCCTTGCCCAGCTTGCCGCTGTAGCCACCGACGGCAACCACGAAGTTCTCGTTCGGGGTATAGGCCGCGCGACCTTCCACGTCCATGCCCTTGCTGCGGGTCGGGTTCTTGTAGCCGGCGCCGGACACGACCGAGACCGCGTAGTTGAAGTTGTTGCCCAGGTTGCCGAAGCCATGCAGGCCCCAGTCGGACGAGTTGCCGTACTTCAGGCGATCGGTCAGGGTGTTCTCGACATAACGCATGCCGTAGAACTTCTCGACGTACGGGATCCACGGCATGTCGGCGGCACCGACGCGCAGGTTGAAGGCCGGGTCGAAGCTGCCCTGCACGTAGGCCTTCTTGACGAACAGTTCGGTGTTGCCGATGGCCGAGCTGTACTGGAAGTCGGTGGTCAGGTTGGCCGACCAGATGTCGTTGAACTTGTGGTCGACGGTCAGGTAGAAGCGCTTGACGTCCAGACCGGTGCCGCTGGCGGCGGTGTCCTTGCCGTTGCTGGTCTTGTCGATGTTGGTCAGGTCGAAGAACATGCGACCGCCGATCTTGTTGTCATTGACCAGCTTGGCCAGCTTGTCGACGCTGGTCTGGGTCTTCTGTGCACCTTCCAGGGCCTGGGCCTGGGTGATGTTCACTTCGGACTGCGCATCGGACTGTGCCTGCAGCGCCTGCGAATCGTTCTGCAACTGCTGGACCTGGGCCTGCAGGGCAGCGATCTGCGCCTGCAGCTGCTGCAGCTGTGCCTGGGATACGCCCGTGCTGGCGGGAGCTGCGAAGGCGTCGGCGGAAACCAGACCGAGGCTTGCAACGACCGCGGCGGCGAGCAAATGGGAACGCATTTTGGATTTCTCCAGAGGGTTGGAATGGCTTGGGCAGAACGCCACGCCGGCAGGCCGGTCAAGCGTTTTGCGAACATTCCGTTAAAACCATGACAGCCGAATGACAACCTGAGCACCAACCACAGATTTCTTCGTGCGGTCATGCGCACGACTCATTTGCCGCCACATCCTTGTCGATCCCTTGCGGCATATGGCGTCACGTATCAGCGTTCATGCGCGGACCTGTCGCTGCGGGACCTTCACCGGCACCGCTGGTTTCGCGTGGATGACGCGGCATCACTGCGGAATGCCAGGCCGCGACGGCATTGACGGCCACTCCGGACAGGCCATCAGCGACATATAGAGCGTGATCGCAACTGGGCCACGCCCGTCTCCGGCGCATCGGTCATCACGTTGCCAGCGGTACGCAGAACCTTCACACCCCTGCTGTGCGGGTGCCTGACAACGCTGTAACGGTTGCGTCATACAACGGTCCCTGCGCTGTCATCGAACCGTTATGGAATGTGCGCCGGGCGGGTAACCCCGCATCCCAATCAACCCAGGAGCCACCCCGTGATCCACGCCTTCAAGTCGCGCGTTGCCGTTGCCGTCTTCGCAGCGTCGTCCGTGTTCGCCGCCAACGCCGCTGAAATCACCGGTGCGGGCGCCTCGTTCATCTACCCGGTGATGTCGAAGTGGTCGGCCGACTACAACGCCGCCACCAGCAACAAGGTCAACTACCAGTCGATCGGCTCCGGTGGTGGTATCGCCCAGATCAAGGCCAAGACCGTTGATTTCGGCTCCTCCGACGCCCCGCTGAAGCCGGAAGAACTGGCCGCTGCGGGCCTGGCCCAGTTCCCGTCGGTGATCGGCGGCGTGGTGCCGGTGGTCAACGTTGCCGGCATCGCTCCGGGCGCGCTGAAGCTGGACGGCACCGTGCTGGCAAACATCTTCCTGGGCAAGATCAAGACCTGGAACGACCCGGCCATCGCTGCGCTGAACCCGGGCGTGACCCTGCCGAGCGCCAAGATCACCGTCGTGCACCGTTCGGATGGTTCGGGCACCACCTTCAACTTCGTCAACTACCTGTCCAAGGTCAGCCCGGAGTGGAAGACCTCGGTCGGTGAAGGCACCTCGGTCCAGTGGCCGGCCGGCATCGGTGGCAAGGGCAACGAAGGCGTTGCTGCCTACGTGAAGCAGATCAAGGGCGGCATCGGCTATGTCGAACTGTCCTACGCACTGCAGAACAAGCTGTCGTACACCGCCATGAAGAACGCTGCCGGCAAGTTCGTGCAGCCGAGCGACGCCTCGTTCGCCGCCGCCGCTGCCAGCGCCGACTGGGCCAGCGCCAAGGACTTCTACCTGGTGATGACCAACGCGCCAGGCGCCGAGTCCTGGCCGATCACCGCCACCAACTTCATCCTGGTGCACAAGAAGCCGAAGAACCCTGCCAACGGCAAGGCCACCCAGGAGTTCTTCCGCTGGGTCTACAAGAGCGGCGACGCCCAGGCCCGCCAGCTGGACTACGTGCCGCTGCCGGACAGCCTGGTGCGCCAGATCGAGACCTACTGGACGCAGAACCTGAAGTAAGCGCGTTCCCCCGCAGGAATGGGATCGGCGGGCCCTCTCTCCCCCGCCGATCCCACCCGGGCGCGAGATCCTCGAGATCTCGCGCTCTTCTTGTTTTTTGGGGTTGGTCGTGAAAGGCGCTGCGCTGTCGCTGGTCCGTAGTTGAGTCGGTGCGCAGATCCGGGGTCTCCGGGCCCCTGCCGGGTCGGAGCCAGCCCTGTGAAACCCTTGTCGGAACGTGATCGAGGACACCTCTGTCATGGTCGTAATACGGCTGTAACAAAAACATCATTTCATAGCCGCATCCGCCGACGCCGTCGGCTCTACCCCGCTATGGAGTGACCATGAAACTGCACTCGGCCGGCCTCGCCGCCCTTTCCCTGGCCATCGCCCTGGGCCTGTCGGCCTGCGGTGGCGACAAGCAGGCCGCGCAGCAGCCGGCTGCCGACGGTGCCGCCGCCCCGGCCGCTGCCGGTGCCAAGGTGACCGCCGAAGTGTCCGGTGCCGGCGCTTCCTTCATCTTCCCGCTGGTTTCCAAGTGGTCGGCTGACTACAACGCCAGCACCGGTGCCAAGATCAACTATCAGTCGATCGGCTCCGGTGGCGGCATCGCCCAGATCAAGGCCGGCACGGTCGACTTCGGTTCCTCCGACAAGCCGCTGAGCAGCGAAGAGCTGGCGCAGGCCGGCCTGGCGCAGTTCCCGTCCGCCATCGGCGGCGTGGTCCCGGTGGTCAATATCGAAGGCCTGGAAGGCGGCAAGCTGCGCCTGAGCGGCGCCCTGCTGGCCGACATCTTCCTGGGCAAGGTCAAGACCTGGAACGACCCGGCCATCGTCGCCGCCAACCCGGGCGTGAAGCTGCCGGACGGCAAGATCACCCTGGTCCACCGTTCGGACGGTTCGGGCACCACCTTCAACTTCTCCAACTACCTGTCCAAGGTCAGCCCGGAGTGGAAGACCAAGGTCGGCGAAGGCACCTCGGTGCAGTGGCCGGACGGCGTCGGTGGCAAGGGCAATGAAGGCGTCGCCTCGTACGTGAAGCAGATCAAGGGCTCGATCGGCTACGTCGAACTGGCCTACGCGCTGCAGAACGGCATGCCGTACACCGCCATGCAGAATGCCGCCGGCAACTGGGTCGAGCCGAGCGCGGAAACCTTCGCCGCTGCAGCCGCCAGCGCCGACTGGGCCAGCGCCAAGGACTTCAACCTGGTCATCACCAACGCCCCGGGCGAGCAGGCGTGGCCGATCACCGCCACCAACTTCATGCTGATGCAGAAGCAGCCGAAGGATGCCAAGCGCAACCAGGACACCCTGGCCTTCTTCAAGTGGGCCTTCGAGAATGGCCAGGCCCAGGCCAACGAGCTGCACTACGTGCCGCTGCCGGCCGACCTGGTCAAGCAGATCGAGGCCTACTGGGCGACCGACCTGAAGTGATGGACGTGACGGTGCCCGCCCTGCGCGGGCACCGCCTCTGCCACGCCGTGCCGCCCCGCCCCTTTCTGGCCCCGCCGTCCCCATGAATGCCATCGCCCAGCCTGTAGCCGCCCCGTCCACGCGTGATGCGCGTGATGCCCGCAACGACAAACTGTTCCGATGGGTGCTGGTCGGCACCGTCATCTTCGTCCTCATCGCCCTGGCCTGCGCCGCGCTGTCGATGCTGTGGGGCGGCCGCCATGCCCTGCAGATGCAGGGCCTGAGCTTCTTCTTCTCCGCCGACTGGAATCCGGTCGAAAACAAGTTCGGTGCCCTCGCACCGATCTACGGCACCCTGGTCACCGCCGCCATCGCGATGGTCATCGCCGTGCCGGTCAGCTTCGGCATCGCCTTCTTCCTCACCGAAGTCGCGCCGCGCTGGCTGCGGGGCCCGGTCGGTACCGCCATCGAACTGCTGGCCGGTATTCCCTCGATCATCTACGGCATGTGGGGCCTGTTCGTGCTGGTGCCGGTGATGACCGAGTACGTCACTCCGTTCCTCAACGAGACCCTGGGCGAATGGCCGATCATCGGTCCCATGTTCCAGGGCCCGCCGCTGGGCATCGGCATGCTCACCGCCGGTTTCGTGCTGGCCATCATGGTCATTCCGTTCATCTCCTCGGTGATGCGCGAAGTGTTCCTGACCGTGCCGACCCGCCTGAAGGAATCGGCCTATGCGCTGGGTTCCACCAAGTGGGAAGTGAGCTGGGACATCGTGCTGCCCTACACCCGCTCGGCGGTGATCGGCGGCATCTTCCTCGGCCTCGGCCGTGCCCTGGGCGAGACCATGGCGGTGGCCTTCGTGATCGGCAACAGCGTGCGCCTGTCGCCGTCGCTGCTGGAACCGGGCACCACCATCGCCGCGCTGATCGCCAATGATTTCGGCGAAGCCACTGAAACCTACCGCTCGGCCCTGCTGCTGCTCGGCTTCGTCCTCTTCATCGTCACCTTCGTGGTGCTGGCCATCGCCCGCCTGATGCTGATGCGCCTGTCCCGCAAGGAGGGCAACTGATGTCCAGCACCGCTGATTCGCTGTACCTGCGCCGCCGCATCGGCAATGTCATCGCCATTGCCGCGTCCTGCGCCACCGCCCTGTTCGGCCTGTTCTTCCTGGGCTGGATCCTGTTCACCCTGGCCTCCAAGGGCCTGGCCGGCATCAACCTGGATCTGTTCACCAAGATGACGCCACCGCCGATGCAGGAAGGCGGTCTCGCCAACGCCTTCTTCGGCAGCGCGGTGATGTGTGCGCTGGCAATCGGCATCGGCACCCCGCTGGGCGTGCTGGCTGGCACCTGGCTGGCCGAATACGGCAACGCCCGCAAGGCCGGCACCGTGGTCCGCTTCGTCAACGACATCCTGCTGTCGGCGCCGTCGATCGTACTCGGCCTGTTCGTCTACACGCTGTACGTGATGCAGACCGGCGGCAACTTCTCGGCATTCGCCGGTGCGCTGTCGCTGGCCTTCATCGTGCTGCCGGTGGTGGTGCGCACCACCGACGAGATGCTGCGCCTGGTGCCCTCGCAGATGCGTGAAGCGGCGCTGTCGCTGGGTATCCCGCAGTGGAAGGTGATCGTGCAGGTGCTGTACCGCAGTGCCTCGGCCGGCATCATCACCGGCATCCTGCTGGCACTCGCCCGCATCTCCGGCGAGACCGCACCGCTGCTGTTCACTGCCTTCGGCAACCAGTACTGGAACAACAACATCTTCCAGCCGATGGCCTCGGTGCCGGTGGTGATGAACCAGTTCGCCGGCAGCCCGTATGAATCCTGGCAGGTGCTGGCCTGGGCCGGTGCCCTGGTGCTGACTGTCTTCGTGTTGCTGGTCAGCCTTGCCGCCCGCGGCATCCTGCTGCGCAACCGTATCTCCCATGACTGACCTTTCCGTGGATAACGCCATGAACGACCTTTCCAACGCCGTGCCGATGCAGCGCATCGCCGTGCCGTCCTCGCACGAGAGCCTGCACACGCCGTCGCCGGTGAAGCTGGCTGCGCGTGGACTGGACTTCTACTACGACAAGTTCCATGCCCTGAAGGGCATCAACCTGGAGATTCCGGAAAAGCGCGTGACCGCGCTGATCGGTCCCTCCGGCTGCGGCAAGTCGACCCTGCTGCGCATCTTCAACCGCATCTACGCGCTGTACCCGAAGCTGGAAGCGCGTGGTGAAGTGCTGCTGGACGGCGAGAACATCCTGTCGCCGAAGTACCCGATGAACCGCCTGCGCAGCAAGGTGGGCATGGTGTTCCAGAAGCCGGTGCCGTTCCCGATGACCATCTTCGAGAACGTGGCCTACGGCATCCGCCACCACGAGAAACTGAGCAAGGCCGACATGGCCGACCGCGTCGAGCAGGCGCTGCGCCAGGGCGCGCTGTGGGACGAAGTGAAGGACAAGCTGGGGCAGAGCGCACTGGGCCTGTCCGGTGGCCAGCAGCAGCGTCTGTGCATCGCCCGTGCGGTGGCCCTGCGCCCGTCGGTGCTGCTGCTGGACGAGCCGACCTCGGCGCTGGACCCGATCTCCACCAGCCGCATCGAGCAGCTGGTGGAAGAACTCAAGCACGAGTACACGATCGTGATCGTCACCCACAACATGCAGCAGGCCGCGCGCGTGTCCGACTACACGGCCTTCATGTACCTGGGCGACCTGATCGAGCACGACCGCACCGAAGTGATCTTCTCGCAGCCGTCGCAGCGGCAGACCGAGGATTACATCACCGGTCGCTTCGGCTGAAACGTCAGTCGAGCATGGCTCGACTCTACAGACAACGTCAGTCGAGCAAGGCTCGACTCTACAGAGTGGAATGAACATGAATCTTCCCAACGACCACATCGTCAAGAGCTACGACGAAGAGCAGCAGCGCCTGGTGGCCGAAATCGTGCGCATGGGCGAGATGGCCGTCGCCCAGCTGGAAGCGGCGATGGACGTGATCGAGAAGCGCGACGAGAACGCTGCCCATCGCATCATCGCCAACGACGAAGCGATCGATGCCCTGGAGCAGCAGATCAGCCACGACGTGATGCGCCTGGCGCTGCGTGGCCCGATGGCGCGCGACCTGCGCGAGATCCTCGCCGGCCTGCGCATTCCGGCCGACATCGAGCGCATCGGTGACTACGCTGCCAACGTCGCCAAGCGCTCGATCGCGCTGGGCAAGGTGCCGCCGCTGCCGCAGATCCAGGGCCTGCGTGCGCTGGGCCGCCTGGCCGCGCAGCAGGTCCGCCGTGCCATTGCCGCCTACCGCGACAATGACGCCGACGCCGCGCTGGAACTGCGCGAGGACGACGCCCGCCTGGACGCGCAGTACACCGCGCTGTTCCGCGAGCTGCTGACCTACATGATGGAAGACCCGCGCAACATCACCCCGTGCACCCATCTGTTGTTCATGGCCAAGAACCTGGAGCGCGTGGGCGACCATGCCACCAACATCGCCGAGAACGTGTGGTTCCTGGTGCATGGCGAGCAGCCGCTGCCGCCGCGTGAAAAACGCGACGAGACGTCCAGCACCGGCCAGATCTGATACTGCACTGCAACACCGGAGTTGACTCCAAGGTGGCCGCTGTCCTGCTGACAGCGGCCTTTTTGTTTTGGGCGTTCCGGCGGTTCATCCCCGCATGGCGTGGCCTACCGGGCCGCTGGTCTCCCCTTCTGTAGCAAACCTCACGAAAATTTGAGTTCTTGGCGAGGATTCGTTGAGTAGGATCGCTGCACCATCGCTTCCACCGGCATCCCTGCCGGCTACCCGGGCATCCGCCCACCACCCAGGAGCACCACCGATGAGCAGTTCCAACAAGACCCTGTCCCTGCTGACTGCTACCGCCCTGGCCGCTGGCCTGGGCATGACCGCCAGCGCCTCGGCGCTGAGCATGAGTGACCTGGCCCAGGGCTATCTGGTCGCTGGCCAGGCCGCCAAGGCCACCACCGATGCCAAGGCAGCGGACACCAAGATGGCCGCTGATGCGACCAAGCATGCCGAAGGCAAATGTGGTGCCGACGGCAAGAGCGCTGAAGGCAAGTGCGGCGCCGACAAGGGCAAGGCCGCTACCGGCGCTGCCGCGGGTGCCAAGACCAAGGCCGGCGACAAGAAGTCGGCCGAAGGCAAGTGCGGCGAAGGCAAGTGCGGTGCCAAGCACTGACGTCCGCGCCAGCGTCGTCCACCCGCGGTCGCCGCTTCGTGCGGCGGCCGCCGGGTTGGGCCTGCGCCGGGCGCTGCTGCAGGATCTGCGCGATGCGCCGGCCGGTGACTTCGACTTCCTCGAATGTGCGCCGGAGAACTGGATCCATGTCGGCGGCCCGGCCGGTGATGCACTGGCCGAACTGGCACAGCGCCATCCTCTGAGCTGCCATGGCCTGTCATTGTCACTGGGCGGCAGCGCGCCGCTGGATACGCAGCTGCTGGAGCAGGTCGGCCAGTTCCTCGACACGCACCGCGTGCCGCTGTACAGCGAACACCTGAGCTATTGCAGCGACGACGGCCACCTCTACGACCTGCTGCCGATTCCCTTCACCGACGAAGCCGTGCGCCATACCGCGGCACGCATCGCGCGCGTGCAGGACATTCTCGGCCGCCGCATCGCGGTGGAGAACGTCTCCTACTACCTGGCACCGGAACCGGCGATGGACGAACTGGCCTTCACCAACGCGGTACTTGCCGAAGCCGACTGCGACCTGCTGCTGGACGTCAACAACGTCTACGTCAACGCCTGCAACCACGGCTATGACGCCGACACCTTCATCGCCAGACTGCCCGCGCAGCGCATCGTCTGCCTGCACGTGGCGGGGCACCTGGATGAGGCACCGGACCTGAAGATCGATACCCATGGCAGTGCCGTGATCGACCCGGTCTGGGATTTGCTGGCGCGTACCTATGCACGCATCGGCGCGCGCCCGACCCTGCTCGAACGCGATTTCAACTTCCCGCCCTATGCAGAACTGCAGGCTGAGCTGCAGACCATCCGCCGCCTGCAGGCCACGCACGCCGAGAAAGCGCATGGTTGATGCTCCCGACAGTCTGCGCGCACAACAGCACGCGTTCACCGCGCACCTGCGTGATCCGCAGGCGGTGGCCGCACCGGCCGGGCTGGAACCCCGGCGGGTGGCGGTATACCAGCGGCTGCTGTCCAACAACCTGCTCGGCCTGTTGAGCAACGGCTTCCCGGTCTGCGTGCGCCTGCTCGGAGAACCGGCCTGGAGTGCGCTGGTCCGCCAGTACTTCGCCACCTATCGCTGCCAGACGCCGCTGTTCACCGAACTGGCCGCCGAATTCGTGCAGTGGCTGCAGGCGCAGCCACAACTGCCGCACCCGGCGTTGGCCGAACTTGCTCATTACGAGTGGGTGGAGACCGCGCTGTACCAGCTGCAGGCCGAGCCGCTGCCGGCACCCGGCAACTTCGATCCGCTGAAGGTACCGCTGCAGCGCTCACCACTGGCCTGGCCGCTGCTGTACCGGTGGCCGGTGCATCGACTCGGTGCAGAGGATGCACCAACGCAGCCGCCGGCCGAACCGACCGGCCTGCTGGTGCGCCGCGAAGCTGACGGTGAAGTTCGGTTCGCCGCACTCAGTCCACTGGCGGTGTACCTGCTGTCCAGCATCGGCGAACAACCTGGCCTCGATGGACATGCCTATCTGCAGCAACTGGCAAGTGCGCATGGTCTGGCCGAAGACGTACTGGCCGGACCCGGAGCCGCATTGCTGCAGCAGTTCCTGCAGGCCGGCGTGATCGGCCCGCTCACAGCTCCTCCCTGACGCCCCTCCCACGGAGACCCTGATGAACCTTCCGACCCTGGCCGCCGCGCGCGGCCAGCTGGACCGTCTCGCCCCCTGGCTGGCCCCGCTCGGCCTGCGCCTGCTGCTGGCTTGGGAATACTTCGAATCCGGCCGCGAGAAACTGCACGGCCAGAACTGGTTCGCCGACCTGCAGGACGCCTTCCCGTTCCCGTTCGACCAGCTGCCGGCCGCGCTGAACTGGCAGCTGGCGACCTGGTTCGAACTGATCGGCGCGGCCTGCCTGCTGTTCGGGTTCGGCACCCGTTTCGCTGCCGCCAGCCTGCTGGTGCTGACCGTGGTGGCCACCTATGCGGTGCACTGGCCGATGGAATGGAACTCGCTGGCCGACCTCGCCATGGGCTATGCGATCAGCGACCAGGGCTTCGGCAACTTCAAGCTGCCGGTGCTGTTCATGGCCATGCTGCTGCCGCTGATCTTCACCGGTGCCGGCAGGCTGAGCGTGGATGCGTGGTTGGCGCAGTGGTCTCCCTCGGCCACGACGGCGCGGCCCGCAGTCCGGTAATCGCCAACCCTGGTCGGCGCACCGTGCGCCAACCAAGGTTGGCACCTACCGGGATCCCGAGCGTGTGGTGCACCGGTAGGTGTCGACCTGGGTCGACACACCCCCACCCAGGCATCCCGTGCTCCACGGGCCAGCCGGGCGCTCAGGGTCGCTCTGCTAGAATTCACGCATGACTGACCCCACCCCCGCACCTGCCGCCGCTCCCGATTCCGCAGTCCCCCAGGCGCAGCGCGCGATGTCACAACGCTTCCGCGGCTTCCTGCCGGTGGTGGTGGACGTGGAAACCGGCGGCTTCGACAGCCAGCGCAACGCGCTGCTGGAAATCGCCGCTGTGCCGATCGAGATGGACGAGAACGGCCTGCTCTACCCCGGCCAGACCGCCAGTGCCCACGTGGTGCCGGCCGAGGGCCTGGAGATCGATCCGAAGTCGCTGGAAGTGACCGGCATCATCCTCGACCACCCGTTCCGGCTGGCGAAGGAAGAGAAGGCGGCACTGGACCACATCTTCACCCCGGTACGCGCGGCCATGAAGAAATACGGTTGCCAGCGCGCGATCCTGGTCGGCCACAACGCGCATTTCGACCTCGGCTTCGTCAATGCCGCCGTGGCGCGCACCGGCCACAAGCGCAATCCGTTCCATCCGTTCAGCGTGTTCGATACGGTGACGCTGGCCGGTATTGCCTACGGGCAGACGGTGCTGGCACGTGCGGCCAATGCCGCCGGATTGGGCTGGGATGCGAACGAGGCGCACAGCGCGGTGTACGACACCGAGCAGACGGCGCGGCTGTTCTGCACGATCGCCAACGCCTGGCCGCGGTGAAGCAGCCAACGGCGGAGCCCCTCGTGGCGAATCGGCATTGCGGGTGAGGCCGGGCAGGATGGATTCGCGGGGGACGCCGTAAACCCATCCTTGGGGGCTTAGCCGCGCCATCCATGGCGCGGATACCCCCGCGAACCCACCCTGCCCGGCCTTTGACAGTTTCCCGGGCGCCACGGGAAGATCAGAAAAGCGGGAGCAACAGCGGGTCGCTGCGCTCGATGGGTGCCGACTGTTGGTACGGCAATGCCAGTAGATCCACGCCATGCGTGGATGCTTTGCATTGGATCAACCGATGCTCGTGCGATCCCGGCCGTCACTCTTCGCACGGTACAACGCGCGGTCGGCGCGCTGGTACAGCAGCGCCGGGGTGCGGTCGTCGGCATCCAGCTCCACCAGGCCTGCGCTGAAGGTCACGCGCAGGCCGTCCACGCCAGCCCAGTCGGAATGGTCGTGGAACAGGCCGCGCAGGCGTGCGCACAGCTGTGCGGCTTCTTCCAGGCGGGTGTCGTTGAGCAGCAGCGCGAATTCTTCGCCGCCGGTTCGCGCCGGCAGGTCCGAGTCACGGCAGGCGGCGGCGATCACCGTTGCCACCTGCACCAGCACCGCATCGCCGATGCTGTGGCTGTGGCGGTCGTTGACGTCCTTGAAGTGGTCGATGTCGAGCACCACCAGGCACAGCGGATGGCCACTGCGCTGCGAGCGGGCGAAATCGCGCGCCAGGGTTTCATCAAAGGCACGACGGTTGGCCAGGCCGGTCAGCGCGTCTTCGCGCGCCTGGCGCTCGAAGGCCTCGGCCTGCCGCGCCAACCGTTCGGCCAATTCGGTCTTTTCCTGGTTCAGCGCCTGCAGGTGCACGGTCTTGGCCTGCAGGTCGAAAGTGGCCTCGTCCACACGCCGCGCCAGGCGCAGGTTGCTGGCCTTCAGCTGCTGCAGCAGCAACCGGTACAACGCCACCAGCGCGGCCAGCAGCAGCAGGCCTCCCAGTGCCTGCACGCTGCGTCGCTGCCACCAGAACGGCTCCACGGTGAAGCTCCACACTGCTTCCTGCTGCGCCCAGCTGCCGCCTGGATGCGCCGCCGCCACATGCAGGGTGTAATCACCCGGCGGCAGGCCAACGAATTCGACACTGCGCTGCGGGCCGCGCTCGACCCAGCCGGCATCCAGTCCGTCCAGCCGGGTGCGGTAGCGGATGCGATCGGACATGAGGTAGCTCAGGCCGACATAGCTCACCGCCAGCCGGCGCCCGCCGGGGATGTAGTTGCGCTCGGGGCCTTCCCAGTGCACCGGCGCGCCATCCACCTGCACGCTTTCGATCGCTGCCGGTGGCGAGGGGCGTTCGCGGAAACGCTGCAGGCGCTGCGGATCCACCGTACTCAGGCCACCAGCGGTGACCACCCAGAACGTGCCGTCCTGGCGCAGGATCGCCGATGGGCTGGAGCTGCCGTTGGCCTGCGCGTTGGCCATGCCATCGATCTCGTTGTAGCGCTCCACCACCACCCGCGGCGCGCGCCCGTCGGCAACCGCATTGAGCGTGGCCATGTCGGTGCGCAGCACGCCGCGGTTGCTGCTGATCCAGACGTTGCCCAGGCGGTCCGGCACCAGCTGGAACACCGCGTCCACCGGCATGCCCTGCTCCAGCCCGACCCGCGCCAGCGTTCCGTGCTGCCAGCGGTACAGGCCGCGGTCGCTGCTGATCCACATCGCATCGCCCAGCTGGTGGAAACCGAACACGCTGCGGCCACCGCCCAACGGTGCAAGGTCGGTCGACTGCACGCGATCGCCGCGCAGCACGCGGATGCCTTCGATGGTGCCGATCCACAGATTGCCCTGGTGGTCATGCTCGAGCGCGGTGATCAGGCCGCTGGGCATGCCCTGCACGCTCGATACCTGCACGCGGTCGCCGTCGATGCGTACCAACCCCTTCTGCGTGCCGGCCCAGACCACGCCCTGCGGGTCGACGCTGATCGCACGGATGTTGCCGCCAGGCATGCCGTCGGCCGCTGCGTAGGTGTGGCGCAGGCGACCATCGCGGCCCAGCCGGTAGACGCCATCGCCGAAGGTGCCGACCCACAGGTCACCGTCCGGGCCCTGCGCCAGGCTCAATACCGACGGTGCCTTGCCTCCGCGGTTGTGCAGCGGCACCGCGCGGAAGCGACCGTCCGCCGCCTGCAGGTCCAGGCCGCTGGCACTGCCCACCCACAGCTGGCGGTCGCGATCCTCGAACACAGTGCGCACGTAGTCGCCACTGAGCCCATCGCGCTCGGTGTAGCTGCTGAACAGCGTTTCGCGCAGGCGGTACAAGCCGCCGTTGGCACCCACCCAGATGCTGCCCTCGGCATCCTCGCGCAGGCTGACCACGCGTCCGCCCGGCAGGTTCAGGCCAGCCGGCAACCGCTCCAGGCCATGTGAGGAGATGCGCAGCAGCCCCTGGTTCTCGGTGCCCAGCCACAGGTCGCCATGGCGGTCCTGCAGCATCGAGGTCAGATGCAACTGGCCCGGCAGGCGATGCACCAGCACCAGTTGATCGTCCTCCACGCGGTACAGGCGCTCGCCGGCGACGATCCACAACGCGCCATCCGGCGCCCGGTATGGCCATGACAGGCCACTGCCCGCGCCCAGTCCCCAGGCCGCCGGCGCACGCTTGAGCACACCATCGTTGTCGCGCAGCACCAGCCCGTCGAGTGTGCCGATCCAGACCCGGTCCTGTGCGTCGACCACCAGCTTGGTGAAGCTCATCGCCAACGGCAGGTCAGCCGCCGGCGCCTGATAGACAATGCCCTTGTCCGCGACCAGGTAGCCGATGCCCTTGCCCTCGTACAGCAGCCACAGCCGCCCCTGGCTGTCCATCTGCATGGACTGGATCAGCACCTGCGGGGTACCGGCCTGATGCTCCCAGACCCGCCACTGGCCGTCGCTGCCGCGATGGCTGACGTTGCCGCGTGAATCACTGATCCACAATCCGCCCTGGCGGTCGACCAGCAGCGCGCCGATGCCGTTGTCGCGCAGTCCCGGTCGGGTACTGCGGTCGAACACGGTGAAATCCAGGCCGTTGTAACGCACCAGGCCTTCCCAGGTGGCAAACCACAGGTGGCCTTCAGGGGTCTGCGCGATGTCCCGGAGCGAGTTGTGTGGCAAGCCGTTGCGCGAGGTCCATACATCGATGGCGTAGTCGCGCAGCGGCGGTGCGCCCTCCTGCGCCACGGCCGGCAGGGACAGCATCAGCAGCAGACACAGCAGGCCCTGCCGCAATGCCCGACCGAATCCCGTGCCACAGCGCTCCACCCAGCGCTCGTTGTCCCCCTGTCCGCCCATCAGCGCAGCGGCGGTGGCCAGGTGCGGCTGCCAGGCCTGGCAGCGTGCGGGAACGGCCGGGCAACGCGGTACGGCATGCCGGCGGGTACGGGCTGGCTCATTGAAGAGGAACTGGGGAAGTACGCAGATGATAGGCGAAACCCCGCCCCCGGCGTCACCGCTCGGGGACGGCGATAGTCAGCCGCCGCGCCCCGGTGGCGTCACCTGCGCGCTGGCCGGCCACTGCACCACCGCTTCCAGCCCACCTTCGGCACGGTTGCGCAGCCACAGGCGAGCACCATCCTTTTCGGCCAGGGCGCGGGCGATGGTCAGGCCCAGCCCGGCACCGCCGGTCTCGCGCGAACGCGAGGTCTCCACCCGCACGAAGGGGTCGAATACCGCCTCCAGCTGATCTTCGGCCAGGCCGGGGCCATCATCGGCCACCACCACGGTGATGGCGCCACCACTGCGCTCGACCCGTACCCGCACCCGGTAGGCATACATCACCGCGTTGTCGACCAGGTTGGAGAACAAGCGGTGCATGGCCAGCGGACGCAGCATCAGCACCGCCCCGCTGCCGCCTTCGAAGACCACATCGCCACCGCCCTCGGCCGTGTCTTCGACGATGCTTTCCAGCAGCGAATCCAGGTCCAGCGCGGCGCGCTGCTCGGCACTCTCAGCGCTGCGGGCCAGCTCCAGGCCTTCGCGCACCAGTGCCTGCATCGCTGCCAGATCGCCAATCAGGCGTTCGCGCAGGGTCTCGTCGCTGACGTTCTCCAGGCGCAGGCGCAGCCGGGTCAGAGGCGTCTGCAGGTCATGGGTGATCGCCGCCAGCATCTGCGTGCGTTCGGCCAGGTGCCGCTGCAGGCGGTGCTGCATGGCATTGAAGGCCTCGGCAGCGCGCTGCACTTCACGCGGACCGCGCAGGGGCAGCGGATCGCGCTGCAGGTCGTCGCCAAGATCTTCGGCCGCCGCCGCCAGTTCCTGCAGCGGTGCGCTGGCCATGCGCGCGACGATGTACGCCAGTACGGCAATCGCCAGCACCAGCAGGGTCAGGAACCACGGGTCGACGGCGAGAATGCCGTTGTGCGCCACCGCCGGCGAATCCAGCGCCAGCTTCAGCAGCGTGCCGTCGTTGAGGGTCACGTCCACCGCGCGGCACTTGGGCGGGATGAACGCCGGATCACGCTCGCGCGGACGCTTGCGGTGCCCGGGCGGTGGTGGCGGCAACAGGTCCTGCAGCTTGGGAATGCAGGAGCGGAACGAGGCGAAGTGCACGTGTGCACGCGACACCGGGCCCGGCCGGTCATCCAGCACTTCCATCAACGCGGTATCGGCCCGCCCCAGGCGTGCACCCGGTTGCAGCGCACGCACGCTCGGCCCGCCAATCTCGAGCAGGCGCTCGCGCAGTTCGGGGTTGCCATCGAGCAGGTTGACGTAGCCCTGCAGGCGATCGGCGATGCGGTTCAGGTTCTGCCGCTCGAATTCCTGCTGGCGCTTGGAGGTGGCCAGCATGGTCGCGCCGATCGCGGCCACGCTCATGCCCAGCAGCAGGATCACGAACAAGCGCCCGACCATCGAGGACATGAAGTGGCGCAGGCGCTTCATCGCGGCTTATTCCAGGTTGACGGCCGAGGCCAGCACGTAGCCTTCGTTGCGCACGGTCTTGATCAGCCCATCCGGACCGCCGTCATCACCGAGCTTGTTGCGCAGGCGGCTGACCTGCAGGTCGATCGCACGGTCCTGCGCCTCGTAGTTGCGGCCACTGCTGAGCGCGACCAGCTGCTCGCGCGACAGCACCTTGTTGGCATGCGCGATGAACACCCGCAGCAGGCGGAATTCGGCGCCGGACAGCACCACCACGCGGTCATCCGGGTCCACCAGGTGACGATGTTCCAGATCGAACACCCAGCGCGAGAAGCGCGCGCGGCGCACCGCCAGCGGCTCAAGGTTGGCCGGCAGCGCCTCGGTCCGGCGCAGCACGTTGCGGATCCGCGCCAGCAGCTCGCGTGGTTCGAACGGCTTGGCCAGGTAGTCGTCGGCGCCCATTTCCAGGCCCAGCACGCGATCGATCGGCTCGGCGCGTGCGGTCAGCATGATCACCGGCGTGTTCGAACGCGCGCGCAGGTCGCGGCACAGGGTCAGGCCATCTTCGCGGGGCAGGTTGAGGTCGAGCACGATCAGGTCCACATGCTCACGGTCCAGCAGCTGCCGCATGGCGGTGCCATCGGCCGCGGTGCTCACCTGGTAGCCGGCACGGCCGAGCTGCTCGGCCAGCAGGGTGCGGATGTCGTTGTCGTCGTCGACGATCAGCAGTCGATGCATCGGGTTTTCAGTCTCCATGTCGCGATCATCCCGTGTCGGCAGCTGAACCGCATCCGGGGCAATGCGTACCAGTGTATCCAGCCATGGGCGGGATACCTGTGGTTACGCGTATTCACCGACAGTGTTACATAGAGACATACCCTGAGGATTGAGCCGTCCATCGCCCGGTCTTCACAATGCCCACCAACGCCGCCACCGCGGCCCCGAGAGTGAAGCCACGACGTGACGTTCCGCCTGTTGCCTGCGACCCGTCGGGGTCGCCTGATACTGATCGCCCTGCTTGCCCTGATCGTCGCCGTGGCCGCCTGGTGGCTGCTGCGCAAGCCCGCCGCCCCGGCGGTCGCCGCCACCCCGGTCAGCCGTGGTGACATCGAGCAGACGGTGGAGGCCACCGGCGTGATCGACGCCTACAAGCTGGTCAGCGTCGGCGCGCAGGCCTCCGGCCAGATCAAGTCGCTGAAGGTGCAGCTGGGCGATACGGTGAAGGAAGGCGACCTGATCGCCGAGATCGACGCCACCACCCAGCAGAACCAGGTGCTCAACGCGCAGGCCTCGCTGGACCAGGTGACCGCGCAGCGCGCAGTGCAGCAGGCCACCCTGCGCCAGGCCGAACTGGAGTTCGCACGCCAGCAGCAGATGCTGGCTGCCGAAGCCACCTCGCGTCAGGAATACGACGCCGCCGAGGCCCAGCTGAAGACTGCGCGTGCGCAGCTGCAGTCCTACGAGGCGCAGATCAAGGGCCGCGAAACCGAACTGGGCACTGCCCGTGCCAACCTGGCCTATACCCGCATCGTCGCGCCGATGGACGGCACCGTGGTGGCGGTAGTGGCCGAGGAAGGCCGCACGGTGAACGCGAACCAGACCGCGCCGACCATCGTGATGCTGGCACGTCTGGACGTGGTGACCGTCAATGCCGAGGTGTCCGAGGCCGACGTGGTCAAGATCAAGGCCGGCATGCCGGTGTACTTCACCACGCTGGGTGACCCGGACCGCAAGTACCACGCCACGCTGCGGCAGATCAATCCGGCACCGGCGTCGATCGCCAACGAAAGCTCGTCCAGTTCCAGCAGCTCGTCCAGTTCCAGCTCCAGCAGCGCGGTCTACTACAACGCGTTGTTCGACGTCGAAAACCCCGATGGCACCCTGCGCATCGACATGACCGCACAGGTATCGGTGCTGCTCAAGCAGGCCAAGGGCGTGCTGATGGTGCCGGCCGTTGCACTGGGACCGAAGTCGCGCGATGGCGAGCGCATCGTGCGGGTGGTCGATGACAAGGGCCAACCGCAGCCGCGCAAGATCAAGGTCGGCATCAACAACGGCGCCAACGTCGAGGTCCTGTCCGGCCTGAAGGAAGGCGAGCGCGTGGTGGTCGGCGAAGGCGGCGCTGCGGCAGCCGCTGGCGGCGGCAACCGCGGCGGCATGCAGATGCGGGTCGGCGGCCCGGGCATGGGGCGCCGATGAGCACGATGGCGCCGCTGCTGCGCCTGCGCGACCTGCGACGCGAATTCCCGGCCGGCGACGATGTGATCGCCGTGCTGCGCGACGTCAATCTCGACATCCACGCCGGTGAGATGGTGGCCATTGTCGGCCAATCCGGCTCGGGCAAGTCGACGCTGATGAACATCCTCGGCTGCCTCGACCGCCCCACTCGTGGCAGCTACCAGGTGGCCGGCCGCGAAACCGGGAAGATGGAACCGGACGAGCTGGCCGAACTGCGCCGCGAGCATTTTGGCTTCATCTTCCAGCGCTATCACCTGCTGGGCGACCTCGATGCGCGTGGCAACGTGGAGGTGCCGGCGGTGTATGCCGGCAGCCCCGGCCCGGTGCGCAACGCGCGTGCCGAGCAGCTGCTGCAGCGGTTGGGCCTGAGTGACCGCATGCATCACAAGCCGGGCCAGCTGTCCGGTGGCCAGCAGCAGCGCGTGTCGATCGCGCGCGCCTTGATGAACGGCGGCGAGGTGATCCTGGCCGACGAACCGACCGGTGCGCTCGACACGAAATCGGGTGAGGAAGTGATGGCGATCCTCGGCGAGCTGCACGCCGAAGGCCACACCATCATCATCGTCACCCATGACATGAGCGTGGCCGAGCACGCGCAGCGCATCATCGAGATCCGCGACGGCGAGATCATTGCCGACCGCGCCAACCCGAACGCGCCGACCTACCGCGCGCAGCGCGAGGCCAGCACCGGCGTCGCCCGCGGCAACAGCTGGCGCGCCGCCCGCGACCGCTTCACCGAAGCGTTCCGCATGGCGCTGCTGGCGATGAACGCACACCGCCTGCGCACCTTCCTGACCATGCTCGGCATCATCATCGGCATCGCCTCGGTGGTCTCGGTGGTGGCGCTGGGCAACGGTTCGCAGCAGCAGATCCTGCAGAACATCAGTGCGTTGGGTACCAATACCATCGACGTCTACCCCGGCCGCGGGTTCGGCGACATGCGCTCGGCCCGCGTACAGACGCTCAAGGCCAGTGATGCCGATGCGCTGGCCCGGCAGAGCTACGTCGACAGCTCCACGCCCAGCGTATCGACCTCGGTCACCGCGCGTTACCGCAACCAGTCCTCCACCGCCCAGGTCAGCGGCGTTGGCGAGCAGTTCTTCCGCGTCAAGGGCGTGACCCTGCTCAGCGGCAGCTTCTTCGACAGTGACGCGGTGAAAGGCCTCGGCCAGGTCGCAGTGATCGACGAGAACACCCAGACCCAGTTCTTCCCCGATACCGACCCGATCGGCCAGGTGATCCTGCTCGGCAACGTGCCGGCGCGCGTGGTCGGCGTGGCCAAGCGCCAGAGCTTCGGGTTCGGCGGCAGCACCAGCCTGAGCGTGTGGCTGCCCTACACCACGGTGATGTCGCGCATGCTCGGCCAGAGCCACGTGTCCAGCATCACCGTGCGCGTGGACGACGCCACGCCGATGGATGCGGCGCAGGAGGCGATCACCCGCCTGTTGACGATGCGCCATGGCACCGAGGACTTCTTCCTCAGCAACAGCGCCGAGATCCGCCAGACCATCGAGCAGACCACGCGCACGATGACGCTGCTGATCGGCGCCATCGCTGCCATCGCGCTGCTGGTGGGCGGCATCGGCGTGATGAACATCATGCTGGTGTCGGTGACCGAACGTACCCGCGAGATCGGGGTACGCATGGCCGTCGGTGCACGGCAGAGTGATATCCGCCAGCAGTTCCTGATCGAAGCGGTGCTGGTGTGCCTGCTCGGTGGCCTGCTCGGTATCGGCCTGGCCCTGCTGCTGGGCTCGATGATCGGCCGTTTCGCCAGCGACTTCCAGGTGCTGTTCTCCACCGCCTCGATCGTGGCCGCGTTCGCCTGCTCGACCCTGATCGGCGTGGCGTTCGGCTTCCTGCCCGCGCGCAATGCCGCGCAGCTCGACCCGGTGGAGGCCCTGGCCCGCGAATGAAGATGATGACCCGACTTCCCTTCCCTGCTCCCTCGCGCCTGCTGCTGGCGGGCGCCGTACTGCTCGCCCTGTCCGGCTGCGCATCGATGGGCCGCTATCCGGTGGCAGACCCCAGCGTGGCGGCTGCCTATGGGCGTGGCGATGCCAGCCTCAACGCACCGGCCGATGAGCCACGCAGCAGCCTGGATACCCCCGGTCGCGACATCCGCCAGGACACCTGGTGGACCGGCTTCGGCGATGAGCGCCTGGACCGCCTGGTGGCACAGGCGCTGGCCGCCAACAGCGACCTGGCCGCTGCCGGTCTGGCCGTCCAGCGTTCGCGCCTGCAGGCCGGCCTGGCCAGCAACGCGCTGTGGCCGCAGCCCTCGTCCTCGGGCGTAAGCGGCAGCGCCAGCCGCGCCACCGACCAGACCGACGACTGGCGCCGCAGCTATTCCACCGGCGTGTCGCTGGGCTGGGAGGTCGACCTGTGGGGCCGCCTGCGCACCCAGCGCGACATTGCCCGCTGGGAAGCCGAGGCCAGCGAGGAAGACCGCCAGAACACCGCGCTGCTGGTGATCGGCGACAGCATCACCCAGTACTGGACGCTGGCCTATCTCAACCAGTCGATCGCCACCGGCCAGGCCAACCTGGAGCGGCTGGAGCGTACCCGGGAACTGGTGCAGGCACGCTTCGACGCCGGTGCGGTGTCGCGCCTGGAAGTGCGCCAGGCGCTGCAGAACCTGCAGTCGCAGCGGGCCTCGCAGAGCGCACTGGAACAGCAGCGTGTGGAAGTGCGCAATGCGCTGACGGTCCTGCTGGACGGCACGCCGTGGCCGCAGCAGGACGAACCGCAGGACCTGCTCGGCGCTCGCAGCCCAAGCATTGCCGAGGGCCTGCCGACCGACCTGCTTGGCCGCCGTCCCGACCTGCGCGCGGCCGAACTGCGGCTGCGCAACAGCCTGAAGACCATCAAGGTCACCGCCACCCAGTACTACCCGGCGCTGAGCCTCACTGGCAGCCTTGGCTCCAGTGCGACCTCGCTGGGTGACGTGCTGCGCAACCCGGTGGCCACCCTGGGCACCGGCCTGTCGCTGCCGTTCCTCAACCTGCAGCGCGCGCAGCTGGATACGGACATCGCCGGCACCGCGTACCAGATTGCTGCAACCAATTTCCGCAAGACGCTGTACACCGCGCTTTCGGAAGTGGACAACGCACTCTCGGCACGCGAGCAGCTGATCCGCCAGGTCGCGGCCTCGCAGGCCTCGTACGACGAAGCGGTGGAAGTGGAGCGCGCGCAGGAAGTGCGCTACCGCGTGGGTGCCACCGACCTGCGTACCTGGCTGGAAGCACAGCAGACCCGGCGCGACGCCGAGCTGTCGCTGGCGCGTGTGCGCCAGGGCCAGCTGAACAACGACGTGACGTTGTTCAAGGCACTGGGCGGCAGCGCGGGGTAAGGCGGCGGGAGCGCCAACCAAGGTTGGCGACTACCGGTAGGTGCCGACCTTGGTCGACACGGCCGATCCACGCCATGCGTGAATCGGATCGCCGGTAGCGCCGGGCCATGCCCGGCGAAGCAATCCGCCGGGCATGGCCCGGCGCTACCGGAAAGCCGATCAACCGCGCTGGCGCACGGCCTCGAACAGGCTGACGCCGGCGGCGACGGAGACGTTCAGGCTCTCGATCTCACCCGGCATCGGGATCTTGACCAGGCCATCGCAGTTCTCGCGGGTCAGGCGGCGCAGGCCGTCGGCTTCGCCGCCCAACACCAGCGCGATGTTGCCCTTCAGGTCCAGCTGGTACAACGAGGCGGTGGCTTCACCGGCCAGGCCGTAGATCCACACACCCTGCTTCTGCAGGTCCTTCAGGCAGCGCGACAGGTTGGTCACCGCCACCACCGGAATGAGGTCGGCGGCACCGGCCGAGGTCTTGCGCACCGTGGCATTCACCGAGGCCGACTTGTCCTTGGGAATGATCACCGCGGTGGCGCCGGCCGCGGCAGCCGAACGCAGGCACGCGCCGAGATTGTGCGGGTCCTGCACCTCGTCCAGCACCAGCAGCAGGGCCTTGCCTTCGGCGGCCGTGACCAGGCCTTCCAGCTCGTTCTCACTGTAGGTGCGGGCCGCGGCATAGCGTGCGGCCACGCCCTGGTGGCGTACCGAACCGCCCACGCCGTCCAGCGCCTGGCTGTTGACCTTGCGCACGTCGATGCCCTTGCGGCGGGCGTTTTCCTCGATCTCGGTCAGCCGCGGGTTCTTTGCACCGGCCTCGACCAGCACTTCGCGGACGTTCTCGGCGTCGTTCTCGATGGAGGAGGCGACGGCGTTGACGCCGACGATCCACTGGCTGTTCTTGCTCATGCGGGGGCCGAACCGGATAGGGGGTGGCTATGGTAGAGCATCGGCGCCGACCGCGCTGCGCGCTCGCCGGGCACGGCCCGGCGCTACCCGCCGCTCAGCCTTCGGCGGAGCGGCTGCGTGGCGGCCAGTGCGGGGTGTCGTGGTCGGGGTGCTGGTGGGACACGATCGTGGCCAGGAATTCCAAGGCCGCGATGTCCTCCTCCGTGCGCCGCGCCGGCAGGCTGGACAGGCTGTCGACGAACCCCAGCTTGCGCTCCACCCCGTACTGGATCGTCGGCGGCAGGCGTTCGGGTTGGTCAAAGGCACCAGCGGCCACGGCCACGCCGTCGGGGGCTTCATAGGTCAACGGGGTACCGCAGTCGGCGCAGAAGCCACGCCGCACCACGTTGGACGACTGGAAATAGCGCGGCTGCCCGCGGGTCCAGCTGAACTGCACGCCGCGCACCGAGACCAGCGGCGCGTAGTAGGCACCAAACGCCTTCTGGCACATCCGGCAATGGCAGATCGAACTGTCGGTCAGTTCACCGCGCGCCTGGAAGCGGATCGCGCCACACTGGCAGCCGCCGCTGTATTCGGGTTGGCCCTGCATGGTGGGTTCCTCCGTAACGTCGTGCCCACCAAGGTTGGCACCTACCAGGTGAGGTAGGTGCCGACCGTTGGTCGGCACACCTTTCAATACTTCTTTTTCGTGCGCTTGGTCGGCTTGCCACGCTCGGGCAGCGGCGGCAGGCCGTCACCTTCTTCCTCGCCCTTGTGCTCGACCAGGCGGAAGTCGATCTTGCGTTCCTCCATGCTGGCCTTCAGCACCAGAATGCGTACCTGGTCACCCAACCGGTAGCTGCTGCCACGGCGCTCACCGGTCAGCGTCTTGCGGGTCGCATCGAACTTGTAATAGTCCTGCGGCAACTGGGTCACGTGGACCAGGCCCTGCACCTTCGAATCGGCCAGCTCAACGAACAGACCGAAGCTGGTCACGCCACTGATCACGCCATCGAACTGGCCACCCACGTGCTTTTCCATCCACGCCGCGCGGTAGCGTTCGTCGACTTCGCGTTCGGCCTCGTCGGCACGACGCTCGCGCTCGGAACACTGCAGCGCCAACGCCGCCATCTCGCGCGCGTTGTAGGTGAACTTGTCCAGCGGCTTGCCGGACAACGCGTGCTTGATCGCGCGATGCACCAGCAGGTCGGGATAGCGGCGGATCGGCGAGGTGAAGTGCGCGTACGCCTCCAGTGCCAGGCCGAAATGACCGTTGTTGTCCGGGCTGTACACGGCCAGGCTCTGGCTGCGCAGCAGCACCGACTCCAGCAGCGTTGCATCGGGGCGATCGCGGATCTTCTTCAGCAACTTGGTGTAATCGCCCGGGCGCACCTTCGACCACGGCGGCAGGCTCAGCTTGAATTCCTTCAGGAACTCCAGCAGGTCGGCGTACTTGGTCTCCGGCGGCTTTTCATGCACACGGTACGGGGCCGGCACATGGCGCGACAGCAGGTACTTCGCTGCCTCCACGTTGGCCGCGATCATGCATTCCTCGATCAGCTTGTGTGCGTCGTTGCGCACCAGCATGCCGGCCTGGGTCACTTCGCCTCGGTTGTCCAGAACGAAACGTACTTCGCTGCTCTCGAACTCGATGGCGCCACGCTTGGCGCGCGCCTTGGCCAGCACCTTGTACAGCTGGTGCAGGCGCTGCACCTGCGGCAGCAGGTCGCCGATGAACGCCTTCGCGCCGGCATCGTCCTCGCCCACCGCCTGCCAGACCTGGGTGTAGGTCAGGCGTGCGTGCGAGTTCATCACTGCTTCGTAGAAGCGCGAGTGGGAAACCACGCCATCACGGTCGATCTGCATGTCGCAGACAAAGCACATGCGATCGACCTTCGGCATCAGCGAGCAGATACCGTTGGACAGGGTCTCCGGCAGCATCGGCACCACGAAGCCCGGGAAGTACACCGAGGTCGCACGCTTCTGTGCCTCCTCGTCCAGCGGCGTGCCGGGACGCACGTAGTTGGAGACATCGGCAATGGCCACCACCAGGCGGAAGCCATCGGCGTTCGGCTCGCAGTACACCGCGTCGTCAAAATCCTTGGCGTCCTCGCCATCGATGGTGACCAGCGGCGTGCTGCGCAGGTCGACGCGGTCGCCGATCATCGCCGGTTCCACCACCAGCGGCACCGACGCGGCTTCGTCCAGCACCTCCTGCGGGAACTCGAACGGCAGTTCATGGCCGTGGATGGCGGTCTCCACCACCAGCGAGGCGGTCAGCTTGTCGCCGAGCACCGCGATGATGCGGCCGATCGGCGGGCGCCGGCTGTCCGGAGCCTGGGTCAGTTCACAGACCACCAGCTGGCCATCGCGCGCGCCACCGGTCTGGTCCGGCGGTACCTGCACGTTGCGCTGGATGCGCTTGTCATCGGGCACCACGTAATTGATGCCCATCTCGATGCTGAAGCGACCGATCAGGCGGGTCATGCCACGTTCCAGCACGCGGGCGATGCTGCCCTCGCGACGGCCACGGTGGTCGATGCCGGTGACGCGGGCGAGCACCTTGTCGCCGTGCATCACCTTGCGCATTTCATACGGCGGCAGGAACAGGTCGTCGCCGCCCTCGACCGGGCGCAGGAAGCCGAACCCTTCCGGGTTGGCGATCACCACACCAGTGACCAGGTTGAGGGTCTGGATCGGCGCGAAGCCGCCGCGGCGGTTCTGCACCAGCTGGCCGTCACGGACCATGGCGCCGAGGCGGCGCGACAGCGCCTCGGCACGGTCAGGCGCGCCCAAGCCCAGGCGTGCACCCAGCTCCTCGGCAGTCTGCGGTCCTTCGCAACGCTCGAGCAGGGCCAGGATGGCTTCGCGACTGGCGATGGGTTGTTCGTATTTCTCTGCTTCGCGGGCGGCATAGGGATCGTCGATCACTTTGCCGGTCGGCGGCAGCTTGCGGCCCGGGGCCGGGCCCGGCGCCTCAGTGCTGCGGATCCTGCGGCCACGTGGCGGAGCGCCACCGTCGGCCAGTTCCGGGAGCCAGCCCGGCAGCGGCTTGCCCGGCTTGGTGGTGCGGGCTGCGCCCGCCTTGGCGCCCTTCTTCGGGGCCTGGCTGCGGGACGTGGTCCCGCCCTTGCTTGGTTTTTTGGTAGTCATCGCCCTACATGGTAGCCGTTGATGGCGTGCAGAACGGGTCAGCGCGCCTTTTGAAGAACCTGCATGAGAAATTTGAGGGAAGTCGTTGACAGGCTGCCAATTCATCTTCACAATTGCGCCTCTGGAACGCCCAGGTGGCGGAATTGGTAGACGCACTAGTTTCAGGTACTAGCGGGTAAAACCGTGGAGGTTCGAGTCCTCTCCTGGGCACCAACGAAAAAACTCCTCGCTTCGGCGGGGATTTTTTTTGCCTGGAATCCGGCTCTGACCCCGGCACCGGGGCGGATCCCTTCCTGCGAAGAAAAGGCTCTGGCCCCATCGCCAGAATCCATCGCGGGATTCATCCAGAAGTGTTGACACCTCCGTAACAACACCCCATAATTCTCCTCCTCGACGCCCAGATGGCGGAATTGGTAGACGCACTAGCTTCAGGTGCTAGCGGGGGCAACTTCGTGGAGGTTCGAGTCCTCTTCTGGGCACCATGTCGAGAAAGAAAACAACCCGCGCAAGCGGGTTTTTTCTTGTCTGTGATCCGGGGCGCGTAGAGTCAAGCTTGCTCGACTCTACAAAGGCGGACCGCGGTGTTCGCCGGGCCATGCGCGGCGACCTCCATCAGAACAACGGCCGCAGCACCAGCTCCAGCCCGAGCAGCAGCAGGAACCCGAGGAAACACGCGCGGAACACGCGTGCGCTGATCCGCTGCCGGATCACCTGCCCCAGCCACATGCCCAGCAGTGCCGGCACCACCGCCAACGCGCTCAGGCCCAGCTGCTGGATACCGAACGCGCCATGCAGCACCAGACCTGTCGTCAGTGAAATCGTCGACACAGTGAACGCCAGCCCGAGCGCCTGCACCAGCTCTTCGCGCTGCAGCCCCAGCGATTGCAGGTACGGCACCGCCGGCATCACGAACACGCCGGTCGCACCAGTCACCATGCCGGACAGTGCACCCACCAGCGGCCCCAGCCAGCGTTCGCGCCGTTCTGGCACGCGGAACACCGGTGCAAACAGCGCGTACGCGGCATAGATCACCAGCGCCATGCCCAAGGCCACGCGCGACCAGGTGCGATCCACCCGTACCAGCAGCGCGGCCGAACCCAGCGTCACCACCACCACGGCCAGCATCATCGGCCACAGCCGCCGCACGATGGGCCCCAGCGACGGGCCCGACAACAACTGCCACGCGTTGGTGACAAAGGTGGGAATGAACAGCATCGAGGCCGCCGCCACCGGCGACAGCGCACTGCCCAGCAGGCCCATCGCCACCGTCGGAAGGCCCATGCCGGTCACACCCTTGACCACGCCCGCCAGCACGAACACCGCCACCAGCAGAAAATAGAAGTACGTCGTTTCGTTCATGCCGTCATTGGATCGGGCAGGCCATCGGCGCACAATGCGGTCTTCCCGGCCCTTCCTTCGGTTGAACCGAAGGCTCTGGTGTCACGAGGAGGACAACACATGCGGATGGACATTGCCGACCTGCGCCTGTTCCTGGCCATCGCCGAAGCGGGCAGCATCACGGCCGGTGCATCACAGGCAAACCTGGCACTGGGCTCTGCCAGCGAACGCCTGCGCGCCATCGAAGCCGACGCCGGCACAGCCCTGCTGACCCGGCATCCGCGCGGGGTCAGCCTCACTGAAGCCGGTGCCGCTCTCGCCCATCATGCGCGGTTGATCGTGCAGCAGCAGGCGCAGCTGCGCGGCGAAATGCAGGCGTTCGCCCATGGCGCGCGCGGCACCCTGCACCTGTACGCCAATACCGCCGCACTGACCAACTACCTGCCGTCGCGGCTGGCCCCCTGGCTGGCCGAACGGCCGCGACTGCATGTAGAACTGCTGGAACGCACCAGCCCTGAAGTTGTACGCGCGATCAGTGCCGGCCAGGCCGAGGCCGGCATCATCAGCGACGCGGTCGACGCTGACGGACTGCAGCAGCACGTGGTTGCCGAAGATCCGCTGATGCTGCTGCTGCCGGCCGATCACCGCTTCGCCCCGCAGCGCACGCTGGCGTTCGCGGACGTGGCGGGCGAGACCTTCGTCGCGCTGGCCGATGGCAACGCACTGCAGACCTACATCGAAGACCAGGCCCGCGACATTGGTCGCCGCCTCGACGTCCGCATCCGCATGAAAACCTTCGAAGGCGTGTGCGTCATGATCGGCCACGGCATCGGCCTCGGTATCGTACCGCGCTCCATCGCCCGCCAGCATCGGCGCAGTACGCATACCGTTGCAGTGCCGCTTGCCGATGCGTGGGCACAGCGTCGCCTGTGCGCCTGTTTCCCACACTGGAAAGCGCTTTCGCCACCAATGCGCAGCCTGCTGCTTCACCTCGGCGTCGAAGCAGAAAAAAAAGTGTGAAACAGTGTTGACACATCCGCTGCCATGCCGCAAAATTCTTCTCCTGAGTCGCCCAGGTGGCGGAATTGGTAGACGCACTAGCTTCAGGTGCTAGCGGGGGCAACTTCGTGGAGGTTCGAGTCCTCTCCTGGGCACCATGACTCAGCAAATGATCAAACCCGCGCAAGCGGGTTTTTTCATGCCTGCGGTTTGGGATGCGCGATGCATTGCGATTGCCGCTCAGTGTGTCGTATCCGGCACCTCCCTGGCAGCCATCTGCTCGTGCGAGCTCCCACCGGCGCGTCGCTATCACGCCCTGAGCGACAACCTTTTCGGGATCCATTCCACGTTTCGTTCGAATTCGTACTTCTCCTAGACGGAATATGGCGCTTCCAGGGAAGCGTACGCGGTTGTTTCTGTTGCCGCCCTTGTCTGCGGCGCATTCGTCGGCAGCCACCTGCCGGCCACTGCCGGCTGGGTCAGCGGCGGCATCGTACTTGTGGCAGGAATGTGGGCGCTGGCCCAGCTGTTCCGCGATCGCGTGGTTTTCAAGCGCGTATATCGCACGCGCTAGACTCGCACCAATGCGCTTGGCCTGGATGTCCTTCGGTACGCCACCTGGCAGACATGGCCTGGCGTAGACAGCAACGCGCAAACAAAAACCCCGCCTTCCGGCGGGTTTTTTGTTTTTCATCAACAATGATCGATCAGTGCCCGCCGCCCGCCGAGGCCGCCCCCGCACCGGCACCGAACGGCGGCTTGGCCAGCCACAGGAAGGTGATGATCGCCAGGAAGATCCAGCCCAGCAGGAAGAAGATGTCGTTGAAGCCCATCTGCGAGGCCTGGTGGTTGATCATGTTGTTCAGTACCGCCGCGCCATGCTGCAGGTCGCCCTGCCCCATCGCCGCTACCTGGTCCTGCATGCCCGGCTGGTAGGCCGAGATGTGCTCGGTCAGGTCCGCATGGTGCACCTGGGTACGGCGCGCCCACAGCCACGTCGTCAACGATGCCGCGAAGCTGCCGCCCAGCGTACGCAGGAACGTGGCCAGGCCGGAGCCCGCCGCGATCTCGCGGCCATCCAGGTCCGACAGCAGGATCTGCAACACCGGCATGAAGAACAAGGCCACGCCGATACCCATGATCAACTGCACGCCGGCCACGTGCTGGAAGTCCACCTGCAGGTTGAAGCCAGAGCGCAGGAAGCTGGTCATCGACAGGAACACGAAGGCGATGGTTGCCAGCATGCGCATGTCGAAGCGCGAGGCGTACTTGCCCACGAACGGGGTCATGATCACCGGCAGGATGCCGATCGGCGCCGTCGCCAGGCCCGCCCAGATCGCGGTGTAGCCCATGTCACGCTGCAGCCACTGCGGAATCAGCAGGGCCACGCTGAAGAACGCCGCGTAAGCCACTACCATCGCCAGCGTACCGGCGCGGAAGTTGCGATGCCGGAACAGCTTCAGGTCGACGATCGGATCCTTGTCGGTCAGTTCCCAGATCAGGAACACCGTCAGCGTGACCACTGCCACACACGCCAGCACTACGATCTTCATCGACGAGAACCAGTCCTCGTCATTGCCCAGGTCGAGTACCAGCTGCAGCGCACCGACGCCGATCACCAGCGTGACCAGGCCGACGTAGTCCATCTTCGGCTTCTCGATCTGCTCCGGGCGCCCCTTCAACTGGTTGCCTACCACCAGCGCGGCAAAGATGCCCAGCGGCACGTTGATCAGGAAGATCCATTCCCAGCTGTAGTTGTCGGTGATCCAACCACCGAGGATCGGGCCGCAGATCGGCGCCACCACCGTGATCATCGCCAGCAGCGCCAGCGCCTGTCCGCGTTTTTCGCGGGGATAGATCGAGACCAGTAGCGACTGCGTGATCGGGTACATCGGGCCGGCCACGAAGCCCTGCAGCGCGCGCGACAGCACCAGCATGCCCATGCTCTGCGCCAGGCCGCACAGCAGCGAAGTGATGACGAACGCCAGCGTGGCCCAGACGAACAGCTTGCGTTCGCCGAAGCGGCGGCTGAGCCAGCCGGTCAGGGGCAGCGCGATGGCCGTGCTGACCGCGAACGAGGTGATGACCCACGTCGCCTGCTGCGAACTGGCACCGAGATTACCGGCGATGGTGGGCAGCGAGACGTTGGCGATGGTGGTGTCGAGCACCTGCATGAACGACGCCATCGCCAGGCCCACGGTGCACAGGGCGACGCTGGGCGGCAGGAACCCGGAGGCCGCACCCGACGCCGCCGGGGCGCCCGAAGCACCGGGCGCGGCTGGAGCTTGTGCGGACATGGCGACCTCAGCCCACCTTCGCCTGCTGCGGCAGGTTGCCCTGGATGATCGTGTGGATCACCTCGTCGGCATCATGCAGCTGCTTGGCATACACGTCGGTGTCGAACACCGTGCCCTTGGCCGGGGTGCTCGGCAGCACTTCACCCTTCTGGTCGCGCAGGCTCACTTCGGCCTTCATCGACAGGCCGATGCGCAGCGGGTGCTCGGCCAGCTGCTTGGCATCGATGGCGATGCGCACCGGCACGCGCTGCACGATCTTGATCCAGTTGCCGCTGGCGTTCTGCGCCGGCAGCAGCGAGAACGCCGAACCGGTACCCAGGCCCAGGCTGTCGATGCGGCCCTTGTACTTCACGTCGCCGGCATACAGGTCCGACTTCAGCTCCACTTCCTGGCCCAGGCGCATGTGGCGCAGCTGGGTTTCCTTGAAGTTGGCCTCGACCCACATCTGCTCGGTCGGCACCACCGCCATCAGGGCATTGCCCGGCTGCACGCGCTGGCCGACCTGCACCGAACGACGGGCGACGTAGCCGGTGACCGGCGCGACGATGCCAGCGCGGGCGTTGTTGAGGAAGGCCTGGCGCAGCTGCGCGGCGGCAGCCTGCACATCCGGCTGGGTGGCGATCACGGTGTCGTCGACCAGCGCACGGTTGCGCTCGACGGTCTCGCGCGAACCGGCCACGGCCGCTTCGGCAGCGGCCAGCTCGTCACGGGCGTGCGCCAGTTCTTCGTTGGAGATGGCACCGGTGGTGGCCAGGTCCTTGCGGCGGGCGAAGTCGTCGCGCACGCGCTTCAGGGTGACCTGGCGGGCGTTCAAGTCCGCCTGCGCACCTTCCACGCTGCGGTACAGGCCACGGGTCTGGCGCACGGTCTTGGCGAGGTTGGCTTCGGCCTGCTGCAGCGCTACTGCGGTGTCGGACGGATCCAGCTGCACCAGCAGCTGGCCGCGCTCCACGCGCATGCCGTCATCAGCGTTGATGGCGACCACGGTACCGGCCACCAGCGGGGTGATCTGCACCTGGTTGCCCTGCACGTAAGCGTCGTCGGTTTCTTCGAACCAACGGCCGAACATGAAGTACCACAACGCCAGTGCGGCAAGCAGCAGCACGACGATCACGAACAGGCCGCGCAGCAGGTTGCCGCGGCGGTTGGGGGCGGCCGGGGCCGCGGTGTCTTGGGTCTGGCTCATGGCAGGGATCTTCAGGAATGCGAGGAATCGGAATGGGAGGCGAGCGGCGCGGCGCGATCGGCATCACTGGGCTGGAAACCACCGCCCAGCGCCTTGCTCAGGCGCACGGAGGTCTGCACCTGCTGCGACTGCAGGCCGGCCAGCTGCTGCTGCGACTGCAGCAGGGTGGACTGCGCGGTCAGCACGTCCAGGTAGCTGCCGATGCCAGCGCGATAGCGCTGCTGGGCCAGGTCGAAGGCCGAACGCGCGGTGTCCACCGCCTGCTGTTGCGCGTTCGACTGCTGCGCCAGTGAGCGCACCGCGTTGACCTGGTCGGCCACGTCGCGCAGTGCATCGAGCACGGTCTGGTTGTAGTTGGCAACCGCCAGGTCGTACTGCGCATCGGTGTTGGCCAGGTTGGCGCGCAGCTTGCCGCCTTCGAAGATCGGCAGGCTCAACGCCGGGCCGATGTAGGCGAAGGTGGAGCTGCTCTTCAGCAGATCGCCCACGTTCGGTGCGACGACGCCAGCCAGTGCGGTCAGGTTGAAGCTCGGGTAGAACTTGGTCCTGGCGACCTTGATCTGCTTGTCGGCCGCTTCCACCCGCCAGCGCGCGGCAACGATGTCCGGACGACGGCCGAGCAGCTCGCTGGGCAGCACGCCCGGCAGCTGGAGCACCATCGGATTCAACGCCTGCGGACGCTGGATCGACAGGCCACGGTCCGGGCCCTTGCCGACCAGGGCGGCCAGCGCGGTGCGGGCGGCGTCGATGCGCTGCTGTGCGGCCAGCACCTGCTGCTGCGCGGCCGGCACGCGGGCCTCGGCCTGGCGCACCTGCAGATCGCTGTCGATGCCGGCACTGCGGCGCTGGCGGGTCAACTGCAGCGACTTCTGCGAGCGGGTCAGCTCTTCCTCGGCCACGTCGTTGAGCTGCCACGCGTAGGCCAGGTCGGCATAGGCCTGGGTGATGCCGGTGGACAGGTTCAGGCGCGCGGCCTGGGCTTCAACAGTGGCGGCATGCGCGCCATCCACGGCGGCTTCCCAAGCGGCGCGCTTGCCGCCCCACAGGTCCACGCCATAGCTGAAATCAAACGCGACCTGGCTGCTGCCAGCGTAATGGCCGCCCATCTCGCTGCCGGCCATCGACTCGGGCAGGCGCAGACCGGTGTAACCACCGGACACCGACAGGCTGGGCAGGCGATCGGCACGCGCGGTACCGACCTGCGACTGCGCCTGGCGCAGGCGCGCATCGGCAGCGTCCAGGCTCGGGTGGCCGGCCAGCCCCTCGGCGACCAGCGCGTCCAGCTGCGCATCGCCCAGTGCCTTCCACCAGTCCTGCGCCGGGAAGCCGGTGGCGCTCAGATCGGTGTCGGCCAGGGTGCGTTCGCTGTGCAGGCTGTCCACATCGAGCACGTGGCCCTGCGGGTTGAGGCCGCGGCTGCTGGCGCAGGCGGCCAAGGCCAGGGCCAGCGCTGATACCAGCAGCGCGCGCCCGGACCGGCGGAGAGTGGAATGCGGGATCGGGTTCATGGGGTCGTCAGGGAATCGCGGATTCGGGTGAGGAGGGACAGCAGCTGCGTGCGTTCGTCGGCGGACAGGTCACGCAGGGCGTAATCCATCACCGCGTCGCCACGCAGCTTCAGCCGCGCCCACAGCGCGCGGCCTTCATCGGTCAGCACGATCTGCAGCGCACGCCGGTCCTGGGCATGCGGCTCGCGGCGTACGCAGCCCAGTGCCTCCAGCTTGTCCAGCAGACGGGTCACCGCACTGGGCACCTGGTCGATGGCCTGGGCCAGTTCATTGGCCGTGCACGGCGCCATGTTCGAAAGCACCTTCAACCCGATGTAGTGGGTGAAGCCGATGCCGAGGTCTTCTTCAGCCATGGAGGCGTCGAGTTGGCGGACCAGGCCATCGCGCACCTGGCGCAGCAGCAGGCCGAAGCTGGGGGGAGTGGTTGCAGGACAGATCATGGGGGAGCATTCTCTTCCAAAAAAAATATTTCTCAATGGAAATATTTGATCTGGCATCGAATGCTGTGTTGCAGCAGTGGGCTGGATCAGTGAAGGCGCTCACCTTAATGGCCCGCTCAGCTGGCCCGGTAGTACAATTCAGCCAATGGATGACACATTTCAGCCAGCGGATATGATGAACAAGGCAGAAATCCCCCCTCCCAAGCGCCTGCTGCGTGATGACGCACTGGACTGGTTCGAGCGCAATGACGGCCCTCCGGTTGTCGCTTTCCGCTTCGACAGCCCGCAGGGCCTGGTCCGTGAAGTGGACTGGCATCACCACCAGCGCGCACAGCTGATCTGTGTCGAGCGCGGCCTGTTGACCACCCGAACCTCGCACGGCACGTGGTCGCTGGCGCCGGGTTCGGCCGGCTGGATGCCGCCGCTGGAGCCGCATACGGTCACCCTCGACGGGCCATTGCGTGGCTGGGGCATGGCGCTGGCCGCGCCCGCCTGCGCCACCCTGCCCTCCGACCCCTGCGTGCTGGGCCTGTCCAAGCTGGCGCAGGCGCTGGCCGACCGTATCTGCGAATGGCCGCTGGGCTACGCCACCACCCCTGAGCGCCAGCACATCATCGATGTACTGCTGGACGAGATCCGCACCGCACCGCGCCAGCGCATGCACCTGCCGATGCCGCACGACCGGCGCCTGCTGAAGATCGCCTCGCAGCTGCTGGCCGACCCGTCCGACGAGCGCAGCCTGGCCGAATGGGCGCACTGGGCGGGTCTGTCGCCGCGCAGCCTGACCCGCCACTTCCGCGACGAGACCACGCTCAGCTTCGCCCAGTGGCGGCAGCAGGCCCGCCTGTCCGAGGCGCTGCGCCAGCTGACCGACGGCCGCAGCGTGGCCGATATCGCCCACGCGCTGGGCTTCAGCAGCGCCAGCGCCTTCGTCACCGTGTTCCGCCGCCACTTCGGTTTGCCGCCCGGGCGCTACCTGGCGCGGGCCGGGCATGGCCTGGAAACCGGGCTGGACCCTGCGCGCGGCTTGGCATCCCCGGCCGCATCCGGATAATCACAGGATTGCGAGCGGCGACCGCCGTCGCCGCCTCCCGACAATAGGTAACAACGCCGCATGACCGATCTTGCCCGCCCCGTGTTCCACGGATTCGAACAACTGCCGCTGCGCGAGTACGCAGAACGCGCCTACCTCGACTACTCGATGTACGTGGTCCTGGACCGTGCCCTGCCGTTCATCGGCGACGGCCTGAAGCCGGTACAGCGCCGCATCATCTATTCGATGAGCGAGCTGGGCCTGAATGCCGCGTCCAAGCCGAAGAAGTCCGCGCGCACCGTCGGTGACGTCATCGGTAAGTACCATCCGCACGGCGACAGCGCGTGCTACGAGGCGCTGGTGCTGATGGCGCAGCCGTTCTCGTACCGCTACCCGCTGATCGAGGGCCAGGGCAACTTCGGTTCCAGCGATGACCCGAAGTCGTTCGCGGCGATGCGTTACACCGAATCCAAGCTGACCCCGATCGCCGAAGTACTGCTGGGCGAACTGGGCCAGGGCACCACCGACTGGGCGCCGAACTTCGACGGCACCCTGCAGGAACCGACCTGGATGCCGGCGCGCCTGCCGCATCTGCTGCTGAACGGCACCACCGGCATTGCCGTGGGCATGGCCACCGACGTGCCGCCGCACAATCTCAATGAGATCGTCAGCGCACTGCTGCACCTGCTGGACAACCCCGAGGCCAGCGTGCGCGACCTGTGCGAGCACGTGCAGGGCCCGGACTACCCGTCCAGCGCCGAGATCATCACCGCGGCCAATGACCTGCGGAACATCTACGAGACCGGCAACGGCAGCGTGCGTGCGCGTGCGACCTTCACCAAGGAAGCCAACAACATCGTGGTCACCGCGCTGCCGTTCCAGGTGTCGCCGTCGAAGGTAATCGAGCAGATCGCCGCGCAGATGCGCGCCAAGAAGCTGCCGTGGCTGGAAGACATCCGCGATGAGTCCGACCACGCCAACCCGGTGCGCGTGGTGCTGGTGCCGCGCTCCAACCGTGTCGACGCCGAGCAGCTGATGGGCCACCTGTTCGCCACCACGGACATGGAGCGCAGCTACCGCGTCAATCTCAACGTGATCGGGCTGGACGGCCGTCCGCAGGTGAAGAACCTGAAGATGCTGCTCAGCGAATGGCTGGCGTTCCGCAGCAGCACCGTCACCCGCCGCCTGCAGCACCGCCTGCAGAAGGTCGAGCGCCGCCTGCACCTGTTGGAAGGCCTGCTGGTCGCATTCCTCAACCTGGACGAGGTGATCCACATCATCCGGACCGAGGACGAACCGAAGGCGGCGCTGATCGCGCGCTTCGGCCTGTCCGACGACCAGGCCGAGTACATCCTGGAAACCAAGCTGAAGCAGCTGGCGCGCCTGGAAGAGATGAAGATCCGTGGCGAGCAGGACGAGCTGGCCAAGGAGCGCGAGAAGATCCTCGGCATCCTCGACAGCAAGACCAAGCTGAAGAAGCTGATCCGCGACGAACTGACCGCCGATGCCAGGAAGTTCGGCGACGCACGCCGTTCGCCGCTGGTCCAGCGCCAGGCCGCGCAGGCCATCGACGAGACCGAACTGGTGCCGAGCGAGCCGATGACCGTCGTGCTGTCGGAGAAGGGCTGGATCCGTGCCGCCAAGGGCCACGACGTCGATGCGTCCGCCCTGTCCTACCGCGATGGTGACGCCCTGCAGGGCGCGGTGCGTGCACGCAGCACCCAGCAGGTCGCGTTCCTCGACAGCGAGGGTCGCGCCTACTCGACGCCGGTACACACCCTGCCCTCCGCGCGTGGCAACGGCGAACCGCTCACCGGACGCTTCTCGCCGGCCGCGGGCACCAGCTTCGTGACCCTGGCCAGCGCCGAGCCGGACACCCGCTTCGTGCTGGCCTCCACCCACGGCTACGGCTTCGTCACCCGCTTCGAGAACCTGATCGGCCGCAACAAGGCCGGCAAGGCGATGCTGAACCTGTCAGCCGGTTCGACCGTGCTGACCCCGTCGGTGGTGGCCAACGTCGCCACCGACCGCATCGTGGCGGTGACCAGTTCCGGCAACCTGCTGGCAATCGCCGCCAACGACCTGCCGGAACTGGACAAGGGCAAGGGCAACAAGATCATCGAGATCCCGAAGGCCAAGCTCGCCACCGAACGCGTGGTCGCCATCGTGGCGATCAGCCCGGGCCAGACCCTTCAGGTGCGCAGTGGGCAGCGCACGATGGGCCTGAAGTTCAACGAGCTCGACGCCTACCTCGGCGCCCGCGCCACCCGCGGCCACCTGCTGCCGCGCGGCTGGCAGAAGGTGGAAGGGCTGTCGGTGGAGTAAGGGCTGGGGCCCTGCTCCTGGTGGGTGTCAACCTTGGTTGACACACCTTACCCCGGTAGACGCCAACCCCGGTTGGCGTTTTCCATCCCAATGGGGTCAGAGCCGTTTTCGTTGAAAACGGATCCGACCCCGGACACGAAAAAGCCGGGGCATTCCCCGGCTTTTTCGTTGTCGGCTGGCGGGCGGTGGAGCAGCTGGCGGGCGAAGGCTGGCTGGCGGTGCTCCGGTGCTGGCGGGCGACAGAACGCTGTGCTTCTGGTAGACCCGACCGCTGGTCGGCTGCCCTGCAAAAGCGGCCGACTAACAGTCGGCCCTACCGGGTCGGCGCGAGGCGCCGGCTCAGTGCGCCGGGGCGCCGTTGCCGTCGATCTTGCTCAGCTGGTACAGCTCCAGGCCGATGCGCTTGATCAGGCCCAACTGCTGTTCCAGCCACCAGGCATGGTCTTCCTCGGTGTCCTTCAGCTGCGCCAGCAGCATGTCGCGGCTCACGTAGTCACCCTTCTCCTCGCACAGCTTCATGCCGGCGGCGAGATTGTTCCGAACCGCGTATTCAGTATCCAGATCCTTCTGCAGCATCTCCTCCACGGTCTTGCCCGGCTCGGTGGCATGCGGGCGCATGTCAGGGTCGCCTCCGAGGAACAGGATCCGGCGCAGCAGCGCGTCGGCGTGCTGGGTTTCCTCTTCCATCTCGTGGTTCAGGCGTTCGTACAGCGCGAACAGGCCCTGGTCCTCGTAGCGGCGGGAATGGATGAAGTACTGGTCGCGGGCAGCGAGTTCGCCGCGCAGCAGTTCCTTCAGGCAGGCGATGACGTCCGGGTTGCCTTTCATGGGGGGGCTCCTGTGAATCGATGTGACATAGGGTGCCGCATTTCAAAATACGGTGATCTAATCGGAATCAGTCGCAGTTGCGCCTGCGGCTACAATCGGCCCACGAGTTCGGAAAGGACGTGCGATGCGACGTACATGGCGTTGGGTGCTGGGCGTGCTGATCGCCATCGTGCTGGTTACCGTACTGGGCCTGTGGCTGCTGCTGCGCGGCAGTCTGGCCGACCTCGATGGCGAACATGCACTGCCTGGGCTGGCCAGGCCGGTCACCGTCGAACGCGATGCGCTGGGCGTGGTCACCATCACTGCCGGCAGCCAGGCCGACGCGATGCGAGCACTCGGCCACGTGCATGCGCAGGAGCGCTATTTCGAGATGGACCTGATGCGCCGCAGTGCCGCCGGCGAGCTGTCGGCGCTGTTCGGGCCGAAAGCCATCGACGCCGACAAGCGCATGCGCGTGCATCGCCTGCGCGCCCGCACCGAGGCGCATCTGGATACCTCGCTGGGCGACAACGGCGCGGCCGTGCGTGCCTATGTGGACGGCGTCAATGAAGGCCTGGCTGATCTCTCCGTGCGGCCGTGGGCCTACCTGCTGCTGCGGCAGTCACCGCACCCGTGGCAGGCCAGCGACAGCGTGCTGGCCGGACTGGCCATGTACGCCGACCTGCAGGACCCAGGCAACCAGACCGAGCTTGCCCTGAGCCGCATCCGCGCGGTGGTGCCGCCGGCGCTGTACGCGCTGATCGCCCACGACGGCACCGAATGGGATGCACCGCTGTTTGGCGAAGCCACCGGCAACGCGGCCCTGCCCGATGCAAGCCAGCTCGATCTGCGCACATTGAAGGGAAAGCCGGGCACCGAGCAGGAGGAGGCGGACGTCATCGGCAGCAACAACTTCGCGGTGGCCGGCGCGCTCACCGCCGACGGCCGCGCGATCGTGGCTGACGACATGCACCTGGGCCTGCGCGCGCCTGGCCTGTGGTTCCGGGTGCGCCTGCGTTACCCCGACCCGCAGGCTGCAGGCGGCCAGGTCGACGTCACTGGCTTCTCGCTGCCTGGCCTGCCGGCGGTGATCGTCGGCAGCAATGGACACGTCGCTTGGGGCTTCACCAACAGCTACATCGATACTGCCGACTACCGGACTGAACCGGCCAGCGCCGCTGTGACCGTGCACGACGAACGCATTGCGGTGGCCGGCCAGGCCGACGTGCTGTTCCCGGTGCGCGAAACCGACTGGGGTCCGATCCTGCACACCCATGCCGATGGCAGCGGCGATGCCCTGCGCTGGGTCGCGCACCTGCCCGGCGCGGTGCGCCTGGACTTCGGTGATCTGGCCCGCGCCGGTGACCTCGACAGCGCGCTGCGATTCGCCGACCACGCCGGTATCCCCGCACAGAACCTGGTGGTCGGGGACCGCCGCGGGCGCATTGCCTGGCGCCTGATCGGTGCCCGTCCGGACCGCGGCCCCGGCTGTGCGCCGGCCGGCTTCAATGCTGCCAACAACCAGGACTGCGCGCCGTGGCCGATCCGCAGCGATGCCTCACCTGCACTGATCGATCCCACCAACCATCGCCTCTGGACCGCCAATGGCCGCGTGCTGGATGGCGAGGCACTGACCATCGTCGGCAACGGTGGCTACGACCTCGGCGCGCGTGGGCGACAGATCCGCGACCTGCTGGCAATCCAGGAGCGCTTCGACGAGCACGACCTGCTGGCGATCCAGCTTGATGACCGCGCGGTGTTCCTGCAGCGCTGGTGGGCGTTGCTGCATGACGTCATCGAACACAGTGACGATCCTGCGCTGAAGCGGTTGAAGTCCGTCAGTCACCAATGGGGCGGCCGGGCCTCGACCAGCTCGGTGAGCTACCGGGTGGTGCGCGAGTTCCGCACGCAGGTGATGGATACCCTGTCCGATGCACTGCTGGCACCGGCCAACGCGCAGCTGGGCGATGACTATCTGGACCCGCGCCTGGCACAACTGGAAGGTGTGGCCTGGCCGATGCTGCAGCAGCGCCCGGCCAATCTGCTGCCTCCCGCCTTCGACAGCTGGGACGCGCTGCTGATCGATGCCGCCCGCCGTACCGAGAGCGAGCTGTCCAGGCAGGGCCCTCTGGCCAAGCGCAGCTGGGGCGAACGCAATACTGCGTCGATCTGCCATCCCATCGCGCGTGCATTGCCGGACATCGCCAAACGCTGGCTGTGCATGCCCACCGATCCCCTGCCCGGTGACCGCGACATGCCACGCGTGCAGACGCCGAACTTCGGTGCCTCCGAACGCATGGTGGTTTCGCCCGGCCACGAGGCCGACGGCATCGTGCACATGCCCGGCGGCCAGAGCGGCCATCCGCTGTCGCCGTACTGGGCGGCTGGCCACGAAGACTGGGTGCATGGCCGACCGACCCCGTTCCTGCCAGGCAAGGCGCAGCACGTGATGACGCTGGTCCCTGCGCGTTGACGACCAGGGTCAGACCCCTTTTCCAAAGAAAAGGGATCTGACCCCATCATTGCAGCGTCAGGCCAGCGCCTGCTCATGCACGCCGGCAATCGCGCGGCCGGAAGGATCGGCTGCTGCCGCGAAGCTGGCATCCCACGCAATCGCCGCCGGCGACGAACAGGCAATCGACTTGCCGCCCGGCACGGTCTCGGCCGCCGCGCGGCTGGGGAAGAACTGTTCGAACAGGTGGCGGTAGTAGTACGCCTCCTTGGTCTGCGGCGGGTTGTGCGGGAAGCGCTTGTCGGCCGCCGACAGCACGCGGTCGCTCACCTGCGCTTCGGCATGCGCTTTCAGCCCGTCGATCCAGCCATAGCCGACGCCGTCGCTGAACTGCTCCTTCTGCCGCCACAGGATGCTGTCCGGCAGGTAGCCCTGGAAGGCTTCGCGCAGCACCGCCTTCTCGATGCGGCGACCACCAAAACCGGCGCCGACCATCTTGTGCGCGGCATCGAATCGCATCGCCACGTCGAGGAACTCGCGGTCCAGGAACGGCACGCGCGGCTCCACGCCCCAGGCCATCATCGACTTGTTGGCGCGCAGGCAATCGTAGTTGTGCAGGGCATCGAGCTTGCGCACCAGTTCCTGGTGGAATTCGCGCGCATCCGGCGCCTTGTGGAAGTACAGGTAGCCGCCGAAGATCTCGTCGCTGCCTTCGCCGGAGAGCACCATCTTCACGCCCATCGCCTTGATCCGCCGTGCCAGCAGGAACATCGGCGTCGATGCACGGATGGTGGTGACGTCGTAGGTCTCGATGTGGCGGATCACTTCCGGCAGCGCATCGAGGCCTTCCTCGAAGGTGTATTCGAAGCCGTGGTGCACGGTGCCGAGTGCCTCGGCAGCGATCGCCGCAGCCGCCAGATCGGGCGAGCCCTTCAGGCCGATCGCAAACGAATGCAAGCGTGGCCACCAGGCTTCGGTCTGTCCACCATCCTCGATGCGGCGACGCGCGTAGCGTGCGGCCACCGCCGCCACCAGCGACGAGTCCAGGCCACCGGACAACAGCACGCCGTACGGAACGTCGCTCATCAGCTGGCGTTCCACCGCATGCTCGAACGCCTGGCGCAGTTCGGCCAGGTCGGCCTGGCGGCCCTGCACGTCGGCATAGTCGCGCCACGGTTGCTGGTAGTAGCGCACCAGCTCACCGCTGGCGCTGTCGAAGTAATGGCCCGGCGGGAACTGCGCGACGTCGGCACAGGTATCGACCAGTGCCTTCATTTCCGAGGCCACGCGCAGCCGGCCCTGTGCATCGTGGCCCCAGTACAGCGGCACCACGCCCACCGGGTCACGTGCCACCAGCACCCGTCCGGCCTCGCGATCCCACAGGGCGAAGGCGAAGATGCCATTGAGCTGTTCCAGCCACTGTGCTGGCGTACCGCCCTGACGGTACAGCGCGTTGATCACCTCACAGTCCGAACCGGTCTGGAAGTCGTAGGCGGTGGTCAGCGTGGCCTTCAGCTGCTGGTGGTTGTAGATCTCGCCGTTGACCGCCAGCGCCAGCTGCCCATCGGACGACAACAACGGCTGCGAGCCACCGGCCGGATCGACGATGGCCAGCCGTTCGTGAACCAGCAGCGCGCCTTCATCGAGGTACACGCCGCTCCAGTCCGGACCGCGGTGACGCTGGCGTTGCGACAGCTCCAGCGCGTGGCGGCGCAGGGCGGGAAGATCGTCACCGGCCTGCAGGCCGAAGATTCCGAAGATCGAACACATGGCAGAGCTCCTGTTGTGGGATTTCACGGGGAAGGTGTTCGACCGGCAACCAGGCCCGGGGGGACTGCGCCCGGGCACAAAAAAACCCGCATCGGCTGATGCGGGTTTTCTGGTGTCCGGGCGTGTGTTGCTGTCTATCTACCCAGGGCGCAGTCCCGCATCGGCCGCGCACGATTATTCGCGCGCAGATTATTGCGGTTGTTGTTATTGACGGCGGTGGCCAGGCGGATCGACATGGCATCGACCCTACCCCGGTTTTCGGCGCCGCGCAACAGTTGCGTCGGCAACCACGCGGAAGGACCGCCAGCGCGCCAGCCAGCGCATAATGGCCCACCCTGAACCGTGTAACAGGAATGCAACACCGCAATGGATGCACCGGGGCGCTGGCCGCCCTGCTCTGCCTGGGCCTGGCCGCCTGCCAGAGCCTGCCCCCACCTTCCACACTGCAGCTGGACCAGCAACAGGTACTGGAGCAACGCGGAACCGACGGCAGCTTCGACGGCGCCTGGGAAACCGCGCGGACCTTCGAGCGCTTCAACGATCTGCGCGCCGTCACCTACTACGAGCGTGCCGCAGCGATCACACCCTGGACCTTCCACAACACCAAGGCGGAAGAAGCACTGGGCCGGATCTGGATCTCCGGCACGCTGCAGCATGCCGACAGCCCCCACATCAACCCGGCACCGGTGCTGCGCGCGTCCTGGCGACGTGGCGAACGCTGGTCTATGGCCGCCGCCAACCACGGCAATCCGTATGCGTTCTTTGACCTGGCCAAGGCCTATCGCGAGCGCGGCGATGCCCAGCGAGCGCTGCGCTGGGACCTTCGCGCGATGGTCTACCAGCGCTATGCGTCGTCGTCATCGGGACTGCCCGGTGCAGTAGCGGCCACAGGCGATACCGTGCATCCGCTGGTGGCGAGGATCCAACGCCGTGCCGCTGCAGGCGACGCCGATGCACAGGTCGATCTGGGCGCGCTGCTGGAAAAAGGCGTCGGCCTGCCACGCGATCCAGCGCTTGCACTGCAGCTATACCAGCGCGCAGGTGAGCGGGGCAATGTGTTCGGCCAGTACTTCGCCGGGCTGCTGCTGGGCCGCAGTGCGCCGGGCGTGGAGAAGGACACCGATGCTGCCGCGCGCTGGTTCGCGCGCGCCGAGGCGCAGCGCTTCTACATGGCCGCGCCCAGCTACTGGAAGAAAGCGATCGAGCCGCCGTTCTTCATTTTTTCAGAGTAGAGCCAAGCCATGCTCGGCCGCTTCTGGTGGAATAAACAGCCGAGCATGGCTCGGCCCTACTGGGAAGCGGCCCCGGCGGGAGGCGTGCCGACCAACGGTCGCCCCCCCCTCGGCAGGATCGGGGCATCCCCACCACAGGGCTCACACCAGCAACCGTTCCACCAGCCGCTGGTACAGCCCCGGCAGTGCTTCCAGATCGTCAACGCGCACGTTCTCGTCCACCTGGTGGATGCTGGCGTTGACCGGTCCCACTTCGATGCACTGCGCGCCCAGCGGCGCGATGAAACGTGCATCCGAGGTGCCGCCGCCGGTGCTTTCTTCCGGGGCACGGCCGATGTGCTCGGCCAGTACCGCGCGCGCAGTCGCACGCAGCGTGCCTTCCGGGGTGTAGAACGGCTCACCGCTGCGACGCCACTTGAGCGTGTACTGCAGGCCATGCCGGTCAAGCAGTGCAATGATCTCCGCCTCCAGCTTCGGCGCATCCCAGTGCGGGTTGTAGCGGATGTTGAAATCCACCTCCAGCTCGCCGGGAATCACGTTGTTGGCACCGGTACCCGCGTGGACGTTGGATATCTGCAGGCTGGTCGGCGGGAAGCTCTCATAACCGTCGTCCCAGCGCCGTGCGCTCAGTTCGGACAGTGCCGGTGCCGCCTGATGGATCGGATTGCGCGCTTTTTCCGGGTACGCCACATGCCCCTGCACGCCCTGCACGCGCAGCTTGGCAGACAGGCTGCCACGACGGCCTACGCGCAGCAGGTCACCCAGCGTCGAGGTAGACGATGGCTCTCCGGTAATGCACCAGTCGATGCGCTGGCCGCGTTCGGCGAACAGCCGCGCCACGTGGCGCACGCCGTCGATCGCATCGCCCTCCTCGTCACTGGTCAGCAGTACTGCCAGCGTGCCGGGATGATCGGGATGCGCGGCGACGAACTGCTCGGCGGCGACCACGAATGCAGCCACACTGCCCTTCATGTCGGCGGTGCCACGGCCGTACAGCACACCATCACGGATCTGCGGCGTGAACGGATCGCTGGCCCAGGCCTCACGCGGGCCAGGCGGTACCACGTCGGTGTGGCCCAGCAGCACCAGTACCGGCGCACCCTGGCCGTGGGTCGCCCACAGGTTGTCGACCTCGCCCAGGCGCAGGTGGTCGCAATGGAACCCGGCCTGCTTCAGCCGCGCCGCCAGCAATGCCTGGCAGCCGGCATCGTCCGGCGTCACCGAAGGCCGCGAGATCAGCTCGCAGGTCAGGTCGAGCACCGCGCTCATGCGTCGCCTACGCTGAAGCGCGCCTTGAAGCCGTTGTCACTGAAGCCCTGGGTGACCTTGCCATCGGTGGTGACCACCACCGGGCGCTTGATCAGCTGGGGGTACTCGCGCAGCAACAGCTTCCACTCGGCCTCGGAATCGGCGGACTTGCGGTTGTCCGGCAACTGCCGCCAGGTGGTGGACGACTTGTTGACCATCGCGCCCAGGCCGCCCAGCTGCGCCGCCCACGCCAGCAGCGTTTCCGGGCTGGGCGTGTTGTCGCGGTAGTCGACGAAGGTGTACGGCACGCCGAAGCGGTCCAGCCACTTGGTCGCCTTCTTGCAGGTATCGCAGTTCTTCAAACCGTAGACAGTGGTGCTCATGGCCATCTGTGATGCTGGAAAACAGAGGGCCAGAATCTCACAACAGGCGCTCGGACACGACCCGGAACGGCACCCGTGGCAGCAGGAAGGCCAGCCCCTCGGCCAGGCTCACGCCCATCGCCTGCAGACGAGGGCAATGCAACTGGCCGAGCAGGCGCAGGGGCAGCAGGCTGTCGACGTCCACCGGCAACGCGATGCGCGTGCCGGCCCAGCGCTGGTCACAGGTACGGGCAATGGCCTCGTCCTGGCAGGCCAGGAAGCTCAGCATGGCGTGGTGACCACCGAAAGCCGCCGACCACGCTGCATCCTCCCAGGCGGCTGCAGCCCGCCACTGCAGGCGCAAATCCGGTGCACTGCCCTGCCCGCCCTCGATCCGCGTGCAACCGCCGCCTTCGGCGTCCAGCACGTGCGCGAAGCGTGCCGGCAGATGCGGCTGCATGGCATCGCTGAAGGCGCGTGCGCCGGCTACGAAGGCCAGCTGATCCATCACATTGCGATCGAACAGCACCACCGGCGTTCCGTCCGGATCGTCGTCGCGGCGCAGATACCAGCGCCAGTTGCTCTGCCTGGGAGACGGCAGCAGAGAACGCAGCGGCCCAGCCAGCGCCGGCCCGAAGTGCCCGTGCCGGTAGCTGAGGATGGTGTAAGGCGTACGGCCGCCATGGACCACGTAATGATGGCCCGGCGGTGGCGTCGGTGCGTGGCGCACATCGACCCACCAGCTCACGTAGACCACGTCGCGCACATCGCTGACCAGGGCCGGCATCGGCCAGCGCCGCGACAGCCTGCGGCGCAGACGGGTCCAGTGCAGGGCGTGCAGCAGGCGCGGCAGCATCCGCCCGAACAGGGTGTCGGACGGATGCAGGTAGATCGCGGACTGCGCCAGATCCTCCGGCGCAGTCACCGTCAGTCGGCCAGGCCGCGCAGCAGGTCGTTGACGCTGGTCTTGCTGCGGGTCTTGGCATCGACCTGCTTGACGATCACCGCGCAGTACAGCGAATGGGTACCATCCTTGCTCGGCAGCGAGCCGGACACCACCACGCTGTACGGCGGGATGTAGCCGTAGCTGATCTCGCCGGTGGCACGGTTGTAGATGCGGGTGCTCTGGCTGAGGAACACGCCCATGCCGATCACGCTGTGGTGGCCGACCACCACGCCTTCCACCACTTCCGAACGCGCACCGATGAAGCAGTGGTCCTCGATGATGGTCGGGCTGGCCTGCAGCGGTTCCAGCACACCGCCGATACCGGCGCCGCCGGACAGGTGGCAGTGCTGGCCGATCTGCGCACAGGAACCGACGGTGGCCCAGGTGTCGACCATGGTGCCTTCGCCGACGTAGGCGCCGATGTTGGTGAAGCTCGGCATCAGCACCACGTCCTTGCCGAAGTACGTGCCGCGACGGGCGATCGCGCCCGGCACCACGCGCACGCCGCCACGGCGGAATTTGGCTTCGTCGTAGCCGGCGAAACGCGATTCGACCTTGTCCCAGAACGGTGCCGGACGGGCGTCAACCACCGCCATGTCGTTGACACGGAAGTACAGCAGCACGGCCTTCTTCAGCCACTCGTTGACCTTCCAGCCGCCGTGGCCATCCGGCTCGGCAACGCGGAATTCGCCGCTCTCCAGGCCGTCGATCACGCGGTTGACCAGCGGCTTGGTCGAACCTTCCAGTTCGTGCAGGGTCAGCGTGGCACGGCGTTCGAACGCGCTCTCGATGCCGAACTTCAGCTCTTCCACGCCCGGCGCGGCCGGCTTGCGCAGCGACTTGCGGGCGATGGTCTCGGCGCGCGTGGTTTCAGCGCTCTTGGCCGGAGCCTTCTTCGCTGCTGCAGCCTTTTTCACCGGGGCCTTCACTGCAGCGGCCTTCTTCGGCGCAGCGGCCTTCTTCGCGGCCGGCGTGGCGGCAGCAGTTTTCCGGGCCGCTGCGCTCTTGGTGGTCGCGGCGGTCTTCTTGGCGGGCTTGGTGGCCATCAGGCGGGGTCTCCGGCGTTTCGATCAGGGTCCAGGCAGGCCAGCATTGCGTCATGCAGCTGCTGCCGGGCGGGTTCAGTCAGGGGGAGGTCGTGTTCGTCACTGATCACGAAGGTATCTTCGGCGCGTTCGCCAAAGGTGGCAATGCGCGCGTCCTGCACGCGCAGGCCCTGGTTGCGCAGCACGAACGCCACGTCGGCCAGCAGGCCGGGACGGTCGGGGGCAACCAGGGCAAAACGGGTCGCGCCGGGCTCATCGCGGAACTCGATGCGCGGCGCAAAACGGAAGTGGCGCAGCTGCCGTGGCACCACGCGGCGTGACGGCCGCAGGCGGGTCAGGTCGCCGCTGAGCGCTTCACGCAGGGCGGCCTCCAGATTGGCGCTGCTGCCATCGGCGAAGGTATCGGCCGGGCTCACTTCAAACGTATCGAAAATGGTATCGGCCGGGCCATCCAGCACGCGTGCGCGATGGATGCCGTAGCCCTTGCGGTCCAGCGTCATGACGATCGCGGCGAACAGGCCGTCGCGGTCAGGCGAGTGCACGAACACTTCCAGTGCGGGATCGTCGACGCTGATCCGGCGCACCTTCACCAGCGCCTGCCCCTGCTTCACCGGCACCAGGGCAGCGGCCTGCCAGGCCAGCTGCTCCGGGCGCAGGCGGATGAAGCCTTCGTCGGGCATCACCGCGAACTGGCGATCGATGGTGGCGTCGTCGTAACCCTGCTCGCGCACCAGTGCACGCACGCTGTCACGTGCTTCGGCCACGCGCTCGGCGGCCGGTACCGGATGCTCCAGGCCCTCGCGCAGCGCACGCCGTGTGGCGAAGTAGAGGTCGGCCAGCAACCGGTCCTTCCATGCGTTCCACAGCTTCGGGCTGGTGCCGGCGATGTCGGCGCAGGTCAGCAGGTACAGATAGTCCAGACGGTCGCGGCTGCCGACCAGGGTCGCAAAGCGATGGATCACCACCGGATCGGCGATGTCCTGCTTCTGCGCGGTCATCGACATGCGCAGGTGCTGTTCGACCAGCCACGCGACCAGCTCGGTATCGGAAGCACTCAGCCCGTGCGCCTGGCAGAACGCACGCGCGTCGACCGCCCCCAGTTCCGAGTGATCACCACCACGGCCCTTGGCGATGTCATGGAACAGGCCGGCCAGCAACAGCAGCTCCGGCTTGCGCAGGCGCGGCCACACTTCATGCGCGATCGAGAAGCGCTCGTCGGCACGGCTGCTGGCGAACAGGCCGATGTTGCGCAGGACCATCAGCGTGTGCTGATCGACGGTATAGACATGGAACAGGTCGAACTGCATGCGCCCGCTGACCTGGGCGAAGGCGGGAATCCACTGCCCGAGCACGCCCAGCCGCGCCATGCGCGAGAGCGTATCGACCGGGCGCTGGCCGCGCAGCAGCGCCAGGAAATGTTCGCGTGCATCGGTATCGGCCTGGTCGTAGGCCGGCAGCTGCGGCAACGATTCGGCCAACGCGCGTGCTGTCAATGAATGCAGGCCCCGCACCTGCGGGTTGTTGGCCCAGCCGGCGAACAGCGCGAATACCTGGCCGATGTCGCCACGCGGCCATTCGGCCTCGTTGGCGGCCAGATAGCCACGACGCAGGGAAAAACCAACGGTCAGCGGTTCCGGCTGTGCCTCGCCATCGAACTGCTCCTCGAAGCGCTGCAGCAGGCGGTCGCTGATCCGGCGCACCACCAGTGCGGCCCGGTAGAACCCCTGCATCATCTTCTCGACACCGAGGTTCTCGGCGTCGTCTTCGAAGCCCAGGCGCGCGGCCAGGGTCTTCTGGTAATCGAAGCGCAGGCGCTCTTCCGGGCGGCGTGCCACCAGGTGCAGGCCAAATCGCAGGCGTGCCAGCACCGCGCGCTCGCGCTTCAGTGCAGCCGCTTCGTCGGCCCCCAGGTGACCCAGCCCGACCAGCGCTTCCAGATCGCGCACACCGAACGCACGCAGCGCCATCCATCCCAGCGTGTTGAGGTCGCGCAGTCCGCCGGGACCATCTTTCAGGTCGGGTTCCAAATTGTCGGCGGTGTCGCCGAAACGCTGGTGGCGGTTGCGCAGTTCTTCCAGCTTGGCCAGGAAGAACGCACGCGCCGGCCACAGCTCACGGTCGTCGATGGCCTCGCGCAACGCGCGACGGGTCGCATCCTCGGCGAGGATCGGCCGCGCCTCGATCAGTGCGGTCATCACCGTCTGGTCGGCAGCGGCCTCACGGCACTGCGCGGCCGAGCGCACGGCGTGGCTGACCGCCAGCCCGCAATCCCACAACAGCGCGAACAGGCGCGCCAGCGCGGCCTCCTGGGCCAACTGCGCCGCCGGCTCTCCGAACACCAGCAGGTCGATGTCCGAACACGGGAACAGTTCCCCACGCCCGTAGCCGCCCACCGCGAACAGCGACAGGCCGCTGTCGGTGGGCAGGCATCGCTGCCAGGCAAGGCGGATCAGGTGGTCGGCAGCGCGCGCGCGCAGCGCCAGCAGTCGCTCGATGTTGTCGCCCTGGTCGAATCGGCGGTACAGGCGCGCGTCGGCCTGCTGCAGCGCCTGGCGCGCGGCAGCAGCCCAGTCCGTGTCATTGAGCGACGCGGCCGGCGTGTCCAGCAGCGAACTCGCCGGCAACATCCTCAGGAGACCTGCGACTCGCCCGGCGACAGGGTCAGCACGTCGACGCCGGTTTCGGTGACCGCGATCATGTGCTCCCACTGCGCCGACAGCTTGCGGTCCTTGGTCACCACGGTCCAGCCATCCGGCAGCACCTTGTTGTAGCGGGTGCCCTCATTGATCATCGGCTCGATGGTGAAGGTCATGCCCGGCTGCAGCACCAGGCCCTGGCCGGGACGGCCGTAGTGCACCACCTGCGGTTCGTCGTGGTAGACCTTGCCGATGCCGTGGCCGCAGTACTCGCGCACCACGCTGAAACGCTCGCCTTCGGCGTAGCTCTGGATGGCATGGCCGATGTCGCCCAGCGTAGCGCCCGGACGCACCGCGCGGATGCCGCGCCACATGGCTTCGTAGGTGGCTTCCACCAAGCGCCGCGCCATCACCGAGGGGGTGCCGACGAAGAACATGCGGCTGGTGTCGCCGTGCCAGCCATCCTTGATGACGGTGACGTCGATATTGATGATGTCGCCATCCTTCAGGACCTTCCCTTCACTGGGAATGCCGTGGCAGATGACGTTGTTGACCGAGGTGCACACGGTCTTCGGGAAGCCGCGGTAGCCGACGTTGGCCGGAATGGTGCCCTGCACGTTCACGATGTGGTCGTGGCAGATGCGGTCCAGTTCCTCGGTGGTGACACCGGGCTTGACGTGGGGGGTGACGATGTCGAGCACTTCGCTGGCCAAGCGGCCGGCGACACGCATCATCTCGATTTCCTGCGGGGTTTTCAGATTCACGCTCATGGCGCCCATTATCGCCGATCCGGCCGCAATCTGAACGAACGCCACCCAACTGGCGATCCGGGCCATGCACGGTTCCGGCAAGGAAAGTGAAAGCGTGATGGAGTCCGCCCTTTCGCCTGCCTATTTATCACGGATTACAGACACTTACGGCACCTAAGCTGGGGCCACTGTCGTCAAAGCGGCGCCGAACATGCCGCCTTCGCCTTGTTCAACGGACCTTCGGGTCAGGGAGGTTGTCCATGCGATTCCCGCTTCGTTCGCCGCTTGCCTGGGCCTTGGCCGGGGTCCTGCTGTCCAGCCCGGCCCTGGCCGCCGACACCACCACTTTCAATGTCACCCTGGTGGTCACCAAGGCCTGCACCATCACGGCGGCGGCCGCCACCAACGTCGACTTCGGCACCGCCGCCTCGACCACCGCTACTCCCACCCTTGGCCAGGGTACGGTGACCGCACAGTGCTCGGCCCTGACCCCGTACACGATTTCACTGAATGCGGGTGCCAACGCCAGCACCGCCAATGACGTCACCACCCGCCGGATGAAGAACACCAACGCCGCGGTGACCGCCAACAACTTCGTGGGCTACCAGCTGTACCAGGATGCCGCGCACACCCTGGTCTGGGGTTCCACCTCCGGCACCAACACGCAGGCCGGCATCGGCACTGGCCTGGCCGTGCCTTACATCGTCTACGGCCAGATCCTCAACCTGAGCACCAACAACCCGGCCACCGGTAACTACCTGGATACGGTCACCGCCACGATCACCTATTGATGGAGCACGCCCGCATGGCCGGACCCCGCCCGTGGCGCGCCACCGGCGTGGCGTTGCTCGCCCTGTGCCTGCTGGCGACCTCCATGGCAGGTGCCACCAGCCTGCAGGTCGCCCCCACCAGCCTGCAGCTGGAAGCCCGCCAGCGTGCCGGCGAACTGTGGCTGACCAACAGCGGTACCTCGCCGGTGAAGCTGCAGGTACGCGTCTTCCGCTGGGTGCAGCAGGGCGGCCAGGAGCAACTGCTGCCCACCGATGAACTGATGGCCTCCCCGCCGATGCAGGAGCTGGCCGCCGGCCAGCAGCAGCTGGTGCGGGTGATGCGCCCGACCCGGGAGCCCCCCTCGGTGCAACAGTATTTCCGCCTGATCGTGGACGAGGTGCCGGACCTGGCCACCCGTGCCGAGGGCATGCAGTTCGTCCTGCGCTACTCGATCCCGGTGTTCGTACAACCCGCGTCCGGCAAACTCGCCCCCCAACTGCAGGCGCGCCTGGTAACGCTGGACGATGGCCGCAACGGCGTCGAGGTAACCAATTCGGGCAACAGCTACGCACAGATTGCCGATCTCGCACTCGGCAGCCTCAAGCGCCCGCGCATCGTGCACCCTGGCCTGCTGGGCTATGTACTCCCCGGCCAGGTGATGCGCTGGCCGATCGAGCGCATGGCGATCGACCGCGACAACGACCAGATCACGGCCAAGCTCAATGGCGAGTCGGAACAGACGCCGCTGTCGCCCCCATCGGCTCGCTGAGGCGTTGATGGGCGCGCTGCTTGCTGCCCTGGCTCCTGCGGCGACCGAAGCCGCCGATGTGTCCGGCGTAACGGCCACCGGGGCCGCCGACGTATCAGGCATCTCCGCCGATGCGATCCTGCCGCCCCCCACCCCGCTGACCGCCAGCCAGACGCTGTACCTGGACGTGTCGCTCAACAGCACGCCGCGCGGGCTGCTTCCCTTCATCGAGAACCGCGGCCGCCTGCAGGCCAGCCCCGAGGTTCTGCGCCAGCTCGGCTTCAATGCCAGTGGCGATGCACCGGTCTACCTGGACCAGATCAGCGGCGCGGTGGTGCGCTATGACGCCCACCTGCAGACCCTGGCGCTGGACGTACCGCTGGACCAGCTGACCCTGCCGACCACCGTGCTCAGCCGCCCGCAGACGCGTGCGCCCGCCGGCAGCGCCTCGCCCGGCGTGCTGCTCAACTACGACATCTACGGCAGCCGGGTGGACACGCTCGGCAACCTCAGCCTGAGCTCGGAGCTGCGCCTGTTCGGCGTCGGCGACGGCACCTTCGAGAACACCGCGATCAGCCGTCGCTACCAGCAGCCCGGCGACCGTCGCTGGCGCGGCGAAAGCGTGCGCCTGGATACACGCTGGCGCCTGGATTTCCCCGACAAGGCGATGACACTGGAGGTCGGCGATTTCTACAGCGGCTTCGTAGATTGGACCCGACCGGTGCGCCTGGGTGGCCTGCAGATCGGCCGCAACTACGGGCTGCAGCCCTATCGCGTCCTGACCCCCACGCCCAGCTTCCTCGGCCAGGCGGTGGTGCCGTCCACGGTCGAGCTGTACGTTGATGGCCTGCGTCAGTACAGCGGCCAGGTGCCGGTTGGCCCGTTCCAGCTGGCCGCGCAGCCGGGCATCAGTGGCACCGGCAGCGCGCAGGTGGTGGTCACCGATGCGTTCGGCCGCATGCAGACGCTGGACTTCAGTTTCTACGGTACCCAGCAACTGCTGGCCAAGGGCCTGTCGGACTGGTCGGTCGGCGTCGGCCGCCTGCGCGAGGACTTCGGCCAGCGCTCCTTCGCCTACGATGATCGCACTGTGGCCAACGCCAGCTGGCGCGGCGGCATCAGCGACTCGTTCACCGGCGAGGCCCATGCCGAAGGCGGCGGCGGCCTGACCCAGGCCGGCGTCGGCGGCTGGTGGCTGCTCGGCGGTGCCGGCGTGTTCAACGCGGCCTACGCGCACAGCGATTACCACGGCCTGCAGGGCGGGCAGTGGGCGCTGGGTTACAGCTGGAACAACCGGCGCGTCAACTTCAACCTGCGCAGCGTGCGCAGCCACGGCGACTACCGCGACCTGGGCGCATTACAGGGCAACCTGCCGCCCAGCATCAGCGAGCAGGCCACGGTCGGCATGGATCTGCTGCGGCTGGGTACGCTCAGCGCCAGCTACCTGCGCCTGCGCTACCCGGATGGCGAGGACAACCGCTACGCCAGCCTGTTCTGGTCGCGCACCTGGAGCCAGCGCTGGTCAGCCTACCTGTCGGTGAACCAGAACCTGGACCAGAGCGACGACCGCAGCATCTATCTGTCGGTGACCGCCAGCCTGGGCAACAACCGCCAGGCCAGCCTGTCCAGCCAGCGCAACGGCGACAGCCAGAGCTGGGTGGCCGACGTGACCCAGCCGGTGCCCGGCGACGGCAGCGCTGGCGGTGTCGGCTGGCGTGCACAGGTACGCCATGGCGAAGACGGCAATGGTGGCCTGGCCGAGGTCGGCATTCTCAATGACATCGGCCGCTATTCGTTCGGCGCCTCGCGCCAGGGCGGGCTCAACTATGCCTACGGCAGCGCCAGTGGCAGCCTGGTCTGGATGGGCGGGCACGCGTTCGCCACCCGCGAGGTCTCGGACGCGTTCGCGGTGATCAGCACCAACGGCGTCGGCGGCGTGCCGGTGCGGCTGGAGAACCGCCTGATCGGCGTCACCGATGATCGTGGCCTGTTGCTGGTCAGCCCGCTGCTGTCCTGGCAGCGCAACCGGGTCTCGATCGACACTCTGGACCTGCCCGAAGACATGCGTGCCGACCGCATCGAGGACTGGGTGACGCCGCGCCAGCGCGCAGGTGCGCGCGTGACCTTCCAGCTGCGCTCGCGGCCCTCTCTGAGCCTGACCCTGCTGGCGATGGACGGACAGCCACTGGAAGTGGGCAGCGAAGTACAACTGCCCGATGGCCGCCAGACGACGGTGGGCTATGACGGCCTGCTGTATCTGGAAGACGTCGCCGCCGGCAGCGTGCTGTACATCACCACCAGCCGCGGACAGTGCCGCGTGAAGGTGCCAGATCTGCCCAAGGTGGTGGCAGCCGGCGCGCGGCCGAAGCCGGCACCGCTGCAGTGCATCCCGGAGGTGGCGCCGTGAGGGTGCTGCTGCTCGGCCTGTTGCTGTTGGCTGGCCTGCTGGCGAGCGCACCGGCGGGCGCCACCGCGGCCTGTACGGCCGTCGCCAACCCCACCCTGCCGTTCGGCAACATCAACAGCAATGCCCCCGGCCCCACTACAGCCACGTTGAACATCACGGTCACCTGCACCACCGCCGCCCTCAGCCTGCTGGCCACTACCGGTGTGCGCGTCTGCGTGGGCATCGGTGCCGGCAGTGGCGGCGGTAGTGCCACTACATCACGGACGATGGCCACCGGCAGTGGCGACACCATGAATTTCCAGTTGTACAACAACGCCAGCTTCGGCCAGGTCACCGGCCTGCTCCCACACGGCACGCCACCGGCACAGGAACTGGCCATGTCCTACAACGTACCGCTGCTGACAGGCGGCAGCGGCGCGCAGACCACGCAATTGTTCGCGCAGATCCCCGCCAACCAGGTTCTGGCTTCCGGCGCGTACAGCAGCTCGTTCAATGGTGCCAACGTGGTGCTGACCTGGGCCTGGAATGAAGTGCTGCTCGGCACCGCCACCGTGCCCGCCACCTGCAACGGCGGCGCCACCGGTACCAACAGCGCCAGCGCCGCCTTCAGCTTCACCGCCACCGCCAACGTGCTGCCGCAATGCGGCAGCTACGTCACCACCAACATGAACTTCGGCAATGTCACCGGCGGCATTCCGGCCAACATCGACCAGACTGCCACACTGACGCTGACCTGCCTGAAGAACACCGCCTTCCAGGTCGGCCTCAACAACGGCCAGAACAACCCCGCTGCCACTACCACCCGGCGCATGGCCACCACCATCGGCACCGGTACCTACTTCCTCAATTACGAGTTGTACCGGGACTCGGCACGGACCCAGCGCTGGGGCAATACGCTGACCGTTGATACCGCCAGCGGAACCGGCACCGGAAGTGCGCAGCAGCTGACCATCTACGGCCGGGTACCACCGGTGACCGGCCAGCCCCCTGCCGGTACCTACAATGACCTGGTGCAGGTGACGATCACTTACTGACCTGTGTGCCGACCAACGGTCGGCACACACCGGGGCAGGTTTCGGTAGATCCACGCCATGCGTGGATGCGCGCATCACCCTTGCCCCGGGAGCAGTCGACTGCCTGAGTGATCTGTAGCAACTGTCTTGTCAGGCGGAGGCCATCTGGGCCTCCGCCTGACAAGACAGTTGCTACAGTTCCAGCGCATCCGGCCGATACCGCGCAGCGAGTCCTAAAGCACGGTGGATGGCAGGTGGTTCGCGCACTTCTGATCGGGGCGATGCTGGTCGCCAGTACGCCCGCGTGGGCCGATCCCAGCAACACGTTGCAGATCCGCCTTACCGTGGTCGAAGCCTGCAGCGCTGACACAGGCAATGCCGGCTGCCCGGTACCCCACCAGCGCAGCGACGCAGCGCAGCTGCCGCCACAGATCCGCGAGCTCGTGCCGCCTGCAACCGATGACGACGAAACACCCACCGTGACCGTCATCTACTGATGCGCCTGTTGCTGCCCCTGCTTGGGTTGCTGCTGGCACTGCCTGCCGCAGCGCTGGAGCTAATGCCGACCACGTTGCAGCTGCCGGCCGAAGGTGGTCATGCCGAATTGTGGCTGCACAACCCGGGCCCAAGCCGCTGGCAGGGCCAGGTGCACATACTGGCGTGGGAACAGCACCCCGATGCCGAAGTATTGCGGCCCAGCGACCAGATCCTGGCCAGCCCCACGCAGCTGGACCTCGCCCCCGGGGCACGCCAACGCATCTGGCTGCTGCCACGTCAGCCGGCGCCAAGTGTTGGCGAGCAGGCCTACCGGATCGTGCTGGCTCCAGATGTACCTGACCTGCCTCGTTACTCGCTGCCGCTTTTCCGTGGCCAGGCCGCACCCGTGGCGCAGCCGCGACTGCATGCCCGCGTCGAACCGGGCATGTCGCAACCCGTGCTGCGACTGAACAACACGGGCGCCTTGCACGCCCGCCTCCACGATCTCTCGTTCATCACCGATGGCGGTCGCCGCAACCTCCTGCTGCCGGGGCTGGCCGGCTACATCCTGCCCGGCCAAGTCCGCCGCTGGGCCCTGCCCCAGCGCGCCCAGGGCTACACTGGCGGCCGGTTCCTGGCCCGGCTGCAGGACGGGCGCGAGGTCGAGTTGGCCGTGCCAGACCCTGCGATTGCAGCCAGCGCATCGAGCGGGCTATAATCGTCCGGATTCCTGCCGCATGCGTGCGCGGGAAACCCGTCCACACCGGACGTCACCGGTGAATCCACACCTGCTGCCCCCATCCGTGCCGGGGTGCTCCGCAAGGAGTTCGGCCACGGAGGCAACAGGGAAGCCCAACCCCGGAACCATCCGCGCTTCCACGCGTCCCGCATACCTCTATCCCGCGGGCGGAATCGCCGGTTCCATATCAGGAGTATTGCAATGCCCCAGGTCACCATGCGTCAGATGCTGGAAGCCGGCGTCCACTTCGGCCACCAGACCCGCTACTGGAACCCGAAGATGGCTCCGTACATCTTCGGCGCCCGCGGCAAGATCCACATCATCAACCTGGAAAAGACCGTCCCGCTGTTCAACGATGCGATGAACTTCATCTCGTCGGTTGCCCAGAAGCGCGGCACCGTCCTGTTCCTGGGCACCAAGCGCAGCGCCCGCGAAACCATCAAGGAAGAAGCCGAGCGTTGCGGCATGCCGTTCATGAACCAGCGTTGGCTGGGCGGCACCCTGACCAACTTCCGTACCGTCAAGCAGTCGGTTGCCCGCCTGAAGGAACTGGAAGCCGGTGAAACCGACGGCACCTTCGAGAAGCTGGTCAAGCACGAAGTGCTGGGCCTGCGTCGCGAGCGCGACAAGCTGGAAGCCTCGCTGGGCGGCATCAAGGACATGAACCGCCTGCCGGACGCCATCTTCGTGATCGATATCGGCCACGAAGACATCGCGATCAAGGAAGCCAAGAAGCTGGGCATCCCGGTCATCGCCGTGGTTGATACCAACTACAACCCGGAACTGGTGGATTACGCGATCCCGGGCAACGACGACGCCATCCGTGCCGTGCAGCTGTACTCGCGCGCCGCCGCCGACGCCGTGCTGGAAGGCAAGGCTGCTGCTCCGCACGCCGCCACCGTCCGTGAAGAAGAGTTCGCCGACGCTCCGGCCGAAGACGCCAAGCCGGCCCGCCGCGCTCCGGCCAAGAAGGCTGCTGCCGACAAGGGCGAAGCCCAGGCCTGATCCAGGCCCCGGTGGGCGCCACGCGCCCACCTGTCCTGTCCGCTGCCGATGGCGCGACGACAGGACACTGTCACACGGGCCGGCCACCATGCCGGCCCAACCCCTTTCTTTCGTGAGGTAATCCCGTGGAAATCACTGCTTCCCTGGTCAAGGAACTGCGCGAGCGCACCGGCGCCGGCATGATGGAATGCAAGAAGGCTCTCACCGAAGCCAACGGCGACATCGACGCTGCTGCTGAAGCCATGCGCAAGTCCGGCGCTGCCAAGGCCGACAAGAAGGCTGACCGCGTGGCCGCCGAAGGCCGTCTGGGCCTGGCCCAGGATGGCGGCAAGGCCGTGCTGGTCGAAGTCAACTCGGAAACCGACTTCGTCGCCAACGACGTCAACTTCAAGAACTTCGTCGATTCCGTCGCCGCTGCCGCCCTGGCATCGGGCGCCAATGACGTCGAAGCCGTGAAGGCTGCCAAGCTGGCCGATGGCCGCACCGTTGAAGAAGCCCGCGCCACCGCCGTGCAGACCCTGGGTGAGAACATCCAGATCCGTCGCATGGTGAAGGTTGATGGCAACAACACCATCGGCGCCTACGTCCACACCAACGGCAAGGTTGGCGTGCTGGTCGACCTGGTCGGCGGCGACGTCGAGCTGGCCCGTGGCCTGGCCATGCACGTGGCTGCCCTGAAGCCGCCGCACAACAAGGCTGCGGACGTCCCGGCCGAGTTCGTCGAGAAGGAAAAGGAAATCGAGCTGGCCAAGATGTCCGAAAAGGACAAGGCCAAGCCGGCCGAGATCCTGGAAAAGATCATCAGCGGCAAGATCAACAAGATCGTCAGCGACGTGACCCTGTACGGCCAGACCTACGTGCTGGGCGACACCACCGTCGAGCAGGTGGTCAAGGCCGCTGGCGCCGACGTGGCAGGCTTCAAGCTGCTGGTCGTCGGCGAAGGCATCGAGAAGGTGGTGGAAGACTACGCCGCCGAAGTTGCCAAGGCGATGCAGGTCTGATTCCAGCCTCCCGGCTGTGATGCGACCAGAAGGAGCCGCGGGGAACCGCGGCTCTTTTTTTATGCCCGCCCCGGTGACAGGTGCGCACCGCTGGTGCCATCTCTGCCATATCTGTGGGTGCGCACCGTTGGTGCGCATACCGGCACCCAGGGTCTTTGCGTTGCGCGCGAATCAGGCCGATACTCGGCGCAGGGAATCCACAGTCACATAGCAGGAACGAAAGTCGCGGACTGTGATGTATTCCTAGGTATTCTTGTCCTAATGGAATTGAACGATCCGACATGCCTCCCGAGCTGACAGCTGCCCTGGCGCTCTGCCGCAACCTGCCTTCGCCGCCCGGTATTGCCCTGCGCATCATCGAACTGGCCCAGGACCCGGAAGCGGACATCGCCACCGCCGCCGACATCATCGCCATCGACATGGCGCTGAGCGCTCGCATGCTGCGCATCGCCAATTCGCCGCTGTATGCCAGCCGCCGCCGGATCGAGAACCTCGGCCAGGCACTGACCATGCTCGGCCTGAACGCCACGATCAGCCTCGCGCTCGGCTTCACCGTCACACAGGGCCTGACCGGTGGCGCTGGGGCCGATCATGACCTGCGCCAGCGGGCGTGGAAGCGCAGCATCCTCAGCGCACTGGCCGCCAGCCAGCTGGGCCAGGCCCGCGGCCTGCGCCGCCTGGAGGAGCTCATGCTGGCCGGCCTGCTGCAGGACCTCGGCGTACTCTGCCTGGCCCAGGCCGAATCGGAACGCTACCTGCCGCTGCTGCGCGAGGCCGGCGACAACACCGACCTGGTGGCGCGCGAGCGCAGCGAACTGGGTTGCAGCCACGCCGATGTCGGCGCCTGGGTGGCCGAACAATGGGGCCTGCCGCGCTACCTGGTGGAAAGCATCAGCCACAGCGAGGATGAAGGCGCTGCCGAATCGCCGTTCCAGGCGTGCGTACAGCTGTCCGGCGCGGTGGCCGACATCTGGCTGGATACCGATGCCGACGCCGCCCGCGAACGCGCCCTGCAGCAGGTACACGACCGCCTGGAGCTGGACAGCGCCCGCTTCGACCAGGTGCTGGCCCGCATCAGTGCCGCCCTGCCGGACATCGCCAGCCTGTTCGAGGCCGGACTGAACTCGCCGTCGCGGGTGCGCGAACTGATCGACCACGCCCAGGAACTGGCGACCCTGCGCAACCTGCGCGAACTACAGGATGCCGACCAGGCACGCCGCCGCGCCGACGAATTCGAGGCCCGGGCCAAGCGCCTGGCCGACCAGGCGCACCGCGACGCACTGACCGGCGTACTCAACCGCCGCCAGCTGGAGGCGGTGCTGGAACAGGAATTCCTGCGCGCCGGCCGCCAGGGCTGGCCACTGTCGGTGGCCTTCATCGACCTCGACGACTTCAAGAAGATCAACGACGCCCACGGCCACCTGACCGGCGACGAAGTGCTGCGGGCCTTCGCCGGCAAGCTGCAGGGCCAGCTGCGCAACAGCGACACCGTGGCCCGCTTTGGCGGTGAGGAGTTCGTCGCACTGCTGCCCAATACCAGCGAGTCGGTGGCACTGGACGTAATCCGCCGGGTATTGGCCAACATCGTTGCCACGCCGATGGCCGAGATCGAGGGTGGCCCGCTGTTCGTCACCTTCTCCGCCGGCGTGGCCACCCAGGGCGGCTACGAGCGCTTCGCTGACGTGCAGGACCTGCTGCGCGCCGCCGACGACGTGCTGTACCGCTCGAAGAACCTGGGCCGCAACCGGGTGATCGCCCGCTCGCCCGGCGCCCTCGGCCACGACGAGCTGTCAGCCACCGCCGGCGCTGAACTGGGCTGAACGAACGCCCCGGATGACCGGGGTGAACGCCGGTATTTTGCGCCGCAGTGCACAAAACACTTTGGCGCAACGCTGCATGCGCGTAGAATCGCCCGCGATTTCCACGCACCCGAGGTCCCTATGTCCAAGCTCGCCTATCGCCGCATCCTTCTGAAACTGTCCGGGGAGGCGCTGATGGGAGATGAGGACTACGGCATCGACCCGAAGATCATCAACCGCCTGGCCCGCGAGGTCATCGAAGCCCAGCAGGCCGGTGCCGAAGTGGCACTGGTGATCGGCGGCGGCAACATCTTCCGCGGTGCCGGCCTGGCCGCTGGCGGCATGGACCGGGTCACCGGCGACCAGATGGGCATGCTGGCCACGGTCATCAATGCGCTGGCCATGCAGGATGCCCTTGAAAAGCTGGGCGCCAAGGCCCGCGTGATGAGCGCGATCAAGATCAACGACGTGTGCGAGGACTACATCCGCCGCCGCGCCATCCGCCACCTGGAAAAGGGCCGCCTGGTGATCTTCGCCGCCGGCGTTGGCAGCCCGTTCTTCACCACCGATTCGGGCGCCGCCCTGCGCGCCATCGAAATCGGCGCCGACCTGCTGCTGAAGGCGACCAAGGTCGATGGCGTCTACGACAAGGACCCGAACAAGCACAGTGACGCGGTCCGCTTCGACAGCCTGAGCTACGACGAAGTGATCCGCCGCGGCCTGGAAGTGATGGATACCGCCGCCTTCGCGCTGGCGCGCGACAGCGACCTGCCGATGCGCGTGTTCGACATGGGCCAGCCGGGCGAGCTGCTGAAGATCCTCAACGGCGAGAACATCGGCACCCTGGTCCAGGGCCGCGATCCGGCCTGAGCCTGAGCGCCAGGCGAGCTGCGGGTCGATTCAGGCCCGGCAGCGTCCCGTATTCGCCTATAATCGCCCGATTCCAGTTACACCCAGGACCGGGCGATGCTCAACGACATCAAGAACAACGCGCAGACGCGCATGGCCAAGAGCATCGACGCTCTGAAGCACACCCTCACCTCGATCCGCACTGGCCGCGCCACGCCGGCCCTGCTGGACCGGGTTACGGTCAATGCCTACGGCAATGCCAGCACCCCGCTGAACCAGGTTGCGTCGATCTCCAACGCCGACGCCCACTCGCTGCTGGTCACGCCGTTCGACAAGAGCATGATCAAGGAGATCGAGAAGGGTCTCTACAACGCCGAGTTCACCCCGAACACCCTGGGCACCGCGATCCGCATCAACATGCCGCCGCCGACCGAAGAGCGCCGCAAGGAGCTGGCCAAGCAGGTGCAGAAGGAAGGTGAAGGCGCCAAGATCGCGATCCGCAACATCCGCCAGGACGCGAACAAGGAAATCGCCAAGCTGGACAAGGACAAGGCGATCAGCGAAGACGAGAAGAAGCGCGGCGAAGACGACATCCAGAAGTTGACCGACGCCAATATCAAGGACGTCGACAAGGTCGTCGCCGACAAGGAAAAAGAACTGCTGTCGGTCTGAAGTCGATGCCTTCAGTCCCGCCTCCGTTGCCGGCTGCCCTGCCCCGCCACATTGCCATCATCATGGATGGCAATGGACGCTGGGCACAGCAGCGCCGTCGCCCGCGCGTGATCGGCCACCGTGCCGGCGCGCGCGCGGTCAACCGCACCATCGAGCGCTGCCTTGAACTGGGCATCCCGGCGCTGACCCTGTTCGCGTTTTCCAGCGAGAACTGGGGCCGGCCGCAGGAAGAAGTCGACGCGTTGATGAAGCTGTTCCTCGGCGCGCTCGACCGCGAAGTGGACGAGCTGCATCGGCGTGGCGTGCGCGTACGCTTCATCGGCGAGCGCGAACGCTTCGGCGCCGGGCTGGTCAGCCGCATGCAGCTGGCCGAGCAGCGCACCGCCGACAACACCGCACTGACCCTGTCGATCGCCGCCAGTTACGGTGGCCGCCAGGACATCGCGCGTGCCGCGCGCGAACTGGCCGCCGAAGTCGCGGCAGGCCGCCTGCTGCCGGAGCAGATCGACGAATCGCTGCTGGGCCGTCAGGTCGCGCTGGCCGATCTGCCGCCGCCGGACCTGTTCATCCGCACCGGTGGCGACACCCGCATCAGCAACTTCCTGCTGTGGCAGCTGGCCTACACCGAGCTGTGGTTCACCGAGGCGCTGTGGCCGGACTTCGATGCGGCCCTGCTGCAACAGGCGCTGGACGCCTATGGCAGCCGCGAGCGGCGCTTCGGCCTGACCAGCGCCCAGATCGCCGCACTGGCCACCGAGACCACCAGCCCATGACCAAGACCCGAGTCCTCGCCGCGCTGATCATGGCGCCGGTCGCCATTGCCGCGATCCTGCTGCTGCCGACCCAATGGCTGGCCGCCGCCGCAGCTGCCGTGCTGCTGATCGGCCTGTGGGAGTGGCTGAAGCTGGCCGGGATCGAAGACACCCTGGCCCGTACCGTGCTGCTGGTGCTGAACCTGCTGCTGATGGTGCTGCTGGTCTGGGCCGATGGCAGCACGCTGGTGCTGTTCCAGATCACCACCCTGGCCGGCGTTGCCTGGTGGCTGGCGGCGCTGGTCTGGCTGCGCTTCTTCAATTTCGGTGCCCAGCCTTCGGCACCCTCGCGGATCGTGAAGATGCTGGCCGGCACCCTGGCCATCGTCCCGGCCTGGGCCGCGTTGGTACTGATCCACGCCGGCGGCGATCCGCCCGGCAAGCAGGGCCACCTGTGGCTGCTGGCCGCACTGGCGCTGGTCTGGGCCGCCGATTCAGGCGCCTATTTCGCTGGTCGTCACTTCGGCAAGCACAAGCTGGCCCCGCGCATCAGCCCGAACAAGACCTGGGAAGGCCTGTTCGGTGGCCTGCTGGCCGGTGTCGCCGTGGCCGTCGGCCTGGGCTGGCTGGCCGGCATCGACATCGCACACTTGCCGGGCCTGCTGATCACCTCGGTGGTGGCGGTGTTCGCCTCGGTGCTGGGCGATCTGTTCGAGAGCCTGATCAAGCGCCATGCCGGTGCCAAGGACTCAGGGCACCTGATCCCGGGCCATGGTGGCGTGCTCGACCGTGTCGACGGTGTTCTTGCCGCCGTGCCGGTGTTCGCGCTGGGCAAGGAAATCTTCGGGTTCTGACCATGAATGCTGTCGCACACCTGCGCCGGGTCGCCGTGTTCGGCGCCACCGGCTCGATCGGTGCCTCCACGCTCGACGTGATCGCCCGCCACCCGCAGCGCTATCAGGCCACCGTCCTCGCCGCCGGCCGCCAGGTGCAGGCGCTGCTGGCATTGTGCCGGCAGCACCGTCCGGCGCATGCGGTGATCGCCGACGAATCGCTGTTCGCCGAGCTGCGCGACGGCCTGCGCGAGGCCGGCCTGTCCACCGAGGCCCACGCCGGCCATGCCGCGCTGGACCAGTTGGCCGCCAGCGACGCCTGCGACACCGTGGTCGCGGCGATTGTCGGCGCTGCCGGCCTGTCCTCGACCCTGGCCGCGGCCGCCGCCGGCAAGCGCATCCTGCTGGCCAACAAGGAATCACTGGTACTGGCCGGCGAACTGCTGACCCGTACCGCCCAGCAGGCAGGCGCCGAGATCATTCCGATCGACAGCGAGCACAGCGCGATCTTCCAGTGCCTGCGCTCGCGCGACGCCAGTGTCGATGGCGCCGGCGTACGCCGCATCCTGCTCACTGCGTCTGGCGGCCCGTTCCGCGGCCGCAGCCGCGCCGAGCTTGCCGCGGTCACCCCGGCGCAGGCCGTGGCCCACCCGAAGTGGTCGATGGGCCCGAAGATCTCGGTCGATTCGGCGACGTTGATGAACAAGGGCCTGGAAGTGATCGAGGCCCACCACCTGTTCGGCATCCCTGGCGAGCGCATCGAAGTGCTGGTGCACCCGCAGAGCCTGGTCCATTCGCTGGTCGAGTTCGTTGACGGCTCGACCCTGGCCCAGATGGGCCTGCCGGACATGCGCACCACCCTGGCCGTTGGCCTCGGCTGGCCGCAGCGCATCGAATCGGGCGTGGCCGGGCTGGACCTGCTGGCGCAGGGCCGGCTCGATTTCGAGGCCCCGGATACCAAAGCCTTCCCGTGCCTGGCGCTGGCCTGGCAGGCCATGCAGGCCGGCGGCACCGCCCCGGCCGTGCTGAACGCCGCCAATGAAGAGGCGGTTTCAGCGTTTCTTCAGGGCCGGATCGGTTTCCTGACCATTCCGGAACTGGTTGCTAACGCTCTTTCAACACTGCCGACCCAAGCAGCCGATACACTTGAGGTTCTGTTGTTCGCCGACCAGCGGGCACGCCAGCTCACCCTGAACACCATCGCCGCCGCCTGAACGAACGCCTCGCCCAGCATGACGACGCCGCCCCTGCCCGCCACTGTGAGCCTGCATGACTGATTTCATCGGATCGGTCTGGTGGATGATTGTCAGCCTCGGGCTGCTGGTCACCTTCCACGAATTCGGGCATTACTGGATCGGCCGCCTGTGCGGGGTCAAGGTGCTGCGCTTCTCGGTCGGCTTCGGGCGCCCGCTGTGGTCGCGCCGCGACAAGCACGGCACCGAGTTCGCCATTGCCGCCATCCCTCTGGGTGGCTACGTGAAGTTCCTCGACGAACGCGAGGTGGAGGTCCATCCGCACGAACGCGGCCAGGCTTTCAACCACAAGACGGTCTGGCAGCGCATCGCCATTGTCGCCGCCGGACCGATCGCCAACCTGCTGCTGTGCATCCTGCTGCTGTGGGCGATGTTCGTGATCGGCAAGCAGGACTATTCGCCGACCATAGGCCGCGTCAGCGGCATCGCCGCCACAGCCGGCCTCGGCAGCGGTGACCGCGTGCTGCGCGTGGACGAGCGCCAGGTGGTGACCCTGGGCGAGGCCAGCATGGCGCTGACCGCCGCGGCAATGGACCGCCGTGACGTGAAGCTGGAAGTACTGGACCCGGCCGAACAGGTGCGCGTGCGTACCCTCCCGCTGTCGCAGCTGCCAGCCGGTTTCGATGAACGACGGGTGCCGATCCTGGCGGGCCTGTACTGGCAGTCGTGGCTGCAGCCGGCGCTGGTGGAATCGCTGACCCCGGATTCGGTCGTCAGCGGGCAACTGCAGCCGGGCGACCTGATCGTGGCCATCGACGGCCAGCGCATCGACGGCGCCGACCAGGTGATCGGTGAGATCCAGGCGCTGGGGCGTGCCGGCGGCCCGGGCATGATCGAGGTCCTGCGTGGCGGCGAGCGCCTGGCGCTGGAAGTCACGCCACGCAAGGGCCAGGATGCCAAGGGCGACCCCACCTGGCAGATCGGCGTTCAGTTCCCGACCAAATTCAGCCCACCCTACGACACCCTGCTGCGCTACGGCCCATTGGACTCGGTCACCGTCGCGGTACGTGAAACCGGCCGCCTGGCGGCCGATTCGCTCGGCATGATGGGCCGCATCGTCACCGGCAAAGCCTCGCTGCAGAACGTTTCCGGGCCGGTCACCATCGCCCGCGTGGCCAATGTCTCGGCCAAGCGCGGCCTCGACTGGTTCCTGCAGTTCCTTGCCCTGTTGTCGCTCAGCCTGTGCATCATCAACCTGCTGCCGATCCCGATCTTGGACGGCGGCCACCTGCTGTATTACCTTATCGAGTTGGTCAAGGGCAGCCCGCTGAGCGAGCGTGCCATCGCCGCCGGCCAATACATCGGCCTGGCGTTGCTGGCCGGGCTGATGGGGTTGGCGTTCTACAACGACATCCTCGGCCTGGTCCCGCGATGAACTTTTCCACGTTGTTGCCGTCTACAGCGTCGGCATCCCGCACCAATGAAATCGACCTTCCTACCGGACGTGACATGACGCGACTCCCCAATCGCCGCCTGCTGGCCCTCGCCCTCGCCGCCGTCACCGGCGCCCCCGGCCTTGCCCAGGCAGCCGAGCCCTTCACTGTCAGCGACATCCGCGTCGATGGCCTGCAGCGCATCAGCTCGGGCACGGTGTTCACCTACCTGCCGGTGGAACGTGGCGAGACGGTCACTGACAGCAAGGTCGGCGAGACCATCCGCGCCCTGTACAAGACCGGCTTCTTCGAAGACGTGCAGCTGGACCGCCAGGGCAGCATCCTGGTGGTGACCGTCAAGGAACGCCCGGCGATCAACAAGCTGACCGTGACCGGCAACAAGGACATCAAGTCCGAGCAGCTGCTCAAGGGCCTGTCCGACATCGGCCTGACCGAGGGTGGCACTTTCGACCGCCTGAGCCTGGACCGCGTGACCCAGGAACTGCGCCGCCAGTACAACGACCGTGGCAAGTACACCGTCGAGATCACCCCGACGGTGAGCCCGCTGGACCGCAACCGCGTGGACATCGCGATCGCCATCAAGGAAGGCAAGGCGGCCAAGATCCGCCACGTCAACCTGGTCGGCACCGAGAAGTTCGAGAGCAAGGACATCCTGGAAACCTGGGAGTCCAAGGAGCACAACTGGGCGTCGTGGTACCGCCGTGACGACCAGTACTCCAAGGAAAAGCTGTCCGGCGACCTGGAAAAGCTCAACTCCTGGTACCTGGACCGCGGCTACGTCGACTTCAGCATCGACTCCACCCAGGTGTCGATCAGCCCCGACAAGCGCGACATGTTCCTCACCGCCGGCGTGACCGAAGGCGCGCAGTACAAGATCTCCGAGATCAAGGTCAGCGGCGACACCATCCTCCCGCAGGAGGACGTCGAGCGCATGGTGATCCAGAAATCCGGCGACACGTTCTCGCGTGCGCTGCTGGAATTCAGCTCGGATACCATCACCAATTCGCTGTCCAACATCGGCTACGCCTTCGCCAAGGTGAACCCGATTCCGACCACCAACCGCCCCGAGCAGACCGTTGCCATCAACATGCAGGTCGTTCCCGGCCCGCGCGTGTCGGTGCGCCGCATCCTGTTCCGCGGCAATACCCGTACCTCCGACGAAGTGATGCGTCGCGAAATGCGCCAGTTCGAGAACAGCTGGTACTCGCAGGCCGCGATCGACCGCTCCAAGATCCGCCTGCAGCGCCTGGGCTACTTCGAGTCGGTGGACGTGGAAACCCCGGCCGTCAGCGGCAGCAACGACCAGGTCGACGTCGTCTACAACGTCAAGGAAACCACCTCGGGCAGCTTCGTGTTCGGCCTGGGCTATTCGCAGTCCTACGGCATGACCACCTCGGTGCAGCTGTCGCAGAACAACTTCCTCGGCGGCGGCAACCGCGTGTCGGTCGAAGCCTCGCGCAGCAGCTACCTGCAGCGTTACGGCTTCAGCTACACCAACCCGTACTTCACCGATGACGGCGTGTCGCTGGGCTACAACCTGTCCTGGCGCGAGCTGGACTACTCCGACTTCAACACCGCGCAGTACAACAGCACCAATGGTTCGGCGCAGGTGGTGTTCGGCGTGCCGATCACCGAGACCGATACCGTCTCGCTGATGTTCGGCATCGACAGCAACCAGATCACCACCTACCAGGGCTCGACGCCGCAGTCGATCATCGACTACATCAACGTACTGGGCAGCAAGACCTTCCATGCCTGGCGCACGGAGCTGGGCTGGGCACGCGACTCGCGCAACGACTACTTCATGCCGACCCGCGGTACCTACCAGCGCGTTGGCCTGGAAACGACGCTGCCGGGCTCGACCATCGAGTACTACAAGCTGAACTACCAGATCAGCAAGTACTGGCCGATCATGCCGTCGCTGGTCATCAACACCCGCGCCGAAGTTGGTTACGGTGACAGCTATGGCAGCGACAAGACCGCAATGGTGCCGGACAAGGATGGCAACCTGCGTTCGGTCACCGCATCGGGCCTGCCTTTCTACGAGAACTTCTACGCCGGTGGTACCAACTCGGTGCGCGGTTTCGAGGACAACACCCTCGGCCCGCGTGAAGCCACCGCCGGTTATCCGGAAGGCCAGCCGCTGGGTGGTTCGCTGAAGACCGTCGGTTCGGTCGAAGCCTATTTCCCGCGCCTGTTCGACAGCCCGTCGGCGCGCGTGTCGGCCTTCGTCGACTTCGGCAACGTCTACACCGGCGTGGACAACTTCAAGGCCAACGAACTGCGCGTGTCCACCGGTGTGGCCCTGCTGTGGCGCGCCCCGGTCGGCCCGATCTCGATCAGCTACGCCTTCCCGCTGAAGAAGGAAGACGGCGACAAGGTCGAGCGGCTGCAATTCACGTTCGGTGGCCAGTTCTGAGGAACGTCGTTCCTCAGAACTGATCCACCTCCGGTGAATTGCCCCCGCATTTCACCTATCCCCCGCGCCGCTGGCGCGCCCCCCTTAACAAAGGGGGGCTCTCCACCAGTCGGGGTGCGAAGCGCCGGGCATTGCCCGGCGTTTTCGTTCTACTTGCTCGCCGCCGCCGTTACTTCCCGCGCTCGCGTGAAATCATCTGGTGATGGCGCAGGGGGCTGACCAGGACCGTTGGCGCCATGGATGGCGCCATCGAGCCCCCAGGGATGGGTTTACGGCGTGTCCTGGGCAGCCCCCTGCGCCATCACCCCGGGACATCAGGCAGGCGCCGCTTTTGACCCTGCATGACCGAAATGGCGTCACACGTTAAACTCCCGCCGTGAATACTCCCACCTACACCGCCCAGCAACTCGCCGAGCAGTTCGGCCTGCAGGTCCATGGCGACCCCGCCACCGCCATCCATGGCGTGGCCACCCTCGCCCATGCCGGCCCAGGCCAGCTGACCTTCCTCGCCAACCCGCGCTACCGTGCGCAGCTGGCCGACAGCCACGCCTCGCTGGTGGTGCTGCGTGCCGAAGACGCCGAGGCCGCCCCCGGCGCCGCGCTCGTGACCAAGGACCCGTACACCACCTTCGCCAAGATCGCTGCACTGTTCGACATCGCGCCGACGCGCCCGCCGGGCATCCATCCCAGCGCCGTCATCGATCCCAGCGCCCAGGTCGCGGCCAGCGCGCATATCGGTCCGTTCGTCTCCATCGGCGCACGCAGCGTGGTCGGTGAGAACTGCATCATCGGCACCGGCAGCGTGATCGGCGAAGACTGCAGCCTGGACTCCGGCTGTGAACTGATTGCCCGGGTTACCCTGGTGACCCGGGTCAAGCTCGGCAAGCGCGTCCGCGTGCACCCCGGTGCCGTGCTCGGCGCCGATGGCTTCGGCCTGGCGATGGACGCCGGCAAGTGGATCAAGGTGCCGCAGCTCGGTGGTGTCCGCATCGGCGACGACTGCGAGATCGGAGCCAATACCTGCGTCGACCGCGGAGCGCTGGAAGACACGGTGCTGGATGAGGACGTTCGTCTGGACAACCTGGTGCAGATCGCGCACAACGTGCAGATCGGCGCGCACTCGGCCATCGCCGGCTGCACCGGCATCGCCGGCAGCGCCAAGATCGGCCGCTACTGCCTGCTCGGCGGCCACGTCGGCGTAGTCGGCCACCTCGAGATCTGCGACAAGGTCGTGATCACCGGCAAGTCCGTGGTCCGCAACTCCATCCATGAGCCGGGCGAATACTCGTCCGGTACCCCGTTGACCGATAACCGCACGTGGCGCAAGAACGCCGCGCGCTTCAAGCAGCTGGACGTATTGGCTCGCCGCGTCCTGGCTGCTGGCAAGGAGAAAGAATGAACGACACGCTGCAGCTTCCGATCGACGTCTGCCAGATCCAGGAACTGCTCCCGCACCGTTACCCGTTCCTGCTGGTCGACCGGGTGCTTGAGCTCGACATCGAGGCCAAGCGCATCCTGGCGCAGAAGAACGTGAGCATCAACGAGCCCTTCTTCCAGGGTCATTTCCCGGGCCGCCCGATCATGCCCGGCGTGCTGATCATCGAAGCGCTGGCCCAGGCCGGTGGCGTGATGACCCAGCTCACGCTCGGCCGCGACTCGCAGTCCAAGCTGTTCTACATGGTCAAGGTGGAAAACGCCCGCTTCAACAAGCAGGTCGTCCCCGGCGACGTACTGCTGCTGGATGTGCAGATGAAGCGCTTGATCCGCAACATGGGCTGGTACTACGGCGAAGCCAAGGTCAACGGTGAAGTCGTTGCCTCGGCCGAAGTCATGTGCGCCGGCGCCAAGGGCTGATCCACTGGAGGCAGGAATGACTGACAACGCACCCCGGATCCACCCGACCGCCGTCATCGATCCGGCCGCGCGCCTGGCCGATGACGTCCAGGTGGGCGCCTTCACCCTGATCGGTGCCGATGTGGAAATCGGCGCCGGCACGGTGGTCGGCCCCCATTGCAGCATCCACGGTCCGACCCGGATCGGCCGCGACAACCGCTTCGTCGGCCACGCCGCGATCGGTGGCGAACCGCAGGACAAGAAGTTTGCTGGTGAGCGCACCGAGCTGGTGATCGGCGACCGCAACGTGTTCCGTGAATTCGTGACCGTGAACCGCGGCACCGGCGGTGGCGGTGGCATCACCACCATCGGCAACGACAACTGGATGCTGGCCTACACGCATGTGGCGCACGACTGCCATGTCGGCAACTTCTGCGTGTTCTCCAACAACACCACCCTGGCGGGCCACGTGACCGTGGGCGACTACGTGATCATCAGCGGCTTCGCCGGTGCCCACCAGTTCTGCCGCATCGGCGCGCATGCCTTCCTCGGCATGGGCGCGCTGACCAACGGTGACGTGCCGCCGTTCACCATGGTCGGCACCGACTCTCTGGGGCGCCCGCGAGGCATCAACAGCGAAGGCCTGAAGCGCCGTGGCTTCGATGCCGAGCGCATCTCCGCCATCAAGCGTGCCTACCGCACGCTGTACGTGGCCGGCCTGCCGCTGGCCGAGGCCAAGCAGCAGCTGACCGAACAGGCGCGCGGCAGCGATGACGTGAAGGCCATGCTGGACTTCATCGAGCACGCCGAGAGGCCGTTGCTGCGATGAGCAACGCGACCGGCCAGGCGCCGGCCAGCGCCGCCGTGATCCCGCTGGCCTCGATGGCCGGCAGCGTCCCTGCGCAGCGGGTGCTCAGCGAGCGCCCACTGCGTATCGCCCTCGTCGCCGGTGAAGCCTCCGGCGACCTGCTCGGTGCAGGCCTGGTGCGTGAACTGAAGGCGCGCTTCCCGAATGCCGAATTCGCCGGCATCGGCGGCGATGCGATGCGCAGCGCCGGCTGCCAGACCTGGCACGATGCCAGCGAACTGGCGGTGATGGGCCTGACCGAAGTACTGCGCCACCTGCCACGCCTGCTGAAGCTGCGCTCGGCGTTCCGCCAGCGTGCGCTGGATTGGCAGCCGGATGTGTTCATCGGTATCGACGCCCCCGACTTCAACCTCGGTATCGAGCGCTGGCTGAAGCAGCGTGGTGTGCGCACCGTGCATTACGTCAGCCCCTCGGTCTGGGCCTGGCGCGAGAAGCGCGCCGAGAAGATCGGCAGCAGTGCCGACCTGGTGCTGTGCCTGTTCCCGATGGAACCGCCGATCTATGCCAAGCACGGCGTCGACGCGCGCTTCGTCGGTCATCCGATGGCCGATGACATTCCGCTGCACGGCAACCGTGAGGAAGCCCGTGCCGCACTGGGTTTGCCGACCTCGGCCAAGGTGCTGGCGGTGCTGCCGGGCAGCCGCCTGGGTGAAATCTCGCGGCTGGGTGAGCCGTTCTTCGAGGCCGCCTGGCAGGTCTCCGAGCGCATCCCCGGCCTGCATGTGGTGGTGCCTGCCGCCAACCCAGCCTGCAAGCGCCTGATCGAAGAGCAGCTGTCGCGCTCGGCGTTGCCGGTGGCGTACTCGCATGTGCTCGACGGCCAGGCCCGCAACGCGATGATCGCCGCCGACGTGGTTGTGCTGGCTTCCGGCACCGCGACCCTGGAAGCAATGCTGGTGAAACGGCCGATGGTGGTCGGCTACCGCGTCAACGAGCTGACCTACCGGCTGGTCAAGGCGCTGGGTCTGATCAAGGTGGACCGTTTCGCACTGCCCAACATCCTGGCTGGCCAGGACCTGGCGCCGGAACTGATGCAGCACGACTGCACGCCGGACAAACTGGCGGCTGCGGTCCAGCAATGGTTCGACCACCCGCAGCGGGTGACCGATCTGCAGGGCACCTATGCCCGCCTGCATGAGCGCCTGCGCCGCAATGCCTCGGCCCGCGCCGCCGACGCCGTCGGCGAACTGCTGATGCGCGAACAGGACCAGGCATGAGCCGCCGCCACGCCGCAGCGGCCAGCCTGGCGCTGTTCGACGGCGGCGCGGTGATCGAACCGGAGCGCCTGGTCGCCGGCGTCGACGAAGCCGGCCGTGGCCCGCTGGCCGGGCCGGTAGCGGTGGCGGCGGTGGTATTCGATCCATCGCGGCCACGCATCAATGGCCTGGACGATTCCAAGCAGCTGACCGCGGCCCGTCGCGAGCAACTGCATGATCGCATCATCGAACGGGCGCTGGCCTGGCACGTAGTGCTGGTGGACGTGGACACCATCGACCGCCTGAACATCTACCAGGCGACCCTGCAGGGTATGCGCGACGTGGTTGCGGCCGTGGCCCATGTGGCGGGCTTCGCCCGCATCGATGGCAACGTGGTGCCGAAGGGCCTGGTGCTGCCGGCACAGGCGCTGGTCGGAGGCGACGGCATCGACCGCGCCATCATGGCGGCCTCGATCCTGGCCAAGGTTTCGCGCGACCGTTACATGCTGGACGTGCATGCCCTCCACCCGCAATACGGCTTCGAGCAGCACAAGGGCTACGGCACCCCCGCCCACCTGGCCGCCCTGCGCGAGCACGGGCCCTGCCTGGAGCACCGGCGCAGCTTCGCCCCGGTGCGCGAGTGCCTGGAAACGCCGCCCGCGGCGGCTGACATCGCCATCGCGATCGCCTGAACAACGGCCGCCGGGCATGGCCCGGCGCTACCACGGCAGCGTGGACGCACCCGGCGACCGGGAAATCCACGTACACGGCAATATGAACGCATCCGGTAGCGCCGGGCCATGCCCGGCGGCATGCGCGCAATCGCCGTACCGTCAAGCCTTGTCGCCACCCCCTGCCCTCGCTACCCTGACCAGGCACTCCAGCGCTTCCCGACCCCGGCGACGATTCCCCCGTCAGCACCCGGGGCCCGCGCGCTCCAACCTGGTCCGGCATGTCCAACTCCCGCTTCGTACATCTCCACGTCCACACCGAGTTCTCGCTGGCGGACTCGACCATCCGCGTGCCGGCCAAACCCGATCAGGCCGACCCGAAGAAGGCCAAGCAGGCCAACCTGCTGTCGCGCTCGGTCGAGCTTGGCCTGCCCGCACTGGCGGTGACCGACCTCAACAACCTGTTCGCCCTGGTCAAGTTCTACAAGGCGGCCGAAGGCGTGGGCATCAAGCCGATCGCCGGCGCCGATGTGCTGATCGCCGAGGACGGGCAGGACCCGTGGCGGATGACGCTGCTGTGCCGCGACCGCGAGGGCTACCTGAGCCTGTCGCGCCTGCTGACCCGCGCCTGGATGGAAGGCCATCGCCCCGAAGGCGGCGTTGCAATCCACCCGGACTGGCTGAAGGCCGGCAACGCCAACCTGTTCGCACTCGCTGGCCGGCAGAGCCTGGCCGGGCGCCTGGCGCTGGACGGCAAGCATGAACTGGCCGAGCAGCAGCTGGCCGACTGGCAACGCGTGTTCGGCGACGGCCTGCACCTGGAGCTGACCCGCACCGGCCGCGAAGGCGAAGAAACCTTCAACCAGTTCGCACTGATGGCGGCCGGCCAGCGTGGCCTGCCGGTGGTGGCCAGCAACGACGTGCGCTTCCTGTCGCCGACGGATTTCAGCGCGCACGAAGCGCGCGTATGCATTTCCACCGGCCGCGTGCTGGACGATCCCAAGCGCCCGCGCGAGTACAGCGACCAGCAGTACCTGAAGTCGGCCGAGGAGATGTGCGCGCTGTTCGCCGACATCCCCGATGCGATCGATAACACGCTGGCGCTGGCCGAACGCTGCAACATCGAGATGCGGCTGGGCACCTACTTCCTGCCCAACTACCCGGTGCCCGACGACGAGACCCTGGACACCTGGATCCAGAAGATGTCGCGCGACGGCCTGGAAGAGCGCCTGGAGAAGAATCCGCTGGCGCCGGGCAAGACCCGCGAGGAGTACTTCGAACGCCTGGAGTTCGAGCTCAACACCATCATCAAGATGGGCTTCCCGGGTTACTTCCTGATCGTTGCCGACTTCATCCAGTGGGGCAAGAACCAGGGCATCCCGATCGGCCCGGGCCGTGGTTCGGGTGCCGGCTCGCTGGTGGCGTGGGCGCTGAAGATCACCGACCTGGACCCGCTGCCGTACAACCTGCTGTTCGAGCGATTCCTCAATCCGGAACGCGTGTCGATGCCCGACTTCGACATCGACTTCTGCATGGACCGCCGCGACGAGGTGATCGACTACGTCGCGCGCAAGTACGGGCGCGAGCGCGTCAGCCAGATCATCACCTACGGCACCATGGCCGCAAAGGCAGTGGTGCGTGACTCCGGTCGCGTGCTCGGTTTCCCGTACGGCCTGGTCGACGGCGTCTCCAAGCTGATCCCGAACATCCTCGGCATCCACCTGAAGGATGCGCTGGGCAAGGGCAAGGAAGGCCCCAGCTCGGAAATGGCCTCGGCCGAACTGATCCAGCGCTACGAAACCGAGGACGATGTCCGCGACCTGATCGACCTGGCGCTGCAGTTGGAAGACCTGACCCGCAACGCCGGCAAGCATGCCGGTGGCGTGGTGATCGGTCCCGAGCCGCTGAGCGAGTTCTGCCCGCTGTACGCCGAACACGACGAGAACGGGCTCGGCAAGAACCCGGTCACCCAGTTCGACAAGAACGACGTGGAAGAAGTGGGCCTGGTGAAGTTCGACTTCCTCGGCCTGCGCACGCTGACCATCATCGACTGGGCGGTGAAGGCGATCAACAAGCGCCATGAGCGCGCCGGCATTCCGCCGGTGGACATCGCCGCGATTCCGCTGGACGACACGCCCACCTACAAGGACATCTTCGCCAACGGCAATACCGGCGCGGTGTTCCAGTTCGAATCCTCGGGCATGCGGCGCCTGCTGAAGGACGCGCGCCCCGACCGGTTCGAAGACCTGATCGCGCTGGTGTCGCTGTACCGCCCCGGCCCGATGGACCTGATTCCTTCCTTCAACGCGCGTAAGCACGGCCAGGAAGAAATCATCTATCCCGATCCGCGCACCGAAGCCATCCTGAAGGACACCTACGGCATCATGGTGTACCAGGAGCAGGTGATGCAGATGGCGCAGATCGTCGGCGGCTACTCGCTGGGCGGCGCCGACCTGCTGCGCCGTGCGATGGGCAAGAAGGTGCCGGCCGAAATGGCCAAGCACCGCGAGATCTTCCGCGAAGGTGCGGCCAAGGACGGCGTGGACGAAGCCAAGGCCGACGCGATCTTCGACCTGATGGAGAAGTTCGCCGGCTACGGCTTCAACAAGTCGCACGCCGCCGCCTACGCGCTGGTCAGTTACCAGACCGCCTGGCTCAAGCGCCATTACCCGGCCGAGTTCATGGCGGCCACGCTGTCCTCGGACCTGGACAACACCGAGAAGGTGGTTGGCTTCCTGGACGAAGTACGCAACCTGGGCCTGACCGTGCTGCCGCCGAAGGTGAACCACTCGGCCTTCATGTTCGAAGCGGTCACCCCGGACACCATCCAGTACGGCCTGGGCGCGATCAAGGGCGTCGGCCAGGGTGCCTGCGAGGCGGTGGTGGACGAACGCCTGAAGGGCGGCGACTACAAGGACCTGCTCGACTTCTGCACCCGCGTCGGTTCGGCCAAGCTCAACCGGCGCACGCTGGAGGCGATGATCAACTGCGGCGCGCTGGACGAGCTGGGCCGCAATCGCGCCTCGTTGATGCTGCAGCTGCCGGAAGTGATCAAGGCCACCGAGCAGATGGCGCGCGAGCGTGCCTCCGGCCAGAACTCGCTGTTCGGTGGCCCCGACCCGAGCACGGTGACCATCCAGCTGGACCTTCCCGAAGCCGAGGAATGGCCGCTGCTGCAGCGCCTCAATGGCGAGCGCGACACGCTGGGCTTCTACCTCAGCGGCCACCCCTTCGACCCCTGGCGTGACGATGTGCGCGACCTGGTCGGTACTGACCTGGGTTCAGTGGAAAAGATCTGGAGCGCCAACAGCGGTGGCGGTGGCGGCGGGGAGAAGCGCTGGCGACCTGAAGTGCAGACGGTGCTGGCAGGCCAGGTGGTCGGCGTGCGCCGCAAGGGTGAAAGCCAGATCTTCATCCAGCTCGAAGATGGTCGCGGTCGCGTCGAGTGCAGCGCGTTCTCCGACGCGATGGCCGAGTTCGGCCACCTGATGACCAAGGACCGCATCCTGGTGGTCAAGGGTGGCCTGCGCGAGGACGAATTCAACGGCGGTTTCGCATTGCGCATCCGCCAGTGCTGGGACTTCGACGAAGTCTGCGCCAACTACGCCACGCGGCTGTCGCTGCGCCTGGACCTGCGCCAGCAGCGCCCGGTATGGGAGCGCATCGACGCCCTGCTCGACCGCCACCGCCCCGGCCGCACGCCGCTGCGCCTGGACCTGCTGCTGAAAGGGCCGCACGGCGGCGTCGCCGGCATGCTCGATGTGTCCGGGCAGAGCGCGGTACGCATCGATTCCAAGCTGATGGAGGCGCTGCGCGCCGACCCGGCCGTGCGCACGCTGAAGGTGCGCTACAGCCCGCCATGGGCCAGCTGAGGCTGGCTCTCTGGTTTTCCTGAAACTTCTGATTTCCCCGTTCCAAGTATCAAGGACGATTACCGATGAAGACCCTGTTGTTCCCGTTCGCCGCTGCGCTCGCACTGGCCGCCTGCTCCCCGTCGAAGATCGAGTTCCAGATCGACAACCCGACCGACACGCCGCTGGCGTTGAGCATCGACGGCCAGGACCTGCCGGTGGCCGCACAGGGCTCGCGCCCGATTTCGCTGGCCGTGGGCGAGCATCGCCTGCACACCGACAAGCTCGGTGATGTGCGATTCATCGTCTACGTCGACGGTCGTGGCGGGCTGATCAACCCGACCCTGAGCGAGTACGTGGTCGCCCGCGAGATCTATGTCACCGACGAGAGCAAGCTGAAGAACTTCGGCACCGGCAAGGCCGGCATCGAGCTGGGCGGCGTCGACTTCGAAGGCCCGTTCGAGAAGATCCACGAACTGTTCATCGACAAGACCTGGACCTACGGCGTGCGCGAACCGTTCCCCAAGGAAAAGGTGGTCGCCCACGTCGATTCCAGCGGCGGCCAGATCGTGGCCAAGGTGTTCACCGCGCCGGATTTCATCACCTACGTGGAAGAAGGCATGGGCGAGCCCGGCGCGTTCAAGCGCGAGCAGCCGGCCGGCTACGTGGCCCCGACGTTCGGCCTGGAACCGGCCCCGGCCAGCCTGCCGGCGCTGGTGCCGGCCTTCGAGGCGCATGCCGCGCCGCTGCGCGAGGTCTATGCGCGCTGGCTGAAGGCGACCACCGCCGATGAACAGAAGGCCCTGCGCAAGCAGGACTTCGCCGCACAGATGGCCTTCACCTCGGCCACCGCCACTCTGGGCAGTGGGCTGGGCCGTGAGGCCAACGAGGCCTACAACGACTTCGTTTCCCAGCGCAGCCAGCTGATGGGCCGCAGCGCGCTGGTGGTGCCTTGAGCTGACTGGCGCGCCCTGCCCGGCTGCGCTACCGTCGCCTTCCAGACGAAGGCGTACGGGTGCTTTGCACGCATTCGGCTAGAATTCCCCCCTTCTTTACACGACGGCTTCCGATGAATCCGAACTACCTCGACTTCGAGCAACCCATCGCCGACCTGGAAGCCAAGATCCAGGAACTGCGCAACGCCAGCGCCGGGCCGGCGGTCAATGTCGAGGCGGAAGTGCACGCGCTGCAGGACAAGCTGCGCCTGCGCACCGCGCAGATCTTCCGCAACCTGACCTCGTGGCAGGTACTGCAGCTGGCCCGTCACCCGTCGCGCCCGTACACCGCCGACTACCTCCGCGTGATGTTCGATGAGTTCCAGGAGCTGGCCGGCGACCGTGCCTTCGCCGACGACAAGGCCATCATGGGCGGCCTGGCCCGCATCAACGGCCGTTCGGTGATGGTGATCGGCCACCAGAAGGGCCGCGACACCAAGGAAAAGATCAAGCGCAACTTCGGCATGCCCAAGCCGGAGGGCTACCGCAAGGCGCTGCGCCTGATGAAGATGGCCGAGCGCTTCGGCCTACCGGTGCTGACCCTGATCGATACCGCCGGCGCCTGGCCGGGCATCGACGCCGAATCGCGCGGCCAGTCCGAAGCGATCGCGCGCAACCTGATCGAGATGGCTGAGCTGAAGGTGCCGATCATCTGCACCGTGATCGGCGAAGGCGGCTCCGGCGGCGCGCTGGCGCTGGGCGTGGGTGACCGCACCGTGATGCTGGAATATGCGGTCTACTCGACCATCACCCCGGAAGGTTGCGCCTCGATCCTGTGGAAGGACGCCGGCAAGGCGAAGGACGCGGCCGAGCAGCTGGGCCTGACTGCCCCGCGCCTGAAGAGCCTGGGCCTGGTCGACAAGGTCGTGCGCGAGCCGACCGGTGGCGCCCACCGCAACCCGACGCAGATGGCCAAGCGCTTGAAGGCGGTACTGCTGAACGAGCTGGATGCGCTGGAAAAGCTGTCCACCGAGCAGCTGCTGGAACAGCGCTATACCCGCCTGCGCAGCTACGGCACGTACGAAGCGGCCTGAGCCTCTGCTCGAGGCGTTACTTTTCTTTTCGCGAAAAGAAAAGTAACCAAAAGAAACGCTCCGCCAGCCGCGAGCCGGTGTGCTCTGCACACCGGTTCCCTGCGCTCCTCAGTCCGCCAAGGGACGGCGCGGAACTCGCTACGCTCAAACATCCGCGCCTCTACGCCCTTGCCGGACCTCCGGTGCTCGGCTCGCTTGAAGGCGGATTGGGAAAGCAGAGCGAAAAGCATCCACGCATGGCGTGGATCTACTGGGTGCAGGTGTGGCGTTTGACGTTGGGTCCGCCTTTTAGCGAGCCGAGCATCGCAGGGGAATCAGGGGCGTAGAGGCGCCGATGTCTGAGCGCAGCGAGTTCGGCGCCGTCCCCTGATTCACCGAGAAGCACAGGGCACCGGTGCGTAGCACCGGCTCACGTTCGGCGGCGTGTTCTTTGGTTACTTTCTTGCACGAGCAAGAAAGTGACATGTTCGAGAGCTCCAGATCTCAGAACGGCTTGGCCAGCACCAGCCAGACGATCGGGATGAAGGCCAGCAGCGGGATCTCGTTGATCCAGCGCAGCGCGCGCGACGACGGCAGCGCCCTGCCCTTGGCCACGCCCTTCAGCAGCCGCCCGATCCAGATGAAATACGCCAGCAGCAAGACTACCAGGCCCAGCTTGGCGTGCAGCCAACCAGCGCCACCGGGGGCGACCATGGTCGGGAAATCCGGGATGACCCTGTAGCCCAGCCACAGCACCAGACCCAGCAGGAACGCCAGGCCGAACATCGAGTGGCCGAAGCGGTACAGGCGCAGGCCCATCAGCTGCAGGCGCTCGGTCACCGCCGGCTGGCCAGCGGTCTCGGCCAGATTCACCAGAATGCGCGGCAGGTAGAACACCGTCGCCATCCACGCCACCACGAACACGATGTGGAAGGTCTTGACCCAGTAGTAGCTCTGCATGCGCTCGCTCCGGCGGCTGGCGTAGGTTGGCGGCCATTCTCGCATGCCGTGGCCTGGCCACCCCTCGCGCCAGCGCCGCGACACATCGACGCATGGCACGCCGCAACGCCGTACGATAAGCGCCGTTTTCACCACTGCGACCGACCCATGGACAAGACCTACGACGCCGCCTACTTCCAACGCTGGTACCGCAGCGCCGACATCGGCGGCAGCGCTCGACTGGCGCGCAAGGTCGCTCTGGCCGTGGCCAGCGCCGAGTACTACCTGGAACGGCCGATCCGCAGCGTGCTGGATATCGGCTGTGGCGAAGGCGCCTGGCGCGCACCGCTGCTGAAGCTGCGTCCGAAGGTCGAATACCTCGGCTTCGACAGCAGCGAGTACGCTGTGCGCCGCTACGGTCGGACCCGAAACCTGCACCTGGCCAGCTTCGGTGATTTCGCCTGGCTGCGGCCCTGTGCCCCGGTCGACCTGCTGATCTGCTCGGACGTGATGCACTACGTACCCAATCGCGAACTGCGCGCAGGCCTGGCCGGCGTGGCTGAACTGACCGCGGGCGTGGCCTTCCTGGAGACCTTCGCCGCCGAGGATGCGTTCGAAGGCGACCACGATGGCTTCCAGGCCCGCCCGGCGCGCTGGTACCGGCGTGAACTGGCCCGGCAGGGCATGCAGCCGGCAGGGTCGCATTGCTGGCTCGGCCCCGCTCTGGCAGGCGATGCGGCGGCGTTGGAGCGGATGTGAATCCGGATTCATTATTTTCAGCCAACTTAACCTGCGGGACACCCGGATGGGATATGCTGCGCGGCAACATATGACCATACATATTCGGTCGGCATGCTCTATCAACTGCACGAACTGACCCGCAACCTGCTCGCCCCCTGGGTGCACCAGGCCCAGGCCAACGCAAAGTTCTTCGCCACCCCGGGCCACTGGTGGTCGCAGATGCCCGGTGCCGATCGACTGGCGGCCGTCAATGAGCTGTTCCATCGCATCGGCAAGGATTACGAGAAGCCCGAATGGGGCATCAACGAAATCGATGTCGAAGGCGAGCGCGTGCCGATCGTCGTGCACGAGGAAGTGAGCAAGCCGTTCTGCAAGCTGCTGCGCTTCAAGCGCCACAGCAATGAAGCCGACCAGCTGCACACCATGCTCAACCAGCCGTTCGTGCTGGTGGTGGCGCCGCTGTCCGGCCACCACGCCACGCTGCTGCGCGACACCGTGCGCACCCTGCTGCGCGACCACCGCGTGTATGTGACCGACTGGGTCGACGCACGCATGGTGCCGGCCAGCGAAGGCGAGTTCGGCCTCGACGACTACATCGCCTACATCCAGGAGTTCATTCGCCATCTCGGCGTCGAGCGCCTGCACGTGGTGAGCGTGTGCCAGCCGACCGTGCCGGTGCTGGCGGCGGTTTCGCTGATGGCCAGCCGTGGTGAACCTACGCCGCGCACGCTGGTGATGATGGGTGGTCCGATCGATGCGCGCTGCAGTCCGACCGCCGTCAACAACCTGGCCACGCAGAACCCGCTGTCGTGGTTCGAGAACAACGTCATCCACACCGTGCCGGCCAGCTATCCCGGCGCCGGCCGTCGCGTGTACCCGGGCTTCCTGCAGCACGCCGGCTTCCTGTCGATGAATCCCAGCCGCCACTTCAGCTCGCACTGGGATTTCTACACCGACCTGGTCAAGGGCGATCTGGAAGACGCCGACGCTCATCGCAACTTCTATGATGAGTACAACGCCGTGCTGGACATGCCGGCCAAGTACTACCTGGATACCATCCGCGTGGTGTTCCAGGACTTCCTGCTGCCGCGTGGCGAGTGGGTGGTCAACGGCGAGAAGGTCGATCCGTCGGCGATCCGCGATACCGCACTGTTGAGCATCGAAGGCGAGCTGGACGACATCGCCGGCCTCGGCCAGACCGAAGCGGCGCAGGCGCTGTGCACTGGCATCGGCGCGGACCGTCGCGAGCATTTCATCGTTGAAGGCGCCGGCCACTACGGCATCTTCAGCGGCCGTCGCTGGCGCGAAGTGGTGTACCCGAAGGTGCGCGATTTCTTCGCCGCGCATGCCGAAGCACCGGCGGCGAAGGCCTCAAAGAAGAAGAGCAACGTCACCCCGTTGCGCCGCAAGGCGGGGTAACTCGCCCCTGGTAGATGCCAACCTTGGTTGGCGCTCTACCATGAATCCCGATATCCGATGGATCGTGCCAACCAAGGTTGGCACCTACCAAAGCGTGGATTCCCGCTTACAGCCGCACCAGCAGGTTCTTGGCGATCAAGCCATGCAGCTTGCCGATGCCGCGTGCCAGATGCAGGGTCAGCACCAGCAGCAGCGCACCCACTGCGGCAACCGCGATCGCCACCAGCGGCGAGGCCGCCATCGGCAACACGTTCACGTCGTTGATGTACACGCCGGGGATGTCGCCACTGAAGATCGCCGCGACCGGCGCCCAGATCAGGCTCAGCGACAGCGACAGCAGCGTCACCGCGATGGTGAAGTAGATGATGCCCAGCGGCAGCATCAGCACGAAGTACAGCAGCGTCAGCCAGGTGCGGCCATCGGTGAACATGTCGCCGATGCGCTGCAGCCATGTGCGGCTGCGGTCGGTGTAGCGCGGACGACGCGGCATGCGCTCGCCCAGCAGCGCTTCCACCAGCCGCCCTTCCAGCAACGCCAGCCCGCGCACCGAGCCGAAGAACAGCACCGTCAGCGGGATGCCGATGATCAGGATCAGCAGGCCCAGCGACAGCGACAGACCAGTCACCACCCAAGTGAAGAAGAAGATGCCGGTGGCCAGCGACAGCAGCATGTAGAACAGCGCGCCATAGGTATGCGGATCGGCCACCACGCCGAAGAAACGCGCCAGCAGCGAGCGCTGCACCGGCGTCGGCGGCGGCGCGGCAGGCTCCACGCCGCTCGCTTGCGCGGCCGCACGCAGCATCGGCGCGGTATCCGCACGCGGCGAGCGCAACGCACGATTCACCGTCACTTCGGTCTCGCGGTAGATCTCGGCCACTTCATCCGGTGCGCCATAGCTGCCGGCGACGTCGACGATCACTTCGGTCTCGCTGCGCCCGGGCTGCGCCGCCAGCTCCGAGCGCAGATACTCCTCGGCGTCGTACAGTGCGTCCTGCACCATCGCCGGGTCGGCGCCTTCCAGTGCCGCGCGCAGCTGCGCCAGATACTGCGGAATGGTGGTCGGCAGGGCACTGCCTGCCAGGCTCGGGTCGTTCATTGTGGTACCCCCTCCAACACGGAATCGACGGAATCGCGGGTGGCCTGCCACGCCTGGCGCCATTGCGCCAACACCTCGCGGCCACGTTCATTGATGCGGTAGTAGCGCCGCGGCGGCCCGCTGCTGGACGGCTCCACATGACTTTCCAGCAGGCCCGCACCCTCCAGGTTCCGCAGCACCGGGTACAGCGCGCTCTGCTTGCCGCTCAGCACGCCCTCGCCCACCCGCTCCAGCTCCTTGGCAATCAGGTAGCCGTACAGCGGCTCGCCGGCCCGGGCCAGCACTGCCAGCAGGGCCAGCGACACGGTTCCGGCGCTGAGCTCCTTCTGGAACTTCTTCAGGTGGACATCGTCCTCGGACATGACCGGCCCTCCACTACGTTGAAGTCCACAGTAGTGCGAAGTTCGGTATAGCGAATGTGTCGTTAGTCACTCTGACGGTTGGCGAGGCGCATTCAGGCCCGACGTATCGCCTCCAGCACCTGCGCGGTGGCCGCCTCCGGCAGCGTGTGCCTGCCCTCTTCTAGCCGGCTGACCAGTGTCTGACGGCGCGCGGCCCCCAGTGGTGAGTAATGCTGGCCCGCCCGAAGCCAGTTCTCCACCAGTCGCAGGTGCCAAGCCCGCTCATCCTCGCGCTGCGGCACCGCGTCCAGCAGCAGATCGAGGTGCTGCCAAAGGGGCAGTCTGCGCAACTGGCTCAGCAGGCCGACCTGTGCCACGTGCGAAGGACCATCGTGGCAGAACGCCACCAGCCGGACCGGGTCCAGCTCGCCGGCCCACAGGGGCGTCGCACGGGCCAGCAGCTCGTTCACTGTCCGCCCAGGCTCTTCCAGTGCGGCACGCAACCATTCCAGACTGGCGCCGTCCCCAGCCCTCAGCCAACCGCGCAGGCAGCTGCGTCGATGGCGCGCCGACACCTGGGGCAACAACGCGCGCAGCGCGGTCGCATCTGCAGCTTCGGCGTGGTCGCCCAACGCTTCCAATGCCTCGCGCCAGCGCCCGCGGGTACGCTGCTGAAGTTCATCGCGCCACAACGTGATCGCGGGGGGAGCATGGCGCTGCTGAAGCAGCCACGCCGCCAATCTGCGCACGCTGCGCGAGCGGTCAAATGCGGCAGCTTCGATGTGTGCATCGAGACCCGGCACGTTGCGTTCGACCAGTGCCCGCAACGCGCCGGCACGCACCCCGCTGGACGGCGCGGCCAACGCCACGACACATTTCTCTTCGATCTCCCCAGGCACGCCGTTCGCCAAGAGATGTGTAAGTGCCAGGTGCGAGACTTGCGGACTGTTGTCCAGCAGCGCGAGCGAGCGCAGTTCCTCCGGGTCTGGATGGATCTGCAGGGCGATGGTGAAGGCGGCCAGCCGGGTTCTTGCCTCGGGGTGGCCCAGCAGCCCTTCAAGAACGGGGTGAGCGGCTGGCGACGACAGCCAAGCGAACAGGCCGCCGTCGAGCCACTCCCGTTGCACGCGCTGTGCATCGCGCAAGCGGACAGCGATCGGCCAAGCCTTCAGCACGTGGTGCACAGCACACTGCTCGAGCAGGGACATCACAACATCCCGCGCTACCGCGCGCACTTCGGCCACCCAATCATTGCAGCGGAGCAAGGCACAGGACAACGTCAGATGGCTGGGCACCGAGCGCATCTTCTGCAACGCGGCCTCGCGCGTGTGACCATTGCCGTCCGAGCCCGCAAGGAACAGTGCCGCCGTCTGCACATCGACCGGCGGCGCTGCGCAGGCCTTCAGGCAGTCGAGCAGGCCATCGCCGTTGGGGGCCCACCAGCTGCGTCGACGCTCATCAAGATCGAACAACCCTCGTGGCGACAGCGTCTGCAACCAATGCAGACGATCCACCCCCTCATCGACGAACCCCTTCAGGATCTGGTCGATCATCGCGCGCAGTGCGGCTTCGGGCGCTTCCGGATGCGGTATCACCATCATCTGCTTCCATCAAGGACAATGGCCATCGTGCCGCACCTGCATGGACAGGGCCAGCACGCCACCGTGGCGCAGGCGCGTACTCTCGCGCAGAATCAGACCCTCGTTCATGTTCCGGGGATCCCATGCCGCACCGTCGACGCCTTGCCCTGACCGCCCTCGCCCTGACCTGCCTGCTGCCCGCCATGGCCAGCGCGGCCTCGCCCTACAGAAGCCCGCAGCAGATCCTCGACGCCTCGGCGGCCAGCGACTGGCGCACGCCGGACCCGGCCAACCTGCTGTACATGGACCTGCCGGCCGGACGGGTGATCATCGAGCTGGCTCCGCAATTCGCCCCGCGCCATGTCGCCAACATCCAGACCTTCGCCCACGAACACTTCTGGGACGGCACCAGCATCTACCGTTCGCAGGACAACTTCGTGGTGCAGTTCGGTGATGCCGACGCCGATGACGCGGCCAAGGCCAAGCCGTTCGGCAGTGCCGCGCGCAAGCTGCCGGCCGAGTTCGAGCGCGCCAGCGCTGGCCTGAAGGTCAGCGTGCTGCCGGATCGCGATGGCTGGGCCGCGCAGACCGGTTTCGTCGACGGCTTCCCGGTCGGCCAGGACCCGCAGGCCGGCAAGGCCTGGCTGGCGCATTGTTACGGCATGCTGGGCGCGGGCCGCAGCAACGAAGAGGACAGCAGCATCGGTGCCGAACTCTATGTGGTGACCGGCCAGTCGCCGCGTCAGCTGGACCGCAACATCACTCTGGTCGGTCGCGTGCTGAAGGGCATGGAACTGCTCAGCGCGACCCCGCGCGGACCGGCGCCGATGGGTTTCTATGCCGACCCGAAGCTGCGCACGCCGATCGTGTCGATCCGCCGCGCCAGCGACGTGCCGGCGGCCGAGCGCACACCGATCCAGGTACTGCGTACCGACTCGAAGACCTTCGCCGATACGGTGGAGGCGCGACGCAATCGCGTGGATGATTTCTACAAGCGCCCGGCGGGGCATATCGATCTTTGCAATATTCCGGTGCCGGTGAAGTAACGCCGTCGCGGGTTCTGCGCGTGGCGCGTGCTGAAGGTGCGTCACTGTTCATGGGCGTTACTTTTCTTTGTACGCAAAGAAAAGTAACCAAAAGAAACGTTCCGCCAGCCGCGAGCCGATGCTGCGCACCGGTGCCCTGTGCTCCTCGGCCCGTCGAGGGACGGCGCGGGAACTCGCTACGCTCAGACACCCGCGCCTCTTCGCCCTCGCCGGACCTGCGGTGCTCGGCTCGCTCAAGGCGGACTGGAAGGTCAAGATCAACCGCAAAAGCATCCACGCATGGCGTGGATCTACTGGGTGCAGCTGTGGCCTTTGATGTGGATCCGCCTTGAGCGAGCCGAGCATCGCAGGGGAATCAGGGGCGAAGAGGTGCCGATGTCTGAGCGTAGCGAGTTCGGCACTGTCCCCTGATTCACCGAGAAGCGCAGGGGACCGACGTGCGAAGCACGGCGGCTCACGACCTGGCGGCGCGTTTCTTTTGGTTACTTTTCTTTTCGCGCGAAAAGAAAAGTGACGCCCATGAACAATGAAGCGCCTTCAGCACGCACCACGTGCAAAACACCTCAGCCCTTCTGACTCACCGCCACACTCCCCAGAATCAACGCACCGGCAATCAACATCTGCACCGTGACCGCTTCACCCAGGAACAGCCACGCGAACGCTGCGCCGAACAACGGCACCAGATAGGTCACAGTCGATGCACGCGACGGGCCGATGCGGCCGATCAGACGATAGAACATCAGGAAGGCGAATCCAGTACAGACCACGCCCAGCGCGATTGCCGCGCCCCAGGCCTTGCCCGGGATCGGGCCCTGCGGCAGATGGGTGAGCGCCATCGGCAGCAACCACAATGAGGCGCACGACAGCGTGGCGGCGGCCGCCGCAGCCGAAGGCAATCCGGTCATGTGCCTCTTCACCAGGTTCACGCCCAGACCGTACAACAGCGAAGCGGCCGCACCGGCCAGCACGGCCGTACCGATGCTCAGGCCCGAGATCTTGGCCGTGGCCAACACCACTACGCCGGCAAAACCAACCAGCAGCGCACCCGCACGCCGCGCACCGATCTTCTCGCCAAAGAACAGGAAGGCGATCAACGCGGCGAACAGCACCGTCATCGCATTGCAGATCGCGCCGATCGCTGCCGGTGCACGCTCGGCCGCGTAGGCGAACAGCACGAACGGCAATGCCGAATTGACCAGGCCGATCGGTGCCAGCCACAGCCAGCGCCGCGGCGGAAACTGCGCCCGCGCTTGCCACAGGAATGGCAGCAGCACCAGTGCGCCCAGCACCAGCCGCACCTCGACCAGCGCGAACGGGCCGAACGATGGCACCGCCACCCGCATGAACAGGAACGAGCAGCCCCAGATGGCGCCCAGCAGGGTCAATTCCAGCGGCGTGCGCCAGTCGCGCTCGGCCGCCTGTGGCACCGCATTCATATCCGTTCTCCAACCATCACTGCATTCCTCGTCCGGCCTCACAGGATCGGCCGCAGACGACCGCCACACAAGCGCGTAGTATCGCTGCCAGCCACAAATATGGTTTGAGGCTCGACATGTTGCTACGTCCTTCCCTGCTGCCGGCACTAGCCGTGTTCGCGGTCGCCGCGCGCCACCAGAACTTCGCCCAGGCCGCGCAGGAGCTGCACCTGACCGCCAGTGCGGTCAGCCACCACGTGCGCCGTCTGGAAGAGGTGCTGGAGACCCGGCTGTTCCTGCGTCATGCGCGAGGCGTTCGCCTCACCGCCGAGGGACGGCAGCTGGCCGATGCCGCCAGTGCGGCCTTCGCTGATGTGGCTGCGGTCGCCCATCATCTGCAGCCTGACGCCGACAGCGTGCCACTGCGGATCACCACGCTGCGCTCGTTGTCCTACTGCTGGCTGCTGCCACGGCTGCCGCGCTTCACCCAGGCCCATCCGCACATACGCATCGAGCTGCACACCGGCAGCGGCCTGGACCGCTACGACGACAACGGGCCAGAGGTCGGCATCCGCTACGGCCTGGGCCAATGGCCCGGCCTGCATGCGCAGCATCTGATGGACGACAACCTGTTCCCGGTCGCCTCACCGGCGCTGGCCGGGGTCGAAACGCTGCAGGACCCGGCACGCATCGCCGAGCTGCCGCTGCTCAGTGATCTGTCACCGCAGGGTTGGCGCGACTGGTTCCGCCACGCCGGTGTACGTCCGCCCTCGCCCATGCCGCCGATGCACACCTTCGCCGACAGCACCGACGCGATGCGTGCGGCGGTGTACGGCATGGGCGCGGTACTGGCCCGCACGCATGTCGCCCAGCCCTATCTGCAACGCTATGAGCTGCTGCGCCTGCCTGGCCCGGCGTTGAAGGCACGCTATGCCTACTACGTGGTGCATGCCGAAGGACAAGCGCCGAGCCCGGCCGCGCGCCTGTTCATCGACTGGTTGCTGGAACAGGCCCAGGACGAACGCACGCCAATCCCGGCGCTGCCGGACAGCCTGCTGGGGCGCATGCCCACAGCCGGCTGACCGTGCCCTCACCCGGTCTTTGCCCGCGGCTGGCTAGGCTGCAGGCGAACTCCCCTACGTGCTTCTGCCATGGCCCTGCTACGACTGCGTATTACCGGAACCGAAGACGACGCCCGTGCGATCAGCGATCTGCTGCTTGGCCTGGACGGCATCGAGCATGTCGAGGAAACCGACGACCTGATGCCGCACATGGACGACGACGATTCCAGTTCGGCCGGTTTGTCCGATGACATCGGCCCGGGCACCCACGAACTGGAGGTGGAAGTGGGCAACGAGAGCACTGCGCAGAAGGTGCGCGATGCAGTGCAGGAGCTTGCGCTGGAGCTTGATGTGTTCGTCGAGTACGAGACCGACGAAGGTTGATATTCCGCCGGGCATGGCCCGGCGCTACCCGATGCTCGAAGCACCCCGGTAGCGCCGGGCCATGTGCCGTCTGTTCCGGTAGCGCCAGGCCATGCCCGGCGAACACGTGCGATTACGGCTTGCGACGACGGCGACGCCACCACGCCCGCACACCCCAGGTCGCGATCAACGCCAGCACCGCTACCGGCAACAACGCGGCGGCAGCGCGGATCAGGAACGCAATGCTGGTGCTGAGGATGCTGCCCGATTCGCTCAGCGCCTCACCGATCTCGCTGCGGCTGCGCTGGCCCGAGGTGGTATCGAAGTGCATCGTGACCAGCTGGGTATCGATGCGCCGGCGTTGCTGCGCCGAATCCTTGTTGGCCTGTTCGACGCCCGCTTCGATCTCCGACAGGCGCGTGGTGATCGCCATCAGGTCCTCGATCTTCAGGTCCTTGCGGTCCTGGTAGGACAGCAGCCGCGCGTGTTCCTTCTCCAGCCGCGCCTTGGTCAGTGCGGTGTCGGCGACCTGCTGCGCGAGATCTTCGGCGCGCGTGTTACGCGACTGCAGCTTGCCGCCCTCACCGGCCAACGCGATCAACGGCTCAGTGCCCTTCGGCGCAATGCGTACCTTGACCTCGCCGCTGGGCTGCTCGCCACTGCGCTGATCGACCTGCAGCACCGCGCAGTCACCGAACTTCGCGCTCTGGCAGGCCTGCGCCACCTGCTGGATGCGCGGTGCGATCTGCGCCGCTTCCAGCTGCACCTGCACGTCGTGTTCGTAGGCGAGGAATGCGCCTTCCGGTGAAGCAACGGCAGCTTCGGCGGCGGTAGCGCCTGCGTCGGCCGCCACATCGCCGTGTTTGGCACAGGCCACCAGCACCAGCAGCAGCACCGGCATCGTCACCACGCGCATCCACACGTGCACCGGCCTCACAGTGCCGCTCCGTCGTAGGACATCACCGCCAACGTGGCCAGATCCACCTGCGGTACACAGCGCACGTTCACCGCCACCATCGGCGTGCCGGTGCGCGGGTCCACCGCTTCGCTGTAGGGGGCAACGCCGCACTCGCGGCAATGGTGATGATCGATGTGGGCCTTGTTGAAATGATAGGTGGCCACGTCCGCGGGATTGGTGCTCAGCTGGAACGCCTCGCGCGGGGCAAACCACAGCAGGCTGCCGCGGCGACGGCACATCGAGCAGTTGCAGTCGATGACGTCGCTGATCGGCGCCTCGGCCTGTACGGTGAATGCGATCCTGCCGCAATGGCAGCTTCCCTGGTATTCCATGTCCTGCGCTCCGCTGGAGGGTCCTTGTCAGTGCCCATGGTAATCCTATGGCACGGGGACAAAGCAGCTCCGGGGGCCTATGCTCGGGAATTGACCCCAGTACAGGAACGCCGATGCGCCCGCATCTTCTTGCCCTCGCCCTGGTCGCCGCCCTGGCCGGTTGCCAGCCGGCCGACGCCCCGACCAACGGTTCCACCCCGGCCGCCAGCCAGCAGGCCGGTGACGCAGCGGTTGATGCCGCCTTCGCCGACCTGTCCAAGCGCGCCCTGGACACCTGGATGCAGCTCTCGCCGGTCAGCGCCACCCAGATCGGCGACCACCGCTATGACAGCGAGATCGACGACCTGAGCGCGGCCGGCCAGCAGAAGACCCTGGCCGCCTACAAGGCGCTGTTGGGCGAGCTGGACAAGATCGAGGTGGCCAAGCTCGGCCGCGAGAACCAGGTGGACGCGGCGATCCTGCGCAACCAGCTGCAGTCGGAGATCTGGAATGCCGAGGTCATGCAGTCCGGCAAGTGGGACCCGCAGCTGTACAACGGCGTGGCCGGCAGCGCGATCTACGGCCTGATGGCCCGTGAGTTCGCACCGCTGCCCGAGCGCCTGAAGTCGGCCACCGCGCGCATGGAGAAGCTGCCGGCGATCTTCGCCCAGGCCCGCGAGAACCTGGATCCGGCCCGCGTGCCAAAGATCCATGCCGAGACGGTGGCCAAGCAGAACAAGGGCATTCTCAGCATCGTCGATACCTTCATCACCCCGCACATCGGCGAACTGCCGCAGGCCGACCAGCAGCGCCTGCAGGCCGCCATCGATGGCCTGAAGAAGGCCGTGGACGAGCAGCAGACCTGGCTGGACAAGACCCTGGTGCCCAACGCCAAGGGCGACTTCCGCATCGGTGCGGAGAAGTACGACCAGAAGCTGAAGTTCGCGCTGAATTCCTCGCTGTCGCGGCAGGAGATCGGCGAGCGAGCACGCGCCGAACTCAAGCGCGTGCGCGAAGACATGTACGGCATCGCGCAGACCGTGCTGAAGGACAAGCCCGGCGCACCGGAGATGCCGGCGCAGCCGAGCGACGAGCAGCAGCAGAAGGCGATCGAGGCCGCGCTGGAACTGGCCTACGCTGACAAGCCGGCACGCGACAAGGTGGTCGACGATGCCAAGGCCGCGCTGGACCAGTCCACTGCGTTCGTCCGCGAACACGATCTGATGACCCTGCCCGACGCGCCGGTGGACATCATCCTGATGCCGGAATTCCAGCGTGGCGTGGCAGTGGCCTACTGCGATTCGCCCGGCCCGCTGGACAAGAACCTGAAGACCTTCTACGCCGTCTCGCCGATTCCGGAGGACTGGAACGACAAGCAGGTCGACTCGTTCCTGCGTGAGTACAACTCGCGCATGATCCACCTGCTGAGCATCCACGAAGGCACGCCGGGCCATTACCTGGAAGGCTGGCATTCGGCCAAGTTCCCCTCCACCCTGCGTGCGGTGCTGCGCTCGGGCCTGTTCGCCGAAGGCTGGGCGGTCTACACCGAGCGCATGATGCAGGAGCAGGGGTATCTCAACAACGACCCGTTGTTCCACCTGGTGCAGCTGAAGTTCTACCTGCGCACGATCTCCAACGCGATCCTCGACCAGGGCGTGCACGTGGACAACTGGGATCGCGAGAAGGCGATGCACCTGATGACCCACGACGCCTTCCAGCAGGAAAGCGAAGCCTCGGGCAAGTGGGTGCGTGCGCAGCTGACCTCGGCTCAGCTGCCGACCTACTTCGTCGGTGCGCAGGAACACTTCGACACCCGCAAGGCGATGCAGGACAAGCTGGGTGACAAGTTCAACCTGAAGGCCTACCACGACCAGATGCTGTCCTACGGCGCACCGCCGGTGCGCTTCGCACGCCAGCTGATGCTGGACCAGCCGATCGAGTGATCGATCAGGTGTGAGTCGGAAATGGAACGGCCCGGGGAGACCCGGGCCGTTTTCTGTTCTGGCAGTTGCGACCTGCCATCCTGGTGGGTGCGAACCTTGGTTCGCACCGCTTCTGCCACCACTCAATCAGACGATGTGGATATACAGCTTCCTCGAGTTCAGTCTCAAATCGAGGAAGTACTCCACACCACACCCGCGGCAGGCAGCGGGACAATCCTCGTCGCTCCCACGTTGGTTCTCCGAGGCATCGGCCACCACCGGATATCCACAATCAAAACACGTAAAGGCAATGTTGCTGCCATGGGGATCCGCCCTTATTTCATCTCCATCACCGTCCATTACAAGAAAGCCCGTAATGTTCATGATTCACCGAGATCGCTTGGTTGATCGCTGGAGACTACCCGAATCCGAGCATACGGGACGCGAAGCTGCCTCCGTCTCATCACAATGCGACGCTGCCATCCATCCCCGGATTCAAGGTGAATGCAGCAGGTTCTTGAACTGCGCTTCACTGCAACCCGACTGCCCACAGCCCGGCAGCATCAGCTCCACCCGCCCCGGCGGCTGCGCGTCGGTCAACGGGATAGCACCACGCAGCTGCCCGCGCGTGGGATAGACATACACCAACCGATAACGCGCTTCGCCTGCCCCATGATCACGCCAGCGTTCAAACTGCAGCAGACCGCCGATCGGCGTCTTCTCGTACTGGCCCGGCAACGTGTAGTCCGCGATTCCCAGCGCCGCCAGCACGGAACCGATGTTGGAATCGTGGCCGACCAGCAGGCTCACCTTCGGCGATGCCGGGTCCTCGAACAACGCATTCACTCTTGCCAGCAGCGGCGCGGCCACGTCATGGGCGACCTCGGGGGTGCCGAATAGGATGTCCTGGTAGCTGTTGCGGATCTGCGCCAGCGCCTGCCATTGGGCCTCCGTGTTCAATCGGCCCCAGCCTTCGCGGGGGATGCCATTGCCCTGGTAGTGCTCCATCAGCAAGGCATCGACCAGCCCGCTGGCCAGGGCCAACGAACCGGTAGTACGCGGTTCCCTGCCCGGCTCTGCGCTGAGAATGGAATCGGCCGGCGTCAGGTGGCATTCGCTGCGGCCTGCGCACACAGCCGACTGCGGGTAGCGGGTGATCGCCTCCACCACTGCCAACGCCGGTGCCAGATACGATGCGACCTGCGCCTGTTGCATCGCCGACAACGCGCGTTCGCGGAAGGCCGCATCACCGTTGTGGATCACCGGGTTGAACAACGGATCCATGACTCCCAGCGGCATGCGCTGCTCGACCGTGACATGGCAGCCCGGGAACGCACCGGCAATGAAGAACTGCGCGGTGGCCTGGGTGCGCTGCAGGCTGTTGGCATGGGCATGGAAATCAGCCGGCTGCGGGCAGCCTGATACCGGCAGCAGCTGTGCGTGGCGCAGCCACTGGCCAATGTAACGGCCCATGTAGACCTCCAGCACGCCGCCCTTGGTGGTCAGCTCGCCAGCACCCACGTCCCAGATTGGCCAGCGCTCCGGTGTGGCATTGGCCAAAGCACCCGATGCCACCACCGGAGCGCGCAGGTTGTGGCGGCTGAGCAGGACAACCTGCTCGAGGTGGTCGCCTTCCACTGGCGCCGGCGCAGCGGCCGCAACCGTTGCGGCGAGGGTGAGCGCCAGAAACAGGGGGCACAGGAATCGGATCATGCTGGTTTCCGGAAAGGGCTCGGGGTCAGAGCCTTTTCCTGCGGAAAAGGATCCGACCCCGAGGGACGTGATGTGGGGTCGGATCCCTGTCCACCGGAAAGGGCTCCGACCCCGAAACGATCACCGATCAGCAGCCACGAAACCACCGGTCTGTCGCGCCCACAACCGCGCGTACAGTCCACCGGCCTCGATCAGCTCGGCGTGGCTACCGGTCTCGACGATGCGGCCCTGGTCCATCACCACCAGCCGGTCCATGCGCGCGATGGTCGACAACCGGTGCGCGATCGCGATCACCGTCTTGTTGCCCATCAACTGGTCCAGGCTGTCCTGGATCGCTGCTTCCACTTCCGAGTCCAATGCCGAGGTCGCCTCATCCAGCACCAGGATCGGTGCGTCCTTCAGCAGCACGCGGGCAATGGCGATGCGCTGGCGCTGGCCACCGGACAGCTTCACGCCGCGCTCGCCCACGTGCGCGTCGTAGCCACGCCGGCCCTGCCCGTCCACCAGCGTATCGATGAAGGCTGCGGCGCGTGCCTTGGCCACGGCGGCATGCAACTGCTCGTCAGTGGCATCGGGGCGGCCATACAGCAGGTTGTCGCGGATCGAGCGATGCAACAGCGAGGTGTCCTGGGTGACCACGCCGATCTGCTGGCGCAGGCTTTCCTGCGTAACGTAGGCAATGTCCTGATCGTCGATCAGGATGCGCCCGCTTTCCAGGTCGTAGAGCCGCAGCAGCACGTTGACCAGGGTCGACTTGCCGGCACCGGAAGGGCCGACCAGGCCGATCTTCTCGCCCGGCTTCACCACCAGGTCCAGGCCGGCAATCACGCCGCCCTTCTTGCCGTAGTGGAAGTGGATGTCCTGGAAGTGCACGCCACCACGGGTCACCTGCAGCGGCACCGCATCCTCGCGGTCCTGCACGGTCAGCGGCTGGGCGATGGTGGTGATGCCATCCTGCACTGTGCCGATGTCCTCGAAGATGCCGTTGATGGTCCACATGATCCAGCCGGACATGTTGTGGATGCGGATCACCAGGCCGGTCGCCAGCGTGATCGCGCCAACGGTGATGTGGCCGCCGTTCCACAACCACAGCGCCAGGCCGCAGGTACCGGCGATGAGGAAACCGTTGACGATGGCGATGGCCAGGTCCATGCCGGTGGTGACCCGGGTCTGCGCGCGGTGCTTCACCGCCAGTTCCTGGATCGACTCGGCCACATAGGCCTGCTCGCGGCCACCATGGGCGAACAGCTTCAGCGTAGGGATGTTGGTGTAGCCGTCGACGATGCGGCCCATCGCCTTGGAACGTGCTTCGGAAGCGATCCACGCCCGTTCCTTCGCGCGCGGCACGAAGTACACCAGGATCACCGCATAGGTCAGCAGCCACAGGATCAACGGCACCATCAGGCGCCAGTCGGCCTGTGCGAACAGGTACAGCGCAGTGCCGGTATAGACCACGATGTACCACAGCGAATCGACCATCTGCACAGCCGATTCGCGCAGCGAGGTACCGGTCTGCATCACCCGGTTGGCCACGCTTCCAGCGAAGTCGTTCTGGAAGAAGTTCAGGCTCTGCCGCACCACGTAGTTGTGCATCAGCCAGCGCGAGCGGTTGCTCAGGCCTGGCACGATCGCCTGGTTGACCAGCAGGTTGTGCAGGCCGACCAGGATCGGCCGAGCGATGACCGTGATGAACAGCATCCAGCCCAGCTCGTTGGCATGGCGCTGGAAGAAGCCGGCACCGGGCTGCTCGGCGACCATGTCGACGATGCGGCCCAGGTAATCGAACATCGCCACTTCCACCAGCGCCAGCAGCAGGCCGGCAATCAGCGTGGCCAGCAGCACCGGCCACACCGGGCGCAGGTAGTGCAGGTAGAACGGCACCACCTTGCGCGGCGGCATGCGCCCGTCCACGGGCGGAAACACCGGAATCAGGGATTCAAACCAACGGAACATCGCATTCCCTCGCCTCTTGCAAGCGGCGAAGTATCCCACGCCGGATGTGTACGCCAGCCGATGATCGCCTGAGCCCCCCGGTAGTCGCCCACCTTGGTGGGCGCCCTACCGCAGGCCAACCAAGGTTGGCACCTACCGGGCCACCGGGGTGAACAGCAGGTCCTGGAAATCGAAGCTGAAATCGGTCAGGTCGGAGATCGACTGCATGCGCACCTCGCGCACTTTGCCGTCCGGGTCCAGGCTGAAGTTCACGAACGCATCGGCATTGAGCGAACGGTCGTCCCAGCGCACGATGAAGGTGTCGTGCTGCCAATGCTCCAGCCGGCCGCTCAGCTGCGTGGTCTTCATGAAACGCAGGCGCAGCCCCTTGCCCTCGGCACTGACCTGCATGTCGCCATACCAGCGGTCGCGGAAGGTGCCGCTGTAGCCGGCCATTGCCAGCGACGGCTTGCTGCCCTTGTCGCGCGCCGCCTGGTGCTTGGCCCAGGCCTCGTCGGCCTTGTCCTGGCCCTTGGCCACGGCCTTGGCATAGGCATCCACCCAGTCGTGCTTCTCGCCGCCCAGATAGGCATCAAGCACGCTCAGGGTGATCGCGTTGAACGCCGCACCCACTTCCTGGTTGGTCAGCACCACCACGCCCAGCTTCTCGCCCGGCACCAAGGTCAGCCGCGAAACCATGCCCGGCCAGCCACCGGTGTGCCAGACCAGTTTCTGCCCGCGGTAGTCACTCAGACTCCAGCCCTCGCCATAGCCGGCGAAGTTTGCCCGCGCCGGTGCCAGCTCCGGCACGCTCGGCGCCGGGATCGACTGTGGCGTGATCATCCGCCACATCTGCTGCTGGCTCTTGTCGGTGAACAGCGGCGTGCCATCGGCCAGCTTGCCCTCGGCCAGCTGTACCTGCATCCAGCGCGCCATGTCGTGCGCGCTGGAATAGATTCCACCGGCGCCGGCGTTGTTCGACCAGGTCAGCGGCGCGACGGTGCGCAGGTCCTTGAAATCGAACTTGGCGTGGCCGACCGCCGCCTTGTCGCCCGGCTTCAGGTGATCGGCGTTGTAGCGCGTGCCGGCCATGCCCACCTTGTCGAAGATGCGGGTCTGCAGGAACTGCTGGTAGCTCATGCCGGTGACGTGTTCGATCACCTGCTGGGCGACCGCGTACAGGATGTTGTCGTAGGCGTAGCTTTCGCGGAACCCACCCTTCAGTGGCACCTTGCCCAGACGCTCCACCACTTCAGCGTTGCTGTAGGAGGTTGTCGGCCAGAACAGCAGGTCACCGGCACCCAGGCTCAGGCCGCTGCGGTGCGATAGCAGGTCGCGGATCGTCATCTGGCCGGTCACGAACGGGTCGGACATGCGGAACGACGGCAGGTGGTCGATCACCTTGTCGTCCATCTTCAGCTTGCCGTCCTCGGCCAGCAGGTTCAGCGAGGTGGCGGTGAATGCCTTGGTGTTGGAAGCGATGGCGAACAGCGTATCGGCCTGCACGGGCTCCGGCTTGCCCTGCTCGCGCACGCCCCAGCCGCGTTCCAGCACCACCTGGCCGTCCTTGACCACGGCCACGGCAATGCCGGGCACGTCGAACTGTGCACGCACGCGCTCGACGGTGGCATCCAGGTCCTGCAGCTGCTCCGGGGTCGCAGCGTTCGCCATGGTCGTGCACGCCAGCAGCACGGCTCCTCCAATCCAGGTTTTCATCCAGCACGATCTCCGAACAGGGGTGGCGGCCATGTGGAGGCCGTCACCGGGGTTTCGCGCGATGGTAACGGCCCCGGGCGCAGCCTGCCCTGTGCCATAGGAGGGGTGTCATGGGCGAAAACGGACAACCGAGCAACGGGTCGACCATCATTCCGTGCCTGCGCTACCGTGACGCGCAGGCCGCCATCGAGTGGTTGCAACGTGCCTTCGGTTTTCACGTCCAGGCGGTGTATGCCGACGGCGATACCGTGTTCCATGCGCAGCTCACATATGGCAGCGGCATGATCATGCTCGGCTCGAGCAGCAGTAGCGGCGAATGGTCCAAGCTGGCGGTGATGCCGGACGAGGTCGGCGGCCGCCAGACCCAGAGCGCCTGCGTGATCGTTACCGATGCCGACGCGCACTACGCGCGGGCCAAGGCCGCCGGCGCTCGCATCGTCATCGACATTGCCGACCAGGACTACGGTGGCCGTGGCTACGCCTGTGCCGACCCAGAAGGTTACCTGTGGTGGTTCGGCAGCTACGATCCGTGGCGCGTGGACCACGGCCAGTGATGGCCGCAACGACGCAGGCCGCGATCCGCTGCGGCATCGGTGGCTGGGTGTTTCCCGAATGGCGCGGCGGCATGTTCTATCCGCCGGGCCTGCCGCAACGCGAGGAACTGGCCCATGCGAGCCGCGCGCTACGCTGCATCGAGATCAACGGCACCTTCTACCGCACGCCCTCTGCCGCCCAGTGCGCGCAATGGGCCGCGCAGACGCCGGAGGGCTTTCGTTTCTCGATGAAGGCGCCGCGCTACCTGGTGCAACGTCGCGACCTGTCCAGCACCGTGGAAGCTGCAGCGCCGTTCCTGCAGGCGGCGCTCGCGCTGGGTGACCGGCTCGGCCCATTGCTGTGGCAGTTCGACCCACGCCATCCGGCCGGTGCCGAAACGCTGGGCGCACTGATGGCACAGCTGCCGAAGCAGTTGGACGGCGTGCCGCTGCAGCACGCGCTGGAGGTTCGCAACGCCGAAGCACATGGCCCGGCACTGGTCGCCGCCGCGCGCCGCCATGGCGTGGCGCTGGTGATCGAGGACAGCGACGAGGCGCCATTGCATGGAGATGTCAGTGCCTGCTTCGTCTACGCGCGGATCAAGCGCAGCCAGGCACGCTTGAACGAGGGCCTGCCGGCCCCGGTGCAGCAGCGCTGGGCGGAGCGCGCAGGACGCTGGTCACGCGGCGAGCCGGTGGCCGACCTGCCCTGCCTCGCCACGGCAGCCACGGAAACATCGCGCGAGGTCTACCTGCTGTGCATAGGCGCTGCCAAAGCGCGCAATCCTGCGGCGGCAATGGCGCTGCAGAGGCACGTAGACGGCGGCGCATAGCACGACCGATGCGCGACGGGCGCCGCCTTGCCTCACAATAGGCCGATGAGCACACCCGACACCCGCAAAGCGCTGTGGCAGATCCACTTCTGTGTCCTGCTGTGGGGCGTCACCGCCATCCTCGGCAAACTGATCACCCTGCCCGCGCTGCCGCTGGTGTGGTGGCGCATGCTGCTGGTGACAGCGATGCTGGCCCTGCTGCCGCGGGTCTGGCGCGGGCTGCGTACCCTGCCACTGCGACTGGTGGCAGGTTATGCCGGCATCGGCGCGCTGGTTGCCCTGCACTGGTTGACCTTCTACGGTGCGGTGAAACTGGCCAACGCTTCGGTGGCCGCCACCTGCATCGCGCTGGCACCGGTGTTCACCTCGATCATCGAACCCTGGGTTGCCAAACGGCCGTTCCAGCTGCGTGAACTGGCCTTCGGCCTGGCCGTGCTGCCGGGCGTGGCACTGGTGGTCGGTGGCGTGCCCGACGGCATGCGCCTGGGGGTGTTGATCGGCGCGATATCGGCGCTGCTGGTGGCGGTGTTCGGCTCGCTCAACAAGCGCATGGTCAGCCACGCCGATCCGCTTACGGTCACGGCACTGGAACTGGGTGCAGGTACCCTCACCCTGACCCTGCTGGCGCCGCTGATGCCCTACCTGCTGCCGGCGCTGGCCAGCCCGCTTTGGGTGGTACCGGACCTGCACGACGGCATCCTGCTGCTGGTGCTGGCCGGGTTCTGCACGCTGCTGCCGTTCGCCCTGGCGCTGGTTGCGCTGCGCCACCTGAGCGCCTACACCGTGCAGCTGGTGACCAACCTGGAGCCGGTCTATGCCGTGCTGCTGGCGGTGGTGCTACTGCGCGAACAGCACGAGGTCACCCCGTGGTTCTACCTGGGCGTGGCGATCATCGTCGGCGCGGTATTCCTGCATCCGTTGTTGAACCGCCGCAGGCCGGTGCAGCACCCGGAGATTCTCGGTACCGCCGAAGCACGCAACATCGCCGACTGAGCGCAGTCACCCCGGTCGTGGATGGCCGTGTCAACGCTGCGGCCAATGCCATGCCGGTGCATCCAGCAGGCCCTGCCCGCTCAACAGCGTGCGGCCATGTTCCTTCTGCAGGTGCAGCGAGTGGCATCCGGGCGCCTGTTCCAGCGCCGCGATCAGGCGGCTGGCATGTGAAACCACCCATACCTGGCTGCGTGCGCTGGCGGCGATGATCAGCCGCGCCAGCGCCGGCAGGAGATCGGGGTGCAGGCTGGTCTCCGGCTCGTTGAGCACCAGCAACGGTGGCGGACGCGGCGTATGCAGCGCAGCGGCCAGCAGCAGGAAGCGCAGCGTGCCGTCGGACAGCTCGGCCATCGACAACGACCGCAGCAGGCCAGGTTGGTGGAAGCGCAGGGCCAGCCGGCCATCCAGCGGCTCGAAGCTGACCGTGGCACCCGGGAAAGCATCGTCCACGCTGCGCGCCAGTGCGCCCGGATCCCCGATCTCGAGAATGGTCACCCACGCTGCGGCCAGATCGCGGCCGTCGTGATGCAGCACCGGCGTACGCGTGGCCATCGCCGGCTGCCGCGCCGGTGCATCGGCATCACTGCGGAAATGATCGTAGAAGCGCCAGCGACGGATGTACTCGCGCAGGGCGATGGTCTCCGGCATGCGCTGCGGATCGCCGACCTGGGTGAACAGGCTGTCGAACAGTGACACGTGGTCGTCAACCAGATCCCAGCCATGCGCATGGCGTTGCCGCACCATTGCACCACGGCGGTCGACCAGCAGGTTGGCACTGCGCAGGAAGGGCCCAGCCCAGATCGCCTCGACCTTGATCTGCGGGTCCAGTGCGAATGCGGAACGGCTCGGTGGCGGGTAGCCCAGATCGATGGCATAGCCGAATTCGTCAGTGGTGAAGCCCAGCTTCAGTCCCACCGATTCCTGGCGTGGGCCGCCCTGCAATGGAATCTCGCCGGCAGTGACCCGTCGATCTGGTTTTTCCGGACCCGCCCACAATGCCGAAGCGAGGCCGCCTTCACGGGCCAGCACCGCCGCGACCCCGCCCTGCGCGGTCTCCGCCAGCAAGCGCAGCGCGCGGTACAGGCTGGATTTGCCGCTGCCGTTGTCGCCGGTGACCACGTTCAGCTGCTGCAGCGGCAGCACCAACCCGTGCAACGAACGGTAGTGGGCGATGGCCAGGGTCTGCAGCATGGTCGGCATCCGTGGGAACAGGAGTGCCATGGTGCAGCGCGTGGATCGCAGGGAATGCGACGCGCACGGCATTCGAATGGATTCTTCACCCACGCGTGGCGTTGATCTACCTGAGGGTGCTTCAGCCCGCCCGTTCCACCCGGTTGCGGCCATTGCCCTTGGCCCGGTACAGCGCCTTGTCGGCGCGAGCCAGCGTGTCATCCACACTTTCACCTGGCTGGTGCTGGGCAACACCGATGCTGATCGTGACCGGGAATCCAAGCGGCAGGTCGGCCACCGCCAGGCGCAGGAACTCGCACTGCAGTTCGGCCGTATGCAGGTCGGTCGACGGCATCACCGCCACGAACTCCTCGCCGCCGTAGCGCGCAGCCATACCGCGGCCGGTGAAGTGCGAGCGCAGCAGCACACCCAGCTCGGCCAGCACCCGGTCACCGGTGGCGTGGCCCTGGAAATCGTTGATGTGCTTGAAATGGTCGATGTCGAGCAGCGCAACGCAGGCGACGCCCGGTTGACCATCCGCCACCGCAACCGCCTCTTCCAGCGCCGCCGCCATCGCGCGGCGGTTGGGCAGGCCGGTCAGCGCATCGGTACGGCTCTGCTCGGCCAGGTCGGCATTCTGCGCAAGCAGCACGTCCTGGTATTCCGACAGCAGGCGCTCGTAATCATCACGTTCCAGCATGTGTTTCTGGATGTCGAGCGCAAAGCGGCGCAGCTCCATCACCAGCATCACCTGCCGCGACAACGCCGCCAGCGCCTCGGCCTTGTCGCTGGGCAGGTGCTGCGGATGCGCGTCGAATACGCACAGCGTGCCCAGCGGCAGGCCATCTGAGCTGATCAGTGGCGCGCCTGCATAGAAACGGATGTGCGGGTCGCCGGTCACCACCGGGTTGTCATGGAAGCGGGCGTCCTGCAACGCGTCCTCCACCACCATGATTTCCTGCGGTTGCAGGATGGCGTGGCCACACATCGAATCGCTGCGCAGGTTCTCCGCCGCGTCGATGCCCTGGATCGATTTGAACCACTGCCGTTCCACATCGATCAGGGTCACCGCCGCCATCGAAGTGCCACAGACCGCCTTGGCGATCGCGACCAGGTCGTCGAAGGATTTCTCACGCTGCGAATCCAGGATCCGGTAGCGGTACAGCGCCTCGAGCCGAAGGGCTTCGTTGGCAGGCTTGTCGGGCTTGATCATGCAGCGTCACGTTCCGGCAGGTCACTGCGGAGTCTAGCCGATGCCGGTCCGCAATCCGCACAACGGGTAGTGCTGGCCGCTGGCCGGCATCCCGCGCTCATCCGATGCCTGGTGCAGCCGGCCAGCGGCCGGCACTACCTCGCGTTACCAGTCCAGCTGCTTCGGCAGCAGGCCCTGCAGTTCCTGCTCGGTCAGGTTGCGCCACTGGCCCGGCTTCAGCGCGCCGATCTTGATGTTGTCGATGCGCACGCGGCGCAGCTGGGTCACGCGATAGCCGAACTCGGCAGCCATCAGGCGGATCTGCCGGTTCAGGCCCTGCTGCAGGGTGATGCGGAAACCGAACTTGGCGATGCGCGAGGTCTTGCAGGGCAACGTCATCTGATCGTGGATGCGCACGCCGCGGGCCATGCCACGCAGGAACTCGTCGGTGACCGGCTTGTTCACCGCCACCAGGTATTCCTTCTGATGGCCGTTCTCGGCACGCAGGATCTGGTTGACGATGTCACCGTTGCTGGTCATCAGGATCAGCCCTTCAGACTCCTTGTCGAGACGGCCGATCGGGAAGATGCGCTGTTCATGGCCAACGAAGTCGACGATGTTGCCCTTGACCGAGGTTTCGGTGGTGCATGTCACGCCCACCGGCTTGTTCAGCGCGATGTAGACGTGGCGGCGGGTACCGGGCTTGCGTGCAACGCGCGCGCGCAGCGGCTGGCCGTCGACCAGCACCTGGTCTTCCTCGCCCACCACCGCGCCGGTACCGGCCGGGTGGCCGTTGACGGTGACCCGGCGGGCGGCGATCAGGCGATCGGCCTCGCGGCGGGAGCAGAAGCCGGTGTCGGCGATATGTTTGTTGAGTCGGGTGGTCATCGGCCCATTATCCGGCATCGCCGCCCGCTGCGCTTCATTCCGGCACGGGTGGATCGAGTTCTTCGCCGTCGAAGACGCGGTTGCGGCCCGCCCGCTTGGCCACGTACATGGCATGGTCGGCCCGGCGCAGCAGCGCGGCCAGGTCATCCTCGCCCGGACGCCACTGTGCCAGGCCGATGCTGGCCGTGACCTCCAGCCCTGGGACCTGCAATGCCTGGCCAGCCTCGATGATGCGCTGGCGCAGCCGATCCAGCCGCGCCGACGCCGCTTCGCGCGGCATGCCCGGCATCAGCAGCAGGAATTCCTCGCCGCCCATCCGCACCACCTCATCCTCGCTGCGCACCGCAGTCCGCAGCGCGCGCGCCACCGCCACCAGCACCTGGTCCCCCACCGCATGGCCGTGGCGGTCGTTGATGTCCTTGAACAGATCGATGTCCAGGAAGCCGATCACCAGCGGGCCACGCTCACGATCGACCCGCTCCAGGTGCCGGGCCAGCTGCTGCAGGCCGGCGCGGCGGTTGGGCAATCCGGTCAGGCCGTCGGTCTCGGCCAGCTGGCGCAGCTCATCACGCTGCTGGCGCAGCCGCCCCAGCCGCTGGTTCAGGGCATAGGCCGCCATCATCAGCAGCCAGGTCACCGACAGTTGCAGTGCTTCCACCCGGTACTCCAGCAGCCACTCCGCACTGCTGGCATCGGCGGCGATCATCACCAGCAGCGGCACCAGCGCCGCCAGGCCTGCCAGCGCCCAGCAGTCACCACGCAACCACGCCCGCATGCCGGCGGCCAGTGACAGCAGGCAACCGAGGATGAAGCTCAGCTGCAGGCCCTGCGCGACCAGCGTCAGGGTTTCCCAGCGCAGCCAGGGTACCAGCGCGGCCAATCCCATCAGGCCCCACAGCACGCCCTGCTGTGCCGGCCGTGAGCGTGGCAGCAGGCGGTCCCCGCCGTTGAGGCGCCACAGAGCGGGCAGTACCAGCGCCTGGGTCGCAGCGGTCAGCGCCAGCAGCCACCATGCGCCACGCTCCCCCACCGGCAGCCAGGGTTCGGGGTAGCCGCTCAAGCCGCCAAGAATCGCCTGCCACACCACCACCACGAACGTCGCGCCGATGTAGACCAGGAAGCTGCGGTCACGGGTGGTCAGGTAGGCCATCAATGCCGACAGCGCCAGCGCGATCGCCACCGCGATGCAGGCCGCGCGCACCAGCAGGCGGGCGGTATCGTTCTGCTGGACCGGACTGGGCGCACCCAGCCGCAAGGTCGGCACCCAGCGCGCTTTCAGCGGCGCCTGCCACGACACCAGGAACGGCTCATGGCTGCCAGCTGCCGGCACCGCCACCAGGCCGATGCCGGCACGGAAGCGTGAATCACGGGTGCGTGCATCGTGCATGTTGCCGCAGATCTCGCGGTCGCCATGCTGTACGCGGACTTCGCCAGCGAACACGTTGAACACATCCAGGGCCTGGGGTTGCCCCGACCAGCCCCCGGGTGGCGCGGGGACCTCTACCTGCTCGCGTGGCCCGGCCAGCATCGCGGGCGTGCAGCCACGATGCGGCGTCGGTTCATCCGTAGGTGCGCCAACCAGCAGGAAATCCCGGCCGGCCTCGGCCATGCGCGCGCGCGCCGGATCGGGAAACAGCACTCCCATCAGCAGGACGACCAGCAGCGTCCCTGTTTCATACCGCCACTGCCTGACGCCCACGCCACATCCTGTTCCTGCTTACGTCCGCGCCCACTGCGCGTCGCCCCTGGCGCGCATTATCGCAGCCGGGCGCGCAGCGCATGTGTAGACCAAAGTCGCCACCTGCCGTTCAGCCAGCTGCCGGAGGCCCCTTCACCGCCACCAGGCGCACCGGCCTCAGGTCACTGAGGGTCATCCGTTCCAGCGGCTGCGGTCGTTCGATCGCATACCCTTGCAGCCCCTGCACGCCGAGCCGGGTCAGCGCGGCGGCCACCTCGGCGGTCTCCACCCATTCGGCCACCACCTCCATCTGCAGTTCACGCCCTAGCTCGCTGATCGCACGCACGGTGGCGTGGCTGATCGGGTCGGTATCCATGTCACGCACGAATGCGCCGTCGATCTTGAGGATGTCGGCCGGCAACTGGCGCAGGTAGCCGAACGAGGACAGGCCGGAGCCGAAATCGTCCAATGCCATCCGGCAGCCGCGTGCCTTCACCGCATCGATGAAAGCGCGGGCCTGGCTGAGGTTGCTGATCGCCGCGGTCTCGGTGATCTCGAAACACAGCTTCGAGGCCAGCGCGCGGTTGCGCTCGAGCAGATCGCAGACGAAGGCCAGGAAGCCGGGCTCGGCGATCGACTGCGCGGACACATTGACGTTGCACAGCCCCAGCTGGCGCACGTGTGCCGGGCAGACCTGCAGGTGGCGGAACAGCAGCCCCAGCACGTGCCGGTCCAGCGCCACGGCCATGCCATAACGCTCCACGGCCGGCATGAACTGGCCGGGCAGGTGCAGGCTGCCATCGCTACCGCGCATGCGCACCAGCACTTCGTAGTGCAGGTAGGACGGATCCCCCACCCGGGCGATGCGCTGTGCATACAACAGCATGCGGTTCTCGGCCATCGCCAGGCTGACGCCCTGCAGGCGCTCGGCTTCCTGGCGCCGCTCCTCCAGCGCCATGCGATTCTCGTTGAAGCAGTGCACACGGTTGCGACCGGCCTGCTTGGCCGCATAGCAGGCGCTGTCGGCGGCGCTCATCAACCAGTTCGCGTCCGGCGCCTCGGCACTGACCTCGACCACGCCGATGCTGCAGCTCAACTGCGGGCTGCCCTCGCTGATCGGGAACGTGGCCTGGCCCAGGTTGCGGATCACCCGTTGCAGTACCCGCTTGGCCTCGTCCTGCCCGGCATGGGCGAGGAATACCGCAAATTCATCGGCACCGAGCCGGCCCACCCAGTCACCATCACGCACTGCTGCCACCAGGTAGTCGGCGAAACTGCGCAGCATCTGGTCACCGGCAGCGTGGCCGAAGCTGTCGTTGACCAGCTTGAAGTGATCCAGGTTGATGTAGCACAGCGAATGCGTGCCGCCCTCGCTGCGCACCTGCAGCAGCGAACGTTCCAGCAGCCGCTCGATCTCGCGGCGGTTGATCAGACCGGTCAACGGATCGTGGCTGGCGTGATGCTCGATCTCGCGCGCCAGTGCATGGTTCTGGCTGACGTCTTCGATGATCGCAAACACCGACAGCCCACCACCGGCACTGCGCACGCCGGTACCACTCCAGCGCCCCCAGACCAGGCTGCCATCGCGGCGGCAGAAGCGCAGCTCGCTCGGTCGCAGCTGCCGGTCCCAGTCGATGCGGCCCACGCCATCGATGACCAGCTCGCCTTCCATCAGCAGGTCACCCAGTGACATCTGCAGCAGCACGTCACGGCGATAGTCCAGGATATCGGCCATCGCCTGGTTGGCTTCCATCACCTTGCCATCGGTGTCGAGCTTGAGCATGCCGACGTTGGCCTGGTAGAACGCGGCACGGAAGCGGCTCTCATGCTCGGTCAGGTCCTTGCCGACGCGACGCGCCAGGGCCACCGCCATCAGGCTGATCGCCAGTACCGACAGGCCGCCGACCATCAGCGTCGCCACCCGCACCATCGTTGCCATCCGCAGCAGCGCCTGCGAGAACGCCTGCGCCTGTACCTGCAGGCGTCGATCAAGATCCCGCAGCTGCTGCAGGTAGCGATCACGATCGGTCAATGGCAAGCTGCCTCCGCCGTGCCGCCGCTGCAGCTCCGCCACCAGGTCCTGCACCGCCATCAGGTCGCCATCGGTCTGCCGCCACAGCGCGGTCGCTTCGCGGAACGCACCCAGGTCCCGCGCATAGCGGAACGAGAACACCAACCGCGGAATATCGGCGCGGGCATTGCCGCCCTGCAGGAAGCCCTGCCGCGCCCGAGACTCATCGGGCTCGGCCTGTTCAAGCGCCAGCCTTGCCTGCAGATCGCCCAGGGGCACCTGCAGCGCCTGCCGCGCGTCGTTCAGATCCTGGGCATGGCCGCGCGCCAGATAACGGCTCAACGCAGCAGTCGCATCCTGCTGCCCCCGTGACCAGTAGCCCTGCCCGGCAATCCAGGCCGTGGACGCCGCCTGCAGCTCCTGGATAAGGGCGGACAAGGCGACCAATCCGATCGCCATGCCCGTCAGCAACGCAAATCGCAGTCCCAGCCCACGGGTCATCGGCACCCGCCGGCTGTGTTGGTCCGTGCCACTCCTACCCATCCCGGATCCCCCCGAATGTGCTGCGGTGACAACCTCCCTTGGAACCGAGCCAGCCTATGACCGCCAATGTGTTTGCCATGCGAAAAGGGGACGGAGGGGATTAAGTCGTTTTCGGCATAAGCGCACTGCCGGGCATAAGAGACTTAATCCCCTCCGTCCCCTTTTCCGGGCCACAACGGACAACGCCAGCCCGGAGGCTGGCGTTGTTCAGGACCGCAGGTGGGGCTTAGTAGCTGCGCGGGCCGCGCGGCTTGAAGCCGTCACGGCGCGGCGGGCGGCTGTCGCGGTCACCACCGCGGTCGCCACCATGGCCACCCGGGCCACTGCGGCGCGGACCACCCGGACCACCCGGACCACGCTTGTCGAAGCGCGGCTTGAACGGACGCGGCGCCGGATTGATCTCTTCACCGGCCGCCAGCGGACGCATCTGCAGCTGCTGGCCGGAGACCCACACCTTCTGCAGGTGGGTCAGCACGTCCGACGGCATCTGCGCCGGCAGGTCCAGCAGCGAGAAGTCGTCGTGAATGTCGATGCGGCCGATGAAACGGCTCTCCAGGCCAGCTTCGTTGGCGATGGCGCCGACGATGTTGGCCGGCTTCACGCCATGCTGGTGACCGACCGAAATGCGGTAGGTCTCCATGCCCTGCTCCGGTGCACCGCGCGGCGGCACGTCACGGCGCGGGCGCTGCTCGAAACCACCCTCGGCATCGTCACGACGCGGGCCACGCTCGAAGCGCGGCCCACGTTCGTTGCGGTCGCCACGTTCCGGGCGCTCGCTGCGCTCGAAACGCTCACGCGGCGCACGCTCTTCGCGCGGTGCACGCACCGGCGGCTGCAGCAGGAACGGGGTATCGCCCTGCATCATCTTCGCCAGCGCAGCAGCCACTTCGATGGCCGGCACGTTCTGCTCGGTTTCGAAGCGTTCCAGCAGCTGGCGGTAGAAGTCCAGGCCGCCCTGGCCCAGGGTCTCGGTGATGCGCGAAGTGAACTTGTTGATGCGGTTGTCGTTGACCGCTTCCACGCTCGGCAGCTGCATTTCTTCGATCGGCTGGCGGGTGGCGCGCTCGATCTGGCGCAGCATGCCCTTCTCGCGCGGGGTGGCGAACAGGATCGCCTCGCCGCTGCGGCCGGCACGGCCGGTACGGCCGATGCGGTGCACGTAGCTTTCGGTGTCGTACGGGATGTCGTAGTTCAGCACATGGCTGATGCGTTCCACGTCCAGGCCGCGGGCCGCCACGTCGGTGGCGACCAGGATGTCCAGCTTGCCTTCCTTCAGCATGGCGATGGTGCGCTCACGCTGCGCCTGCTGCATGTCGCCGTTGATGGCGGCAGCGGCCAGGCCACGGGCCTGCAGCTTGCTGGCCAGTTCCTCGGTGCCGGCCTTGGTGCGCGCGAAGATGATCATCGCGTCGAACGGCTCGACTTCCAGGATGCGGGTCAGCGCGTCCAGCTTGTGCATGCCGCTCACCCACCAGTAGCGCTGGCGGATGTTGGCCGAGGTGGTGGTCTTGGCCGCGATGGTCACTTCCACCGGATCCTGCAGGTAGGTCTGCGCGATGCGGCGGATCTGCGGCGGCATGGTGGCCGAGAACAGCGCCACCTGGCGCTTGGCCGGCAGCTTCTTCAGCACGGCTTCGACGTCGTCGATGAAGCCCATGCGCAGCATTTCGTCGGCTTCGTCCAGCACCAGCGTCTTCAGCTCGGACAGGTCCAGCGTGCTGCGATCCAGGTGATCGATGACGCGGCCGGGGGTACCGACCACGATGTGCACGCCGCGACGCAGCGCCGACAGCTGCTGGCCGTACGGCTGGCCGCCGTACACCGGCAGCACGCGGAAGCCGGGGATCTTCGAGGAATAGGACTGGAACGCCTCAGCGACCTGGATGGCCAGCTCGCGGGTCGGGGCCAGCACCAGCGCCTGCGGCTTGATCTGCTGCAGGTCGATGTTGGACAGTACCGGCAGCGCAAAGGCGGCGGTCTTGCCGGTGCCGGTCTGGGCCTGGCCCAGCACGTCACGGCCTTCCAGCATCGCCGGGATGGTGGCAGCCTGGATCGGCGACGGGGTTTCGTAGCCGATGGCGGTGACCGCCTGCATGACAGACTCGGACAGGCCGAGCTGCGCGAACTGCAGCTGCGCTTGGGATTCTTGGGACATGGGGAACTCCGAAGACACTGCCGTCTTCCTGGCAGTGCGATAAAAAAGGTGATGGTCCGCGCTTTGGGCGCCCTTCTTATCGCGTGCCCTGGCGCTGCTCGGTTGGAGGAGATTTCACTCGCTCAGAGCGGAATCATACCGCATTGATCCTGAACCATGCATACAGGTTGCCGTGCGTGTGCCGTCATGCACCGTGCTGGCGCACAATACGCGCCCTCTCCCGGCCCGGCCAGAATCCGGCGCCCCTTCCCAGGAAACCCGTTCCATGCAGATTCTCGAATTCGACCTCGACGGCGACTACGTCGAGCTCAAGCAGCTGCTCAAGCTGGCCGACCTGGTCACCAGCGGCGGCGAGGCCAAGATGGTCATCAGCGACGGCCAGGTGCTGGTCGACGGCGAGGTCGAACTGCGCAAGGCCTGCAAGATCCGCGCAGGCCAGGTGGTTGAATTCGCCGACAGCCAGATCCGCGTGCTGGCCGCCGGCTGATCTGAACGGGCTGATCTGAACCGGTTCAGGCCACGCGCTGGGTCAGGTGCGAGGCGATCAGCTGCCTGAACGGCGCAACGCCCTGCGCCAGACGCAGGCCGGCCGCGCGCAGCAGCCGCGCCGGGCGGCGATCGTCGGTATACAGGCTGGCGATCGCGTTGGTGGCCTCGTACAGCGGCCGCGATGCCAGCCGATGACCGCGCTGGTAGCTGGCCAGCATGCCGGCGGCGGCGATGTCGGCACCTCGACGCTGCTGTTCGACGATGCCCTGCGCCAGCCGCTGCGCGCTGGCCAGGCCCAGATTGAAGCCATGTGCGGTGACCGGATGCATGCCCACCGCGGCATCGCCGATCAGCGCCGAACGCTCGCCGACAAAACGGTGCGCATAGACGCCAACCAGCGGATACGCCTGCGGCGTGGCCACCGGCTGCATCCGGCCCAGACGGTGCTCGAAGCAGTCACTGATGGCGTCACCGAAGGCCACTTCGTCCATCGCCAGCAGCGCTTCAATCTGGCGCGGCGGCAAGGTGACCACCGCAGACGCCTGGCCCTCGTTGAGCGGCAGCAGTGCCATGGTACGGCCGTAGCCGAACCATTCCCATGCGGTGTGGTGGTGATCACGTTCGACCTGCATGCGGCACACCAGCATCGACTTGCCGAAGTCGCGCATCTGCGCGCCGATGCCGAGCATGCGGCGGGTTGCTGAGAAGCGGCTGTCGGCGGCCACCAGCAGGCGCGCGTGCAGCGTGCTGCCGTCATCCAGCGTGACCACATGGCCCTGCGCATCGGCCTGCACGCTCTGCACCTTGCGCCCGTCAAACAGTTCCAGTCCGTCCTGGTCCTGCACGGCATCCCATGCAGCGCGGCGGATCAGATGGTTGGGCACCAGCCAGCCCAACGGCTGGCCATCGACCTGGCTGCTGGCAAAGGTCAACGCAAACGGCGAACTGCCGTTCATCACCTTGGCATCGCGTAATTCGGCGACTTCGGCGTCCGGCAGTCGCTGCCACAGGCCCAGCTGTTCCATGCTCTGCCGCGAGGCATGGGTCAACGCGATCTCACGGCCATCGAAGGCAGCGTCGGCCAGCGCCTGGCGCGGCTGTACTTCGACCATGCCGACCTGCAGGCCACTGCCGGCCAGCGCGCGCGCGAAGCACAGACCCGCCGGTCCGGCGCCGACCACCACCACGTCCATCCTGCGCATGCGCGCCTCCTGCCGTTGATTCAGTCGCCGCCAGCATAGCGCTGCGGACCTGAGCGGCCTTGATCTGGATCAGGCCACGATCACAGCAGCGCGAACACCAGCGCCAGGATCGACAGCAGCGATACCGCCCAGACCAGGCTGCGCACGTAGGGCACGCCTGCGGCATACAGCGGCAGGTAGACCACCCGTGCCCAGAAGTAGGCCTGCGCCGCCAATGCGGTGGTGTCGTTGCCGCGCCCGGCCACCACCACCGCGATCGCAGCAGCGGCGAAGAACGGGAAGGTCTCCAGGAAGTTGGCCTGGGCCCGCTGCAGGCGACCGGCCAGCGGGCTGAGTGGCCTGGCTTCGCCATCACGCGCCGAGGCATTCCACTTCATCCCGCGCTCGCGGGTGACTACGGTGGAGGTGGCGAAGATGTAGACGAAGCCCAGCAGCACCGACCAGGCCAGCATCGTCAGTTCAGTTGCCATCGTTCATCTCCTCAGGGTGCCGACGCACGCAGGCTGTAACCGGCCAGGCGCCACACATGGTCCTCGTCGAAACGGAACGACACCAGTTCGCGTACGGGTTGTGCGCTGTTGGCGAAACGGGTCGGGAAGCTGACGTTGATGTACAGGCCTTCGGGTACCGCCGCACCGGCGTTGTACTTGACCCGGGTGATGGTCGGCTGGCCGCGGCCAGCTAGGGCGCCCAGCCGCGCACGCTCGCTGGCCAACTGGCTGACGAAGGCCGCCTTCGGTACAGCACGGCGTGCGACGGCCGAAGCGCCATCCCACAATTCGCCGGCGCGGTTGGCATCGACCAGCTGCGCCGCCTTCACTGCGGCCGCGCCCATTTCCGCGTCCTGTTTCTGTACCTGCGCCTGCTGCGCGGCGGTCAGCGCCGGTGCGCCGGCCGTGGCCGGTTTTGCTGCTGCTGGCGAAGCAGGTGCCGGGCGGGCGGGCGCCGGTGCAGGCGTGGCGGGCGCAGGCGCCTGCGCCAATGCAGTCAGGGGCAGCAAGGACAGCAGCAGGAGCACGCGCTTCATGGACACCGCCGGTTCTCGGGAAAGAACCGCAGTCTACGCCAGCGCAGTGACTACGCCGTCAGCGTGCCGGGGCGCTGCCTTCCACCACTGCTGCATCGGCCTGTGCAGCGGGCGCGGTAGTGTTCACCGGTGCCTGTTCGGCCACCGGCGGTGGCTCCGAAGGCGCGGGCGGCAGCGTTGCTACATCGATCTCCGACAGTGGGCTTTCTTCCGGGCACACCGCATCGGGGAAGCCGAAGCGCTGCTTCAACGCCTGGCCGCAGCTGTTGATCGATTCCATGTCGGCGCCTTCGTGCTTGCACTGCTGGTCGAAGGCGATCAGGAACGCGTCCTTGCGCTGCACGAAGTCGTCACCACAGGCACGCATCTGCTTGATCCGCTCCAGGTCGTCCTGCACCGCGTTGGTGCCGTCCAGGCCGTACTGGCGCAGTTCGTCCGGCGTCAGCAGGCGCAGGCTGCGATTGGGCACCGTCATCATCAGGTCGGCCACGCCTACCGCCACGCCGTTGCGCTGCAGGTAATCCTTCACATTGTCGTAGACCTCGTGCAGCTCGCGGTTGAGCTCAGCGCGCGAGGTGGCCTTGGAACTGATGCGCATCATGCGGTGGATGCCGACCTTGCCTGACAGCAGGCGGTTGTCACCGGCGGCCAGCACGAACACGCAGGCGCTGTGGCAGATCGAGCCTTCGCGCACCCAGATGGTCCAGCCCGATTCACCGATGCTGTCGCCGGCGACGATCGCCGATTCCACCTGGCCACCACTGGAGTCCAGGTCAAGGATGCGCTTGTGGATCTTCTGTTCGTCGGCGACCACGGCCAAACGCCACATCATCTCGGCAAAGCCGGGATTGATCTTGCCGGCATAGCGCACGCGTAACAGGCCTCGCTCGGCGCACGGCGCCAGCGCCTGACTGATCTGGTCTCGTTGCAGCCCTTCCAGCTCGGTGCCGTCGCCGGCATCGCCGGCATACTCGGTGCTGCAGCTGACCCAGGCGCGGCCATTCTCCAGCTGCGCCTGCGGCCATGGCCGATCCGCCCGGCTGCGCGGCGGCGCCGGCGGCGGCGGTGCATCGGCGGCATTGATCGACACCATGTTCTCGCCATCACTGGCCGGCGCCCGCGCCGCCTTGTCGGCAGCGGTCACATTGCCCGGATTCTCCAACTGACTGCAGCCCGCCAGGGCCAGGCACAACAGGGGCAACCAGCGGAATTTGGCGGACATCGGGCAACCGGTCTTCATGTAAACAAGAGCCACAGTCTACCCGTCCACGACGCGCATTCAGCGCGTGGCACTGAACCCCTTCTGACCCTTGTCGACCAAGGTCGACACCCACCAACAGCAGTGCAGAACGCCGTCCCGACAGGTCGCAGGAACCTGTCGAAGGCGGGGTGGGTCTTGCAGCGCCCCCTGCAACCGGACCCACCCCGCCCTCCCGGAAGTCCGCTGTTGCTGTTGCTCTGGCCTCGGCGGGTGCAGGGCGCGGCCCTGCCAGAACCCCCCTCCAGCATCCATGTCCGAATCCGGCGAGTATCCCCGCCCGCACGCGCCTAGACTGGCGCCATGGACACCGCCCTCGCCCTCGACACCGCCGCCTGCGACCGCGCCCGCCTGGCCCGCGACGCACGCTTCGACGGCGTGTTCTTTACCGCGGTGCGCAGCACCGGCATCTATTGCCGCCCTGTGTGCCCGGCACCGCCACCGAAGCCGCGCAACATCACCTACTACCCGACGGCGGCCGCTGCTGCGGCAGCCGGTTACCGCCCGTGCCTGCGCTGTCGCCCCGAGCTGGCACCGCAGGCGCAGCAGGCATTGGCCGGGCAGACCGTGCAGCGCGCACTGGCCCTGATCCATGGCGGCTTCCTGCAGGAGCAGCCAGTAGCCGACCTCGCAGAGAAGATCGGACTCAGCGCGCGCCAGCTGCAGCGCCTGTTCGTCGAACATCTGGGCGCAACGCCAGGGCAGATCCACGCCACCCATCGACTGCTGCTGGCCAAGCAGCTGCTGACCGAAACCACGCTTCCGGTGACCGATGTCGCACTGGCCGCCGGCTACAACAGCCTGCGCCGTTTCAATACCGCGTTCCTGCAAGGCTGCGGCATGGCGCCGACCGCACTGCGTCGCCAGCACCAGCCGCTGGCCACCGACGATGGCTGCCTGGTGCTGCGTCTGGCATACCGGCCACCACTGGATTTCCCGCGCATGCTGGCTTTCCTGCGCAAGCGCAGCCTGCCCGGCATCGAGCTGATCGGCGAAGACAACTACCAGCGCGTGCTCGGCACACCGGAGCGCTCCACCCTGCTGCGCGTCACCGCCGACCCGAAACGCCCGGAACTGCGGCTGCAGCTGGGCGCGGTCGATCCGCGACTGATCCCGGACATCGTGCGCCGCGTACGTCGCGTGTTCGATCTGGACGCCGACCTGCAGCAGGTACACACCGCGCTCGGCGAAGAGCCGCTGCTGGCGCGCGGCATTGCCGAACGCCCCGGGCTGCGCGTGCCCGGCGGCTGGGATGGTTTCGAAGTAGGCGTGCGCGCAGTGCTCGGCCAACAGGTCAGCGTGGCTGCGGCCACTACCTTCGCGCGGCGGCTGGTGGATGCCTATGGCGCGCACCTGCCGGGCATGCCGCCGGAATTCGATCGCCAGTTCCCGGCCCCCGAGCTTCTGGCCGAAGCGCCGCTGGAATCGATCGGCCTGCCACGCAGCCGCGCCGCCACCGTACGTGCGCTTGCCGCCGCCTGTGCCAGTGGCGCGCTCGACTTCGGCCCGGGCCAGGCGCTGGAAGAGTTCGTTTCCCGCTGTGTGGCACTGCCTGGCATCGGACCGTGGACTGCGCAGTACATCGCCCTGCGCGGGCTCGGCCAGCCCGATGCCTTCCCCGCCGGCGACCTCGTACTGCAGCAGGTGCTCGGCCATGCGCAGGGCCAGCGCCTGAGCGAACGTGCCACCGAAGCACGCTCGCAACCGTGGCGCCCTTGGCGCGCCTATGCCGTGCTGCATCTTTGGCACCTGTCCGGCACATTCGTTGGAGAACCGACATGACCCTGTTGTTCGACCGTTTCGACAGCCCGATCGGCGTGCTGACCATCGCCGGTGACGAGCGTGGTCTGTCGCACGTGCTGTTCCCGGAAAACCGTCACCCGGCACGCGGCCGCGACGACTGGCACTACGCGCCGGATGCGCTGCCGGAAGCACGCGAGCAGCTGCTGCAGTTCCTGCACGGCGAACGCAGCAGCTTCGACCTTGAACTGGCGCCACGCGGTACGCCGTTCCAGCTGCGCGTGTGGCAGGCGCTGGCGCTGATCCCGTTCGGTCAGACCTGGAGCTACCTGCAGTTGGCGCAGCATCTGGGGCAGCCCAGCGCGACCCGTGCCGTCGGCGCCGCCAATGGACGCAATCCGCTGCCGATCATCCTGCCCTGCCATCGTGTGATCGGCAGCAACGGCGCGCTGACCGGCTTCGGTGGCGGACTGGAAACCAAGGCCGCACTGCTGCGACTGGAACAACGCCAGGCTCCGCTGTTCGCCTGAGAGGGCTGGCCGGGCTGCGCCCGGCACCCGCAGAGGCAAGGGCAAGGTCAATAGCCAATACAGCTCCGATTTTCTACGCGTTGGGCGGGGCGGTATGGGTGGGCAGGACACGCCGTGAACCCGTCCATGGGGGCTGGATGGCGCCATCCATGGCGCCAACGGTCCTGCCCCCCCCCATACCGCCCCACCTGCGACAGATTCCCGCGGCGGTGGGTAGGTGTCGACCTTGGTCGACACGACAGATCCACGCCATGCGTGGATGGAAGCATCAGGAACATGTCTGAGGAAAAGCCCCTTCTTGTTGAAGACGGCGCGCAGACAGGCGCGGGGACAAGGAAAAATGCGCGGACACGGCGCGCGATAGCGCGCCGTGTCTTGGGCGCGTCATTGCACCCGCTTATCATGGGCGGATGACTTCCGTACGCCTGACCTGCGCGCTGGCGCTGCTGCTGCCATTGGCCGCCTGCACCACCACCGCGCCCGCCCCTTCCGCCTCCGCCTCCGCTTCCACTTCCGTCGCTGCGGCTGTGCCGCCGAAGCTGCTGCTGATCTCCATCGACGGCCTGCGCGCCGATGCGCTGGACCGCGGCCTGACCCCGAACCTGCAGCGACTGATCGATGGCGGTGTGCGTGCTCGCTGGATGACCCCGTCCTATCCGTCGCTGACGTTCCCCAACCACTACACCATCGTCACCGGCCTGCGCCCGGACCACCACGGCATCGTCAACAACAGCATGGACGATGCAACGCTGGGCAGGTTCGAGCTGAGCAACCGTGAGGCGGTCACCACCAGCGGCTGGTGGGGCGGTGAACCGATCTGGGTCGGCGCCGAAAACGCCGGCGTACGTTCGGCCACCACCTCGTGGCCGGGCAGCGAATCGGAAATCCGTGGCGTGCGCCCGAGCCAGTGGCGCGTGTACGACGGCAAGGAACCGCTGGAACAACGCGCGGGCACCGTGCTGGACTGGCTTGCACAGACCGATGCCGACGCACCGCGCCTGACCACGCTGTACATGGAGCACGTGGACAAGGCCGGCCACAATCACGGCCCCGAATCGAAGCAGTACGCCGACGCCATCGTGCGCGCCGACCAGATCATCGGGCAGGTACTCGACGGCCTGCTGCAACGAGGCCTGGCCGCGACCACCAACGTCATCGTGGTCTCCGACCATGGCATGGCCAGCGTCCCGGTCGGCCAGGTGATCTCCACCGAATCAATGGTCGACCCGGCCATCGCGCGCAATGTCAGCCAGGGCCAGTCGGTGGGTTTTGCGCCGTTGGCCGGTCACGAAGCCGCCGCCGAGCGCGCCCTGCTCGGTCGTCACGACCGGTACGAGTGCTGGAAGAAAGAGAACCTGCCGGCGCGCCTGCACTACGGCACTCACCCGCGCATTCCCGCCATCGTCTGCGTGATGGATGAAGGCTGGGATGCCCTGCATCAGGAGAAGATCGCCAAGCGCGACCATCAGGATCGTGGCTCGCACGGCTATGACAATGCCCTGCCGTCGATGCGTGCAGTGTTCGTGGCCAGCGGCCCGTCGTTCCGCCAGGGCCTGGTGATCGACGGCTTCGACAATATCGACGTCTACCCGCTGCTGGCCCACCTGCTGCAGGTACCGGCGGCGCCGAACGACGGCAATGCGGAAACGCTGAAGAAGACGCTGCGCTGATCGAGCGTCATCCGCCGGGCATGGCCCGGCGCTACCGTGCCAGCAATGGGTAGCGCCGGGCCATGCCCGGCGAACGCAGCAACCGGAACGACGGGCATAAAAAAACGCGGCGCCAAGCGCCGCGTTTTTCTTCGAAGCAGTCGACCGGCCGGATCAGGCCTTGGCGACGGCCTTCTTCGCCACAGCCTTCTTCGCCGGAGCCTTGGCCACGGTCTTCTTGGCAACCGGGGCGGCGGCGCCTACGGCGACCTTGCTCGCGGTGTGCGAACGGGCGTTGCCGTAGCTGGCGTTGTAGCGCTTGCCCTTGGCGGTCTTGCGGTCACCCTTACCCATGTCTTCAACTCCTCAAATGTGAAATCTGGTTACCCCGTACTGACACGGGTTCGGCGGGGCCGCCTTGCTGGGCGCCCCCGCGCACGATCGGAGAGCCTATCACGGAGCGCCTAGTGCGCGCAGCTGGCGTCGTGCACGTGGCCGTGGTTGAGGCGCAGGTTGACCAGGTGCGCGACGCCGACCAGCAGGCCGCCGATGGTCATCACCACCGCATGCGGCACCGCGCTGTGGTGCAGCGGGTCGTACAGCACGCCAGCCCACAACGCGACCAGGCCAGGGATCAGGAAGCCCAGCGCACGCAGCGCGCCATGCCGGCGATAACCCCAGACCAGACTGAACAGCCCCAGCAGGGTCACGAACACCACCAACGCCTGTTCCACGCCGTCGCTCAGCCAGAACGACAGACCCAACGAAGGCGCTGCGGCCAGAAGCACGGGGATCACTGCGCAGTGCACCGCGCACAGCATCGAACCGGTGGCGCCGAAACGGTCAAGCAGGTGGCGCAGGCGTGAGGACAGGGACATGACTTCCAGCAGGGTCGGCGAATCGTTATGGAATAATATAACATCCGTTCCCGACCCGCACGGTTTCCTTCCCCCTGTCCCGCCGACGGGATACGTGCGCCTAGCGATTGATACACTGTAACAAAGGACCCGTTCCATGCCCGCCCACACCCCGCGGTTGAAGCCGCATTCCCTCGCTCTGGCCCTCGCCGCCCTGCTGCCTTCGGTTGCCTTTGCCGCCGGCGATGACAGCGCTCATCGTGACCGCCACCTGACCGAACTGTCGTCGGTGCAGGTGACTGCCTCGCCGCTGCAGGGCGATGCCGAATCGCTGGCGCGCCCGGTCGATGTGCTGGCCGGTGAACGACTGGACGAGCAGAAGGCCGGCACCCTCGGCGATACCGTAGCCAAGCTGCCCGGCGTGCAGAGCACCTTCTTCGGCCCTGGCGTCGGCCGCCCGATCATCCGTGGCCAGGAAGGCCCGCGCGTGGCCGTGCTGTCCAATGGCATGGGCAACATGGATGCCTCCACCGTCAGTGCCGACCATGCCACCAGCATCGAGCCGTTCCTGGCCGACCAGATCGAAGTACTGAAGGGCCCGGCCACGCTGCTGTTCGGCAGCGGCGCCATCGGTGGTGCGGTCAATGTGGTCGACGGCCGCATCGCGCGCGAGCTGCCGGAGCGCCCGCTCAGCGGCCGCGCCGAACTGCGCGGCAATTCGGTGAACAACGAGCGCAGCGGCATGTTCCGCCTCGATGGCGTCAGCGGCAATGTCGTGCTGCATGTGGACGGCCTGGTGCGCAATGGCGACGACTACCGCATTCCCGGCTATGCAGTGATCGACAGCCTTGAAGACCATCACGATCACGACCATGACCATGCGGGCGAGGAAGGCGAAGAGCCGCGTCGCGGCCGCCTCGACAACAGCTCGATCCGTACCCGCGCCGGTGGCGTCGGCGCAACGTGGCTGGGCGAAGGCGGCTACTTCGGTGCGTCGGCCAGCACCTACCGCACCAACTACGGCATTCCCAACGGCGCGCACGTGCACGCCGATGGTGATGATCATGGCCATGACCACGGTCACGACCATGGCGATGAAGAGGAAGGCGGCGACGAGCATGACGTGCGCATCGACATGGTGCAGAACCGCTTCGAGACCAAGGCCGGCATCTACAACCCGGTCTCGTTCCTGAAGAACATCAATGCACGCGTGGCCTACACCGACTACGAGCACGTGGAGCTGGAGGCCGGCACGCCGTCCACCCGCTTCACCAACCGCGGCATCGAGGCGCGCCTGGAAGCCGTGCAGCAGCAGATCGGCGGCTGGGACGGCGCCTTCGGCCTGCAGTTCGGCAACAGTGATTTCGGTGCCAAGGGCGAAGAGGCGTTCGTTCCGGATACCGGCACGAAGAACATCGGCCTGTTCGTGCTGCAGGAAAAGCAGTTCGGCCCGTTCAAGCTGGAACTGGGCGGCCGCCACGACCAGGTCAAGCTGGACCCGACCGGTGACTATCGCCGCCGCACCTTCGGCGCCACCAACCTGTCTGCCGCCGGCATCTGGAAGCTCAACGATGCCGTTGACCTGCGCATCGGCGTGGACAGCTCCGAGCGTGCACCGACCAACGAAGAGCTGTATGCCGCCGGCGCGCACATTGCCACCCGCTCGCTGGAAATCGGCGACGCCAACCTGAAGACCGAGCGCGGCCAGCGCGTGGAACTGGGCATCCACACCCACAGTGAACGCCTGGACTTCTCCGCCTCGGTCTACCAGACGAAGTTCAAGGACTTCATCTACCTGGCCGACACCGGCGTTACCGAGGGGCTGCCGGTTCGCGCCTGGACCCAGCAGGACGCGGTGTTCCGCGGTGCCGAGGCCGAAGCGCTGGTGCACCTGTTCGAGGGTGGCGCCGGTGACTGGGATCTGCGCCTGTTCGGCGACTACGTGAAGGCCAAGCTGGATGGCAGCGGCAGCCGCAACCTCGACATTGCCGTGCCGCATGGCGACCACAACCACAACTACAGCGTGGAGCTGGCCAACACCGGCTACCTGCCGCGCATCGCCCCGGCCCGCGTCGGTGCCGACCTGCGCTGGTCGAAGGACGGTTGGCGCGCCTCGGTCGGTGCGGTGCGTTACAGCCGCCAGAAGGATGTCGCCCAGAACGAAGCCCCGAGCGACGGCTACACCCTGGTCGATGCGCACCTGGCCTACCGCTGGGATCGCAACGCCAGCAACAGCTACGAGGTGTTCCTGGATGGCAGCAACCTGACCAACCGCGAAGTGCGCCCGCATACCTCGCTGCTGCGCGACTACTCGCCGCTGCCGGGCCGTGGCGTCGCATTCGGCATCCGCGCGTTCTTCTGATCGCGCACGGCGGGGTCGGCTCCCTTTCCGAAGGAAGGGGCTCTGACCCCACGCCATCCCACGGGGGCCTTCGGGCCCCCGGTTTTGTTTCGGCCGACTCCATCACGCACCCGTCACAAAGATGTGCGTACCACAACAAGCGGACAATCCCGTCACTCAAAGTCTCGCCAATCGGACATTTTTGTCCGAAAATAATTCCATGACTGCCCAACGTGCCGATGCTGCTGCCCGCCGTGCCCTCATCCTCGACGCCGCCGATCATGTGTTCGGCCAACACGGTGTCACCGCCCCGCTGGACCTGGTGGTCGAACGCGCCCAGGTGGGCCGCGCCACCCTGTACCGCAACTTCCCCGACCGAACCGCGCTGATCCAGGCGCTGCTGCAGCGTACGGTCGACCGCATCCGGCGCCAGGTCGAACAGCTCGGCGACCGCGACGATGCCCTGTTCGAAGTGTTCGAGGGTATGGCCCAGCGCATCATCGATTCGCCGGCACTGGCCGATTACTGGCGTGCAGTCGATTCGGATGTGCCAGCCATGCGCACCGCGCGCGAGACCGTGCGCGATCTGCTGGAAGCACCGATCGCCCGCGCCAAGGCCGCCGGCCTGTGCCGTGCCGACCTGGAGAAGACGGACATTTCACTGATCTCGGGCATGCTGGGCGCAGCCCTGCGCGGCAAGACCCGCGACGAGCGCGCCCACCTGGCCGGGCGTGCCCTGCAGCTGCTGCGCGGGGGTCTCCAGGGAGCAACCAGCGAGGCCCGCTGATGGTCCAGCCGTATCTGAAGCCGGTTCCGGATTGGGAGGAGCACGAGAAGCCGACCATGCCGGGTTCGGCTTCAATGCCCTGGCACCCACCGTATCGACGTGTGGCCTATGCACTGGTGTCGCTGCTGGTGGCGATCACCGGTGGCCTCGGCAATGCGCTGGTCACCGCCAACCTGCCATTCCTGCAGGGCCAGCTGGCACTGACCCCGACCCAGGGCAGCTGGCTGGTGGCTGCCTATGCAATGGTCAACGTCACGGCCAACCTGCTGGCCTTCAAGTTCCGCCAGCAGTACGGCATCCGCCTGTTCGCCGAGATCGGGCTGGGCCTGTACGCAGCCCTGGCCGTCCTGCATCTGTTCGTCGGCAGCTTCGAGACCACGATGCTGACCCGTGCTGCCAGTGGCTTCGCCGGCGCTGCCTGTTCGACACTGGGCACGCTGTACATGCTGCAGGCGCTGCCGCGCCGCTTCACCGGCAACCTGCTGGTGGTTGGCGTGGGCCTGTCGCAGCTGGCGGTGCCGATTGCCTGGATCGTCTCGCCAGGCCTGGTCGATACCGGCCAGTGGCACCAGCTGTACTCGTTCGAAGCCGGGCTCGCCCTGTGCGCGTTCGCGGCAGTGGTGGTGCTGAAGCTGCCGCCCGGCATCCAGGTGAAGGCCTTCGAGCCGCTGGACTTCCTCACCTTCGCCCTGCTCGCCCCCGCCGTCGCCCTGCTGGTGATCGTGCTGGCGCAGGGCTACACCCGCTGGTGGCTCAACACACCGTGGCTGGGCTGGGCGCTGGTCGCCTCGATCGCGCTGTCCACCACCGCCTTCATCATCGAACATTACCGGCGCAATCCGCTGCTGCAGATCCGCTGGCTATCGAAGTTGCCGGTGCTGCACTTCATCGTCGGCGCGTTCCTGATCCGCTTCCTGACCACCGAACAGTCCTATGGCGTGGTCAACCTGATGCGCACGCTGGGCATGGGCCCGGACCAGATGCGCCCGCTGTTCGTGGTGATCCTCGCGGGCGTGGTCACGGGCATCGCCGGTGCATCGCTGACCTTCGGCCCGAAGCGGCTGATCGCCCAGCTGCTGATGGCGATCCTGCTGCTGGGCGCTGCCGCCTTCTTCGATCAGCACCGCACCAGCATGGATCGACCGCACGATTTCTACGTCAGCCAGTTCCTGGCTTCGGTGGGCGCTGGCATGTTCATGGGTCCGCTGATCATGCTCGGCATTTCCGCTGCGCTGAAGCAGGGTGTGGATCACATGATCACCTTCCTGGTGACGCTGTCGATCACCCAGACCCTGGGCGGCTTGGCCGGTTCAGCGGTGCTGGGCACCTTCCAGCTGCACCGCGAGCAGCTGTACTCCAGCGCGTTGACCAGCCAACTCGACCCGGCCGACCCGGTGGTGGCGCAGCGCCTGCGCATCCAGCAACAGCTGTACAGCGCACAGATCACCGACCCGGTGCTGCGCAGTGCGCAGGGCAGCGCGCAGCTGGCGCAGACCACGCGCCGCGAAGCCAACGTGCGCGGCTTCAACGACGTGTTCACCCTCAGCGGCTGGCTGGCGATCGGCTTCCTGTGCTGGTTGCTGCTGCTGTCACTGCGCACCGCCGTGCTCAAGCAATGGCGCAAGCGCCACCCCACCTCCCTCGCTGCGGCCACGCCGGCCGCGCCCCGCTGAGTCCTCCTCCATGCCTCCCGTCCCGCCCCGCCCCGACGACATCGACGCCGACAACGTCACTCCACCGCCGCCGACCGATGCGGCGCCTGCGCCCACGCCGGCGGCACCGGCTGCCGCGCCGAAATATCTCAAGCCCAGCGCGCGCAGCGTGGTGGTGATGGTGGTAGTGGCGCTGCTGGGCATCGCGTTGATCCTGCGCGCCTGGCACCTGTGGCCGTTCACCAGCAGCGTGATGGTGACCGACAACGCTTATGTACGCGGACAGATCACGGTGATGGCGCCACAGGTGAACGGTTACGTGACCGAAGTGCTGGTGAAGGACTTCCAGCACGTGAGGGAGGGCGAGCCGCTGCTGCGCATCGATGACCGCATCTACACGCAACGTGTCGCCCAGGCGCAGGCGACGCTGGACAGCGCACGCGCAGCATTGGCCAACTCGGACCAGTCTCAGGCGCAGAACCGTGCGCAGATCGCCTCCGCGCAGGCCACGTTGTCAGCCGGCCAGGCGGAGCTGCAACGCTCGCGCAACGAGCTGAAGCGCTACGAGGAGCTGGCCGCGCAGCAGCTCGTATCGATCAACGACCGAGACAAGTTCCGCACCACCCAGGCCTCGGCACAAGCCAGCGTGCAGCAGTCGCAGGCGCAGATCCGCATCGCCGAGGAAACGCTGGTATCGACCCAGGTGGCGCGCAAGAGCCTGGAGGCCCAGGTGGAAAGCGCGCAGGCGCAGCTGGAACTGGCGCGCATCGATCTGGCCAACACGGTGATCCACGCGCCGCGCGACGGCCAGATCAGCGAAGCCAGCGTGCGCGTGGGCCAGTACGTCGCAGCCGGTTCGCAGCTGCTGTTCCTGGTGCCTGACACGCTGTGGGTGGTGGCCAACTACAAGGAAGGCCAGACCTGGGGGATGGCGATCGGCCAGCCTGCCTCGTTCTCGGTGGACGCGTTCCAGGGCCAGGTGCTGCGCGGCCGCGTGCAGGAGATCGCGCCAGCCACCGGCTCGGAATTCAGCGTGCTGCGCCCGGACAACGCCAGCGGCAACTTCACCAAGGTGGTGCAACGGCTACCGGTGCGCATTTCAATCGACGGGGAGCAGAAGCTGGCAGCACAGCTGCGGCCTGGCATGTCGGTGATCGTGCGGGTGGATACGGCGAGCAAGCCGATGGACTAGCCTTGTCATGAAACGGGGTCAGATCCCTTTGCCAATGGCAAAGGGATCTGACCCCCGCTCCTCATGCCGGCCAGCGGCCGGCACTACCGTTGCGTCACCCGGCGCAGCGCGCGCAGAGGCCGTGCACTTCCAACGTCTGCGCCTGCGGCTGGAAGCCCAGCTCCTTGGCGCGCTTTTCCAGCTGGGTGACGATCTCGCGGTCTTCCAGTTCCACCGCGCTGTGGCAGCTATTGCAGATCAGGAACGGCACCGAGTGCGCGGCACTGCTGGGGTGGTGGCAGGCCACGAAGGCATTCACCGATTCCAGCTTGTGCACGAAGCCATTGGCCATCAGGAAGTCCAGCGCGCGGTACACGGTAGGCGGGGCATCAGCGCCCACGCCCTTGCCGTTGCGCACCCATTCCAGCAGCTCGTAGGCCTTGACCGGCTTGCCGGCCTCGGCAATCAGCTTCAGCACATTGGCGCGGATCGGGGTTAGACGCAGCCCGCGTTCGCGCGAGACACGCTCGACCACCGCCACGAAATCCGATGCGTCGTGGACGTGATGGTGCGGGGCGGTACAAGCAGTGGCGGTCTTGGCGGGCATGCGTGTTCTCCGGTTCGGGCCTGGCAAGGATGCCTCAGGCCGTTGCTACCTTGGTGATGGCCACATCAATGCGTTTCAAGGCCTGATCGCGTCCGGCCAGATACACAGTATGGGAAATGTCAGGGCTGACCTGGGTGCCGGTGATGGCCACGCGCAACGGCTGGGCGACCTTGCCCATGCCCATCTCCAGCGCGGCGGCGGTGTCGTGCAGGGCCACGCCCACCGCCTCGGCGGTCCATTCTGGCAGGGCCGCCAGCAGCTCGCGGGCCTTGCCCAGCGCCACCTCGGCACCGGCCTTGAAGTGCTTGGCCACCGCTGCTTCGTCGTACTCGTTCAGCGGCTGGTACCAGACCACGGCCTTCTCGGCCATTTCCTTCAGGGTCTGTACGCGTTCACGCAGGGCGATCACCACGTCCACCGGTGCCGGTCCAGCGGCCACGTCCAGGCCCAGCTTCCGCAGCTGGTAGACCAGGTGCGGCGCGATGCTGGCCGGCTCCTCGGTCTTCAGGAAGTGCTGGTTGACCCAGCCCAGCTTGGCCATGTCCAGGCGCGAGGCCTTGGAATTGCAGTCCTTCACGTCGAACAGCTCGATCAGTTCCTGACGGCTGAACAGCTCCTGGTCACCGTGCGACCAGCCCAGGCGGGCCAGGTAGCTCAGCAGCGCATCAGGCAGGTAGCCGGCGTCCTTGTACTGCATCACGTCGGCCGCGCCGGTGCGCTTGGACAGCTTGGCGCCCTGCTCGTCCAGGATCATCGGCATGTGGCCGAACTTCGGCACCGGCGCGCCGATGCCTTCGTACAGGTTGATCTGGCGCGGGGTGTTGTTGATGTGGTCGTCGCCGCGGATGACCTCGGTGATGCCCATGTCCCAGTCATCCACCACCACCGCGAAGTTGTAGGTGGGGTAGCCGTCCGGGCGGAAGATGACCATGTCGTCCAGCTCGCTGTTGGCGATCTCGATGCGGCCCTTGATCAGGTCGTCGAACACCACGGTGCCTTGCAGCGGGTTCTTGAAGCGGATGACGCGGTTCGGGTCGTCCTTGCGCGGCAGGCCCAGCTCGCGCGCGGCGCCGTTGTAGCGCGGCTTCTCCTGCTTGGCCATGGCCGCCTCGCGCATCGCGTCCAGCTCTTCGCGGGTCTCGTAGGCGTAGTAGGCCTTGCCGTCGGCCACCAGCTGCTCGGCCACTTCCAGGTAACGGGCAACACGGTCGGTCTGGTAGATCGGGCCTTCGTCATAGTCCAGGCCCAGCCATTCCATCGCCTCCAGGATGGCGTCGATCGCGCCCTGGGTGCTGCGTTCACGGTCGGTGTCCTCGATGCGCAGCACGAACTCGCCGCCACGGTGGCGGGCCTCCAGCCAGCAATACAGCGCAGTGCGGGCACCACCGATGTGCAGGTAGCCGGTGGGACTGGGGGCGAAGCGGGTGCGGCAGGTCATGGACGGCTCGAGGAACGGGAATCCCCCGATTTTACCAGCCCACCGCCGCCTACGGAAAAAGGGGACGGAGGGGATTAAGTCGCGACTGCCCAGTTCCTGGGGCTGCAGCCGGGAAACGGAGGGGAGAAACGACTTAATCCCCTCCGTCCCCTTTTTGTCACGGCTGCGGTTCGGGCTTGCGTGGGAAGGACTGCTCGCGCGTCGCGGCGTTGTAGGCGAACGAGGCGACGATGGCCGCGGCCTGCTTCAGGTCTTCCGGCTCGGCGTGATCCCAGGTGTCTAGGTGGCTGTGGTGGACGTTGGTGAAGTAGTCCAGCCGGTCCTGGATGAACTGGAAGCCCGGCAGGCCGATGCGGTCGAAGCTGATGTGGTCGGTGCTGCCGGTGTTGCGAGTGGCCACTGTGGTGGCGCCGACGTCATGGAACGGCGCCAGCCACGCTTCGAAGATCGGCATCGCTGCCAGGTTTTCCTGCGCATAGATGCCACGGAAGCGACCCGAGCCGTTGTCCATGTTGAAGTAGACCTGGAACCTGCTGTAGTCGCGGGTCTTCTGCAGCGCGCCGGTCGGTTCGCGCAGCGAGGCCGGCAGCGCCTTCTGTGCCGGGTCGGTGGGTTCCGGGAACCGGCCGAAGTGCTTGGCCACATAGGCCTGCGAGCCGATCAGGCCCTGTTCCTCACCGCTCCACAGCGCCACCCGGATGGTGCGCTTGGGCTTGGCGCCGGTGGCCTTGAGGATGCGCATCGCCTCCATCATCACCGCCACACCGGCCGCGTTGTCGGCCGCACCGGTACCGCTGTGCCAGGAATCCAGGTGCGCACCGATCATCACCACCTCATCGGGTTTGCTGCTGCCACGGATCTCGGCCAGCGTGTTGTAGCCGGGCTGGTCGGCCTCGTCGGTGAAGCGCGCGGCCACGTCCACGCGCAGGCGCACGGTCTGCTTGGCCTCCAGTGCGCGCACCAGCGGATTGAAGTGCTCGGCGATCATCGCCAGATCGGGGATGCCCACCGACTCATTGGCCTTTCGCGAACCACCACCGGCGACACGGATGATGCCATTGTCCCAGCTGCTGATGCTGATCGAGGCCAGCGCGCCCTCTTCCACGAAGAACGCATTGACCTTGGTCGCCAGCTGCTGGCGCTCCTGGTACTCCTTGACCCGCTTCGCACGCTCGGCGGTGGCGTCCTTGTCCTTGGGCAGGGTGAACTCCTGCAGGCCCTCCAGCGAGGTGGCATCGTGGCGATGCGAATCCGCCTCGGTTCCACGCTTGTACTCGCGCGCCTCGCCCAGCAGCAGGATCTTGCCGCGCAGCTTGCCGCGGTACTTCTCGATGTCTTCGGGTTTCTTGATTTCGACCTGCACCAGCTCGCCTTCGACCGGGCCCTTGGTACCGGGGGTCCAGGCCTTGGGCAGCGCATGCAGCGGCTGCACGCGGTCACCGAGCATCTCTACGCTGGCTGAAGTGAACTCCCAGCCACGGCCGAAGTCATCGAAGGCTTCGTCGTGGACGTTGTCCAGCTTCCATTCGTTGAACTTGCCGCGGGTCCAGGCGTTGGCGCGCCCCATCGCCGGCGAGTTGGTCAGGCGCGGGCCGATGCGTTCGGTGAGGTAGCTGAAGGTGTCCATCACCTGCGAACGATGGAAGGCCTCCTGGCGGATGCGGCTGACCATGTCCAGGTCCACCGTCTCGCGCTGCTGCGCGCCTGCATTGCCACCCATTGCCAGCGCTGCGGCCAGCATGCCCCACTTCAGCCCGCTCCACTTCAACACGAACACGCTACACCCCTGCCCTTCGGCTCGATCATCAACCCATCGAGTCTAGCCAGCAGGGGCGCGGCGATACCGTCCCATCGGTCATGGGCGGCATGGAAGCGTGCAAACCAAGGCTCGCACCCACGGGAGAGTGGTTGGTTCGCACCTGCCAGCCACCTCATCCACTCCATCCCAGCCACAACTGCGCCCGTTCCGGCAGCAGCAGCAACCAGTGCCGCCGGTCGATGCTGCTGCAGCCATACACCGCCGCATGTGCGGGCCAGTCACCTGGCAGGCCACCGATACCGATCTCGGCCAGCGCCTGTGCCCCGGCCTTCCATGGCCGGTAGCGCGGCACCCTGCCTGCCAGCGCGCCGCGTCCCTGCCGCGCGCCCTGCAGCCAGGCCAGTCCCTGGCCCTGCAATCCCTCGCAGGTCACCGCTGCCAGCTGGAAGCGGACCAGGCCAGGGGCGATCCGTGCCCCCGGCAGGGCCGCCAGCACGCCATGTGCCTGCAGCAGCGCATCCACTTCCAGCAGGGCCGGAATGCCCTGCCGTGCCCGTTGCCGCAATCCCTGGCGCCAGCTCATGGCCTGCTCCTTACTTCAGGTCCGCGCCAAGCGCGTACCAGTCGACCCGGCGGGTCACCCACATCGCCAGCGCCAGGATCACGAACAGCAGCAGCGAGCCCATCAGCAGCGCGTTGTTTTCCGATACCAGCAGGCCATACAGCGCGCCATACAACACGGTCAGCAGCGCGGCGAAGCCAAGGCCGCGCTTCCAGTGACCCAGCACGTTGGCCAGGTACACCGCCTGCAGGCCGATACAGGCCACCGCAGAGACCAGATAGGCCTTCCAGAACGCAATGTGCTCGGACAGACTGATCAGCAGCAGGAAGAAGATCGCCAGTGCGAGGCCGACCATCAGGTACTGCAGCGGATGGATGCGCAGCGACTTGATCAGCTCGAACAGGATGAAGCCGACGAAGGTCAGCACCACGAACAGCACGCCATATTTCGAGGCACGGTCGGCCTGGGTGTAGGCATCGACCGGATCGACCAGCGACACCGTCACCGCCTGCGAGTCGACCGAACCGTCATTGCGCAGCTGTCGCTGTGCATCGGAGGCCAGCGAGGACACCGCCCAGCGTGCATCGAAGCCCTGTGCATCGACACGACGCTCGTTGGGCAGGAAGGCACCGCTGAATGACGGGTGCGGCCAGCTGGAGCGCAATGCGATCTTGGTGTCATCACCCACCGGCACCACCGACAGCATGCGGCTGCCGTCCAGGCGCAGCTCCAGTTCAACCTCACTGCCGGCCAGGGTACCGCCGTGATCCTCGGCGAAACCGGCTACCGCTGCATGCAGGCCACGACCCACCTCACTGGCCGCGCCCACACCCGGCAACAGGCGCAGCTGCTTGCCATCCACGCGCAGGTTCGGTGTGCCAACCAGGCCACGCACATCGGAAATGCCCAGCGCCACGTACGGCTGGCCATAACTGCGGCCGGCCTTCACCGGATAGTCGTCAGCGGCGAAGGTGGCCTTCATCTGGCCGTTCCAGCTGTATACCGGCACCTTGAACAGGCCCACCTCGCGCTGGCTCGGCAGCATCTCGCCGCCGACCTCCAGCGACGCCGGCATCTGCAGCCAATGGCCCTCGGTGACCTGCACCTCGGTCTTCTTGACTCCCAGCGGGTCGACCAGTTCAACTTCCTTGCGTTCCACCCACGGCACCACACGCACCGGACCCACCAGGCGCTGCACGCCGGCGCGGCTGTCGGCCACCCGCGCAAACGCCTCATCGCGGTACTGGCTGCGCTCGTTGATGACCCCGCGGATCATCATCAGCGGGATCAGCAGCAGCAGGATCAGCCCGCCGACAATGGCAAACCTCAGCAGCATCTTCAGGGATTTCATGGTCCATCCTCGTTGGAGAGGGCTGCAGGATGGACCGCTGCGGTGAGCAGGGTTTGTGGCGAATTTGAAGCGAGTGTGAAGTCAGCGCCGCGGGCGCTGGCCCGGCACGGCCAGCGGCAACCACAGGCTGGCCACGGTGCCGCCACCCTCGCGGTCGTCGACGCTCGCGCGGCCGTCATGCAGGCGCGCAACCTCCTGCACGAACGGCAGCCCCAGCCCGGAGCTGCGCCGGCCACTGCCGGGGCGGGCCAGCGAGTAGAAGCGTTCGAATACGCGTTCGCGCGCATAGTCGGGAATGCCGGCACCGCGGTCCGCCACCTGCAGGCGCACGCCCTGCCCGTCCACCTCGGCCTGCAGCGCGATCTCCGCGCCGGCCGGAGAAAACGCAATTGCGTTGTCGATCAGGTTGTGCAGCGCCTGCCGCAGCAGATAGGTATCGCCCTGCACGCGCAGGTCGGGCACGCTGCCGATGCGGACCTGCACCCCGGCCGCCTGTGCGCGCACCTGCGCCGCCGCAGCAGCATCGGCCAGCAGCACCGGCACTGCGATCGGGTCGCGGGTCTGCAGCCAGCCGTGCTGCTCTACCTCGGCCAGCGCCAGCAGCTTGTCGATGGTCTCGGTCAGGCGTTCCTGCTGGTCGACGATGCTGCGTGCGAAGTGCATGCGGTCGGCCTCGGGCAGCGGCTCCTGCAGCAGCTCGGCGGCACCACGGATCGCTGCCAGCGGGCTCTTCATCTCGTGCGTCAGTGACTGCACGTACTGCTCGACGTAGGCCTTGCCTTCCAGCTTGCGGCGCATGGTTTCCAGCGCCTGGCCGAGATCGCCGATCTCGTCGCGGCGGCGGCGTGGCGGTGGCACCGGTTCACCGGCAGTGACCGCGCGCGCATAGCGGCTGAGCTGGCCGAGACCGGTGGTCAGCCACATCGTCACCAGCACACCGACCAGCGCCGACAACCCGATCAGCCACGCACCACGCTCGATGATGGCGCGCTGGCTGGCGGCGATGAACGGATCGATGCTGCGGTTGGGCTGGGCCAGGCTGAGCACGCCGATCAGCGTACGGCCATCCACCGGGTCGTATACCGGTGCAGCCACGTGCATCACCGTATCGCCCTCTTCACCGGCAATCTCGGGGCTGGAACGGGCGCCGTACTCGCCACGCAGGGTGCGGTAGACATCGTTCCAGCGCGAGTTGTCGCGGCCCAGGTCACGGCCCAGCGAGTCGTAGATGACGACGCCCTTGGCATCGGTGATGGTCACCCGGTAGTCGAGCGAGCGCTTCGGGAAGCGCCAGACCATCGCCTTCAGGTCGCGCTGCCGCGCCTTGGCCAGATTGCGGGTGAAGCTGCCGCTGCGGATGGTGCCGTCCTTGACGTCGGCGGCAGCCATCTCGGCCAGCACGTTGGCCGCGTCGACCAGGGTCGATTCCATCGCCTGGCGCACACCGGGCTTCACTTCGTTGACGAACACGCGCATCACGAAGAACGCGGCGATGCCGGTGATCAGGAAGAAGCCGAGGAACAGCTTCAGCACCAGGCGCATCGCTAGACCTCCAGCGCGTAGCCGAGGCCACGGTGGGTACGGATCGGATCGTCGCTGGCACTGGCCGCACGCAGCTTGGCGCGCAGCGTCTTGACATGGGTATCGACGGTGCGGTCGGCACTGTCGGCGCTGCTGTCCCAGCCCCGGTCCATCAGCTGGGCGCGGCTGAGGATGGCGCCGGGACGCTGCAGCAGCGCCTCCAGCAGCGCATATTCGTAGCGGGTCAGGTCCAATGCCTGGCCACGGAAGCGGATACGCCGGCCCTCGCGGTCGATGGCGAAGGTGCCCCGCTCCTGCCAGCCACCTTCGGTGCTGGCTGTGGCCGATGCCGCTGGCAGCGCACGGCGCAGGCGCGCGCGCACCCGCGCCACCAGCTCGCGCGGCGAGAACGGCTTGGTCATGTAGTCATCGGCGCCCAGCTCCAGGCCGAGTACGCGATCCACCTCGTCGTTGCGGGCAGTCAGGAAGATCACCGGCAGCTGCGCCACGGGGCCCGGCAAGGCGCGCAGCCGGCGGCAGACCTCGAAACCGCCGAGGTCGGGCAGGCCGACATCCAGCACCACCACGTCGATGCCGCCGGCCTGCAGCCGCAGCAGAGCCTCACCGCCGAGCAGACAGTGGCTGGCGGCATAGCCTTCGCTGCGCAGCGCATAGAGCACGGTTTCGGCAATGGCGGCTTCGTCCTCGACCAGCAGGACATGGGCAACGGGAGCTGTCATGGCGCGCAGCATAGCCGCTGCGGCCGCCGCCCCGTACACTGCCGCCCATGAACTATCGCCACGCCTTCCATGCCGGCAACCACGCCGATGTGCTCAAGCACATCGTGCAGCTGGCCCTGATCGACAGCTTCAAGCGCAAGGACAGCCCGTTCTTCGTGCTCGACACCCACGGCGGTGCCGGCCGTTACCTGCTGGCCAGCGAAGAGAGCCGCAAGACCCTGGAGGCCGAGTCCGGGATCATGCGGTTGATGGCCCAGCCCAAGCTGCCGGAGGTGGTCGAGCGCTACCTGAAGGCGGTACAGGCCGGCAATCCGGTCGGCGCGATGACCACCTATCCGGGCTCGCCGCTGCTGAGCGCGCAGGCGATGCGCGCACAGGACCGCATGGCGGTCTGTGAGCTGCAGGAAGCCGAAACGGCCACGCTGAAAGCGCTGTTCGCCCATGACAGCCGGGTCGGCGTGCATCCGGGCGACGGTTATGCGCTGCTGCGCTCGCTGTTGCCGCCGAAGTTCAACGGCAGCAAGATCGGCCGCGGCCTGGTGCTGATCGATCCGCCCTACGAGGCCCAGGATGCCGAATACCAGGCGGTCCTGGCCGCCCTGGCCGAGACCCTGGCGCGCTGGCCGCAGGCCACCTGTGCGGTCTGGTTCCCGATCAAGCAGCGCCGCACCATCCTGCATTTCCTGCGCAAGGCCAGCGCGCTGCCGGTGAAATCGGCGATGACGATCGAATTCCTGGTGCGCCCGGACGACTCACCGCTGCGCCTCAACGGCAGTGGCATGCTGCTGCTCAACCCACCCTGGCAGTTCGACCGGGTGGTCGGCCCGGCCCTGCCGGCCTTGCGCCAGCACCTGGGCGAGCCCGGCGCCAGCACCCGCCTGGATTGGCTCAAAGCACCCGAATAACGGCCTTCACGAGGCTGTACCGCCGTGAGCCTTTCGTTCACGGAATGCAGCCCCGGTGATGCCACAATCGATGGACCACCAAGGAATCACCCGGTATGGCCACTCGCAACCGCATGCCGCCCTGGCATGAGATCTTCAAGGCTCCCAGCGGCCACGAGCTGCTGATCCGCCCCATCCGCCCGGAAGATGGCGCGCCGCTGCAAGCAGCGTTCAGCCTGTTCGGGCCGGAAGAAATCCGTGATCGTTTCCTGCAGGCGGTGACCGAGCTCTCGCCGGAAACCACCCAGCGCCTGACCCACCCGAATCCGAAGACCGAGATCACCCTGGTCGCTGCCGAATCCCTGCCCGCCGGTGAGGCGGTAGTCGGCGCGGTCGCCCGGGCCTCGATCATCCCCGGCACCCGTGAAGCCGAGTATGCGATCCTGATCAGTCGCTTCCTGATCGGCCAGGGCCTGGGCCGGCAGCTGATGCGCAAGCTGGTGAAATGGGCCCGTGGCAAGTACCTGGACCGCCTGTACGGCGACGTTGCCGCCGAGAACGAGCCGATGAAGCAGCTGGCCGCCTCGCTGGGCTTCAAGCCGGTCCCGCACCCGACCGGCGCCGAGGGCCTGGTGCGGATGGTGCTGGAACTGGACAACTGAAGGATGCGCCGGGCGTGCCCGGCGATGCATTCCGGTAGTGCCGGCCGCTGGCCGGCATTGCGTTCCCCCAACGGCACATGAGGCTGCCGGCCATCGGCCGGCGCGACCCACCGGGCTTCGATCAGGCTTCTGCTAAAATCCGGGGTCCATGTCGCGTACCTCATACCCCGCCCCGCCGCTGCCACGCGCCGGCCAGCTCCGCGCCTGGTGGCGCGCCCCCGCCTCGCCGACCGCCCTGGCCTGGTATCTGGCCCAGGCCGCGCGTGCGCACGACGCCCCGCTGCTGGTGATCGCCCGTGACAACCACGGCGCCAACCAGCTGGAAGCCGACCTGCACACCCTGCTCGGCGGCGACCCTGCCCTGCCGGTGGTTGCCTTCCCGGACTGGGAAACCCTGCCCTACGACCGCTTCAGCCCGCATCCGGACATCATCTCGCAGCGCCTGTCCGCCCTGCACCGCCTGCCCGCGCTGAAGCGCGGCCTGGTGATCGTGCCGGTGCAGACCCTGCTGCAGCAGCTGGCCCCGCGCAGCTACGTGATCGGTGGCAGCTTCGACCTGAAGGTCGGCCAGCGCCTGGACCTGGAAGCCGAGAAGCGCCGCCTGGAAAGCGCCGGCTACCGCAACGTGCCGCAGGTGATGGATCCGGGTGACTTCGCCGTGCGCGGCGGCCTGCTCGACGTGTACCCGATGGGTGCCGACGAGCCGCTGCGCGTGGAGCTGCTGGACGAGGACATCGACTCGATCCGTGCCTTCGATCCGGAAAGCCAGCGCTCGCTGGACAGGGTCGAGGCGGTGCACATGCTGCCGGGCCGCGAAGTGCCGATGGACGAGGCCACCATCGCCCGCGTGCTGGCCACGCTGCGCGAGCGTTTCGATGTCGATACCCGGCGCAGTTCGCTGTATCAGGACCTGAAATCCGGGCTGGCCCCGGCCGGCGTCGAGTACTACCTGCCGCTGTTCTTCGAGCGCACCGCGACCCTGTTCGACTACCTGCCCGACGGCAGCCTGCCGGTGGTCTGCGCCGGGGCCGGCGAAGCTGCCGAGGTGTTCTGGGCGCAGACTGGCGAGCGCTACGAGCAGCGCCGCCACGATGTGGAACGGCCGCTGCTGCCGCCATCGGCGCTGTACCTGTCGCCGGAGCTGCTGCGCGAGCGACTGAACGACACTCCTCGCATCGAGGTATGGTCGGCTGACCACGCGCGCATCGCAGATGCCCATGCGCTGGGCGACCAGCCGCTGCCGCCGCTGCCGGTGGCCGCACGCGAAGCACCGGCCGGCGATGCGCTGAAGTCCTTCCTCGGCCACTACCCGGGCCGCGTGCTGATCGCCGCCGATTCACCCGGCCGCCGCGAGGCATTGCTGGAAGTGCTGCAGGCCGCCGAGCTGAAGCCACCGGTGGTGGCCGACCTGCCCAGCTTCCTTGCCGACGATGCGCGCTTCGCGATCGCGGTGGCGCCGCTGGAGGATGGCTTCGCGCTGGACGATCCGCGCATCGCGGTACTGACCGAGCGCCAGCTGTTCCCCGAGCGCGCCGGCAGCACCCGCCGCACGCGCCGTGCCGGCCGTGAGCCGGAAGCGATCATCCGCGACCTCGGCGAACTGACCGAGGGCGCGCCGATCGTGCACGAGGACCATGGCGTCGGCCGCTACCGCGGCCTGATTGCGATGGACGTCGGCGGCATGCCCGGCGAATTCCTGGAAATCGAATATGCCAAGGGCGACCGCCTGTATGTACCGGTCGCCCAGCTGCACCTGATCAGCCGCTACTCCGGCGCTTCCGCGGAAACCGCGCCGCTGCATTCGCTCGGTGGCGAGCAGTGGAGCAAGGCCAAGCGCAAGGCCGCCGAGAAAGTACGCGACGTTGCTGCCGAACTGCTGGAGATCCAGGCCCGGCGCCAGGCACGTGCCGGCCTCGCACTGCAGGTGGACCGCGCGATGTACGAGCCGTTCGCCGCCGGTTTCCCGTTCGAAGAAACCCCGGACCAGTTGGCTGCGATCGACGCCACCCTGCGCGACCTGTCCAGCAGCCAGCCGATGGACCGCGTGGTCTGCGGCGATGTCGGCTTCGGCAAGACCGAGGTCGCCGTGCGCGCCGCGTTCGCCGCCGCCAGTGCCGGCAAGCAGGTTGCCGTGCTGGTGCCGACCACGCTGCTGGCCGAGCAGCACTACCGCAATTTCCGCGACCGCTTCGCCGACTATCCGATGAAGGTCGAGGTGCTGTCGCGCTTCAAGAGCACCAAGGAAATCAAGGCCGAGCTGGAGAAGGTTGCCGCCGGCACCATCGACGTCATTGTCGGCACCCATCGCCTGCTGCAGCCGGACGTGAAGTTCAAGGACCTGGGCATGGTCATCGTCGACGAGGAGCAGCGTTTCGGCGTGCGCCAGAAGGAAGCCCTGAAGGCGCTACGTGCCAACGTGCACCTGCTGACCCTGACCGCTACGCCGATCCCGCGCACGCTCAACATGGCCATGGCCGGCCTGCGCGACCTGTCGATCATCGCCACGCCGCCGCCGAACCGGCTGGCGGTGCAGACCTTCATCACCCAGTGGGACAACGCGCTGCTGCGCGAAGCCTTCCAGCGCGAGCTGGCGCGTGGCGGCCAGCTGTACTTCCTGCACAACGACGTGGAAAGCATCGGCCGCATGCAGCGCGAGCTGTCCGAGCTGGTGCCGGAGGCGCGCATCGGCATTGCCCACGGACAGATGCCGGAGCGCGAACTGGAAAAGGTGATGCTGGATTTCCAGAAGCAGCGCTTCAACGTGCTGCTGTCGACCACGATCATCGAATCGGGCATCGACATCCCCAACGCCAACACCATCATCATCAACCGCGCCGACCGCTTCGGCCTGGCCCAGCTGCACCAGCTGCGCGGCCGCGTCGGTCGTTCGCACCACCGTGCCTACGCCTACCTGGTCGCCCCCGACCGTCGTTCGATCACCCCTGACGCGGAAAAGCGCCTGGAAGCGATCGCCTCGATGGACGAACTCGGCGCCGGCTTCACCCTGGCCACGCACGATCTGGAAATCCGCGGTGCCGGTGAACTGCTGGGCGAAGACCAGAGCGGGCAGATGGCCGAGGTCGGTTTCAGCCTCTACACCGAGCTGCTGGAACGCGCGGTACGCAGCATCAAGCAGGGCAAGCTGCCCGACCTGGATGCCGGCGAGGAAGTGCGCGGTGCCGAGGTCGAACTGCACGTGCCGGCACTGATTCCGGAAGACTACCTGCCGGACGTGCACACTCGCCTGACCCTGTACAAGCGCATCTCCAGCGCGCGCGACAGTGATGCGCTGCGCGAACTGCAGGTGGAGATGATCGACCGCTTCGGCCTGCTGCCGGATGCGGCCAAGCACCTGTTCGCCATTGCCGAGCTGAAGCTGAAAGCCAACACGCTGGGCATCCGCAAGCTGGATCTGGGCGAGAACGGTGGCCGCATCGTGTTCGAGTCCAAGCCGAACATCGATCCGATGGCGGTGATCCAGCTGATCCAGAAACAACCGAACCTCTACGCCATGGAAGGGCCTGACAAGCTGCGCATCAAGCACCCGCTGCCGTTGCCGGAAGACCGCTTCAATGCGGCCCGCGCCCTTCTGACCACCCTCGCCCCGGGTTGATCGCCCCCCGAACACCCCGCACCGGCCCCCACCCGGTGCGGGCGGATGACCATGTTCCCTGACGCCGTACCCGCCCCCGACCTGCTGCATGCGCAGGCCTGCCTGATCGATGCCCTCTCGATGTCGCTGCAGATGCGCGACGCCTACACCCGCCACCACTGCGACCGCGTCGGCCTGCTCGCACAGCGCCTGGCCGCACGCTGCGACCTCGACGACGATGCCTGCTCGCAGATCGGCCTGGCCGCGCGCTTCCATGACATAGGCAAGATCGGCATTCCCGACGATGTATTGCTGACACCGCGCCGGCACACCGACGAGGAACGCGCAATCATGCGTGAGCATCCGGTGCGCGGCGAACACATCTTCCTCGCCACCGGCCGTAGCGACGCGACACCGGTCGCACGCCTTATCCGCGCCCACCATGAAGCGTTCGATGGCAGCGGTTATCCCGACGGCCTACGTGGCGAGAGCATTCCGCTGGGCTCACGCATCGTCACCGTTGCTGATGCCTACGATGCCATGACCAGCGTACGCCCCTACCGCGCGGCGATGGAACGCGAGACTGCGTTGCGCATCATCGACGAGCAGTCCGGCGGACTGATCGATCCCTATGTTCTGCAGCGCTTCCATCGCATGCTGGCGCAGGAACCGGCGCTGGCCTGAGATCCGCCGGGCATGGCCCGGCGCTACCGATCAGACAAAAAAAAGGCCCGGCGTTCGCCGGGCCTTCTGCTTCACGCATCACCTGCGATCGGTTACCAGATCACCACGCGCTTGTCGTCGGCACGCACCATCGCGTCACCGGCCTTGCACTGGAACGCAGCGGCATACGACGGCATGTTCGACGGCGCGCCGTTGGCACGGAAGTTCGCCGGGGCATGCGGGTCGGTGTTCAGGCGCACACGCAGCTCACCATCGGTGAAGTTGCGGCGCCACACGGTGGCCCAGTTCATGAAGAAGCGCTGGTCCTGGCTGTGGCCGTCGACTTCCACGTTCGCCTTCGGGTCTTCCTTCAGCGCCATCTGCAGCGCGTCATACGCCACGGTCAGGCCACCGAGGTCACCGATGTTTTCGCCCAGGGTCAGCTTGCCCTTGACGAACACGCCCGGCACCGACTCGTAGCCATCGAACTGCGCGACCAGCTGGTCGGTACGCTCGGTGAAGGCCTTGCGGTCAGCGTCGGTCCACCAGTTGTCGAAGTTGCCGTTGGCGGCGAACTGGCTGCCCGAGTCATCGTAGCCGTGCATCATTTCGTGGCCGATGACCGCACCGATGCCGCCGTAGTTCAGCGCCGGATCGGCCTTGGCGTCGAAGAACGGTGCCTGCAGGATCGCCGCCGGGAACACGATCTCGTTCTTGGTGGCGTTGTAGTAGGCATTGACGGTCTGCGGGGTCATGCCCCACTCGGTCTTGTCCACCGGCTTGCCGATCTTGTCCAGCATGTAGCGGTAGTTGAACGCGCGCGCGGCCTGCATGTTGCCCAGGTAGCTGTCACCGTTGGTCTGCAGGCCCGTCCACTCGCGCCACTTGTCCGGGTAGCCGATCTTCGGGGTGAAGCTGGCCCACTTCTCCAGCGCCTTCTTCTTGGTCTCTTCGCCCATCCACGGCAGCTGCTCCAGGCGCGCCTTCAGCGCCACCGAGAGGTTCTCCACCAGGTGCTGCATGGCCACCTTGGACTCGGCCGGGAACACGGCGTCGACGTACAGCTGGCCCAGGGCTTCACCCATGCCGCCGTTGACCGACTCCAGTACGCGCTTCCAGCGCGGCTGCATTTCCTTCTGGCCACGCAGGGTGGTGCCATAGAAATCGAAGTTGGCCTTCTCGAACTGACTGCTCAGGTACGGCGAGGCGTCGTCGATGGTGTGGAAGCGCAGGTACGCCTGCCAGGTGCTGGCCGGCACGTCGGCGAGCATCTTGTCCATTTCACCGAAGAAGCCCGGCTGGGCCAGCGAGAACTTCTGCGCGGCCGGCACCTTCAGGGTGTCGAACAGCGCGGTCCAGCTGAAGTTCGGGGTCAGCTTGTCGGCATCGGCGGCGCTGAGCGGGTTGTAGCGCTTGGCCGGGTCACGCATTTCGATGCGCGACATCGAGGCCTTGGCCAGGCGCGTTTCAAAGGCCATCACGGCCTTGGCCTGCTCGGCAGCCTGCGCCGCGTCCACGCCGGACAGCGTCAGCACCTGCGCGATGTAGGCCACGTAGGCGTCTCGGATCTTGGCTTGCGCATCGTCGAAGTAGTAACCCTTCTCCGGCAGGCCCAGGCCGCCCTGGCCCACGTAGGCGATGACGTTGGCCGAATCCTTGTAATCGGCATTGGCGAACAGCGAGAACAGCACGCCCTTGCCCTCGGCCTGGCTGTCGCGCAGGTACTGGGTGATGGCGGCGGTGTCGTTCAGCGCTGTGATCTTGTCCAGCTGCGGCTGCAGCGGAGCGAGGCCGGCGGCTTCGATCTTGGCTTCATCGTTGCCGGTCTTCCAGATGTCACCGATCTTGGCTTCCACCGAGCCGGCCTTGGCCTGGCTGGCGGCGGCCTGCTGCACCAGTGCGTGCTGCACTTCCAGCGAGCGCTCGCGAAGGATCTCGAAGCTGCCCCAGGTGGTCTGGTCGCCCGGCACCGGGTTGGCCTTCAGCCACTTGCTGTTGACGAAGCCATTGAGGTCGGTACAGGCCGAAATGGCCGGATCGAGGTCGGCGCTGTTGAGGCTGATCAGCGCGGTCTTGATCTGCGACTGGTCGAAGGCCGGCTTGGCGTCGGCGTTGGCGGCCGGCGCGGTTTCATTCTTGCCACAGGCGGCCAGCGAGGCGGCGATGGCGATGGTCAGGCCCAACGGGGCCAGGTTGCGGAAGTTCATGAGGCTCTCCTGCTGGTAATTTCACAGGGTAGCCGGGCAGGCCCGCGGCGGGGACCGCCAAAGGTCACGAGCCCCGGCGCGGCTTCCGCCACATGCCGGTATGCTCTGGCCTCCGCGATCACTGGACCTCATGACCATGGACGAACCTGCACTGCTGCTGGCCGTCGACGCCTGTGAGTTTCTGTTCCTGACGGGCATTGGTGAGCCGGAAGCGAATCGTCTGCGCCTGGTCGTCGAAGAAGGCCAGGTGGTCGGAAAGCCCTCCCGCGTGGCGCTCGGTCATGGACGTTCAATCGATGGTGTGCGTGCGATAGATGTGGTGCCCCACTCGCAGCGGTTTGAACTGATCTGGGATCACTACATCAGCTACGCCGTGCACAACGAGTCCTACCAGAGCTGGGACGACTCCGAAGCCTGGAGCGGCAACCTGTTCCGCCGTTACAGCCGTTCGAAGTTCCTCGATTATCTGGAACGTGCCACCTTCGCTGATACCCGTTACCCGGGCCCATTCACGCATTATCAAGTGATATGCCAGGACCACGTCATCGACATTGCCGCGTTGCAGCCGCCGAAGGTGCGTCTGCTGGGTCCTTCGTAGCGGACAGAAGCAGCCACCCATGGGGAGGCTCTACTGGGTTGTGAGAGCGTCAGCCGAGCGTGGGCTCTGCTCTAAAAAAGGAAAGGCCGGCTTGCGCCGGCCTTCTGCTTCTTACTTCGCCTTGCCCTGGTTGGCCACGGCTTCAGCGGCCTTGCGGGCCGCTTCCGGGTCGCCCAGGTAGCGGAACGACTTCACCGTCAGGTCGTCGTTCAACTCGAACAGCAGCGGAATGCCGGTCGGGATGTTCAGCTCGAGGATTTCCTCGCGCGACACGTTGTTGAGGTACTTGTACAGCGCGCGCAGCGAATTGCCATGGGCGGTGACCAGCACGGTCTTGCCGTCCTTCAGCTGCGGCGCGATGGCGTCGTGCCAGTACGGCAGCACGCGGTCCAGCGTGGTCGCCAGCGATTCGGTGCCCGGCAGCGCGTTGCGATCCAGGCCGGCGTAGCGACGGTCATGGATCGGGTGGCCCGGATCTTCCAGGTCCATCGCCGGCGGCGGGATGTCGTACGAACGACGCCACAACTTGACCTGGTCCTCGCCATGCTTGGCAGCGGTCTCAGCCTTGTCCAGGCCCTGCAGGCCACCATAATGGCGCTCGTTGAGGCGCCAGGACTTGTTCACCGGCAGCCAGTCCTGCTCCAGCTCGGCCAGCGCACCCTGCAGGGTGTGGATGGCGCGCTTCAGCACGGAGGTGTGGGCGACGTCGAACTGCAGGCCTTCCTCGCGCATCAGGCGACCCGCGGCGGCCGCTTCCCGGCGCCCCTGCTCGGTCAGGTCGACATCGACCCAGCCGGTGAAGCGGTTGTCCAGGTTCCACTGGCTCTGGCCATGGCGCAACAGTACGAGTTTACGGGTCACTGCAGGGTCTCCAACGCGAGGAAAGGCAGGCCGCCATTGTAGCCCCGGGCGCCGCTCACCGGGCCGTGGCACCGCGCATGCGATGCTGTGACCAATGAATACGGTGATCGACCCCGGGCGCTGGGAAGGCAGCGTCGCCGCGGCACGCGCGCAGCAGCTCCAGCTGGCAGGCCGCGTGGAGCGCCAGGACCGCCTGCCACGCACGGTGCGCTGGCTGGCCGGGCTGGATGTCGGCTTTGAAGACGGTGGCGCCATCACCCGCGCCGCGGCGGTACTGCTGGACGCGGAGACGCTGCAGCCCGTGGCGCAGCAGATCGCGCGCGTCCCCACGGTGATGCCCTACATCCCCGGCCTGCTCAGCTTCCGCGAGTTGCCGGCGCTGCTGGCCGCGCTGGCGCTGCTGCCGCGCACGCCGGACCTGGTGTTCGTCGATGGCCATGGCATCAGCCACCCGCGCCGGCTGGGGGTGGCCGCTCACCTCGGTGTGGTCACCGACCTGCCAAGCATCGGCGTCGCCAAGTCGAAACTGGTGGGCCGCTTCGTCGAACCGGGCACAGACGCCGGCGCGCATACGCCGCTGCTGGACGGTAACGAGCAGCTCGGCTGGGTGCTGCGCAGCAAGGTGAAATGCAAGCCGCTGTTCGTGGCCGGTGGCCATCGGGTCAGCGCCGATACTGCGCTGGACTGGGTGCAGCGCACGCTGCGCGGTTACCGGCTGCCGGAGCCGACCCGGCTGGCGGATCGGCTGGCCTCGCGGCGGGGCGAATGACCGCACCGGGCATCATCCAGCGCGGTCGCCATCCTCGATCAGCGATGCACGTGGCCGCGGTGGCCCTGCGCGTCCTCGCCGTGGTCGTGGCCTTCATGGCCCTCATGCTCACCGCCCTTGGCCGGTCCCGGCTCACCACAGGCTTCGCCGCAGTGGTCGGCCTCGATCTGCAGCGTCACGTGCTCGATACCGAAGTCATCGTGCAGGCGGCCGCCCAGCTCTCGACGCAGTGAATCAGCGTCGGTGCCATCACGCATCACGATGTGCGCGGTCAGCGCCGGGGTGCTGGAGGCCAGCGCCCACACATGCAGGTCATGCACGTCCAGCACGGCGGCATGACCTGACAGGCTGTCGCGCACCTTGGCCACGTCCATGCCCTTGGGCACGCCTTCCAGCAGCACGTTGATCGCCTCGCGCATCAGCACATAGGTGCGTGGCAGCACCCACAGGCCGATCAGTACCGCCAGGATCGGGTCGATCGGCTTCCAGCCGGTCCACTTGATCAACAACGCGCCGGCAATCACCGCCACCGAGCCAAGCATGTCCGCCCACACTTCCAGGTAGGCGCCCTTCACGTTGAGGCTCTCGCCACTACCGGCCTGCAGCAGGCGCATCGAGATCAGATTGATGACCAGGCCCGCGGCGGCGATCACCAGCATGCCGGAGGAGGCAATCTCCTGCGGTTCGCGGAAGCGCCCGATCGCCTCCCACAGGATGTAACCAGCGACTACGAACAGCATCGCGCCGTTGATCATCGCGCCCAGCGCTTCCAGGCGTGCATAGCCGTAGGTGCGACGCGCATCCGGCGGGCGCCGGCTCAGCCTCACCGCAACCAGCGCGATCATCAGCGCCAAAGCGTCGGTGGCCATGTGCGCGGCGTCGGACAGCAGCGCCAGGCTGTTGGTCCAGAACGCACCCACCACTTCGACAACGAGGAAGGTGGAGGTCAGGCCGAGTGCCCACCACAAGGGTTTCTCGTGGCGGATCTCGGACGGCAGGTGATCGTGGTCGTGGCCCATGGCAACAGCTCCTTTGCGATGGGAGGCAGGCTACGCCGGAGGGCGTTGGGAAACTATCACGGTGTTTATAACATTGCAGGCCACCGATACCTTCGCCGGGCATGGCCCGGCGCTACCGGGGCGCGGATTGCTGGGCGATACCATCGTGCACGGCCCGGCGCTACCCCGTAGCGCGAGGCCATGCCTGACGAACGCAGCGGGCCGTTACCCGCGTGTGCTCAGAACCCGAATCGCAGGCTGGCCCAGTAGGCGCGGCCCGGTTCGTTGTAGGTGGCCGCGCCGGCATCGCTGCTGTTGGCCTCGCGGAACAGGCGCTTGTCGGCCAGGTTGTTGACGCCGAAGCCGAAGCTGACCGTCTCGGTCACCTTGTAGCGTGCGCTCACGCCCCAGATGTTGTACGCACCGCGATCCTGCAGTGCGATCGACGGATCGCAGGTGCCGGTGCAACGCGGATCATTGTTGATGTTGGTGGTAGCCGGCTTCTGCTTGCCATAGAACGTGCCGGTCAGCAGCAGCGACAGCTTGTCGGTGGCCTGCCAGTCCAGCATCGTGTTGATCGTGTACTTCGGAATCACCGACAGCGGCTGGCCGGTGCTCTTGTTCTCGTTCTCCACCATGTAGGTGAAGTTGTTGCTCCACTTCAGGCGGTTGCCCTGCTCGCCCAGCAGCGGAATCACCAGGTTGCCTTCCAGCCCCTGCACGATCGCCTTCGGTGCATTCTCCCAGCGGAAGATGCGGCCCTTTGTATCGGCAGTCAGCCCGATCTGGGTGTAGCCGGCCTGGATCTTGTCCTTGTAGTCGTTGTGGAAGTACGTCAAGGACGCCTGCCAGCCGCTCTGCGGTGCCCACTCGACGCCCAGTTCCTTGTTCAGGCTGGTTTCCGCCTTCAGGTCCGCATTGCCCCGCATGTAGCAGCCGGCACCCAGGCTCGGCAGTGCGTTCGGGCAGCCATTGCCACGGGTGTAGTACAGATAGTCCGGATTCGACTGGTACAGGTTCGGCGCCTTGAACGCGCGCGCGATGCCGCCCTTCACCACCCAGTCGCTGTTGATGCGGAACTGCGCATTGAGGCTGGGGCTGGTGTTGTTGCCGAACTGGCTGTGATGGTCGAAGCGCAGGCCCGGAGTGATGATCCAACGCTCGCCCAGGTAGATGTTGTCTTCCACGAATACGGCGGTGGTCTGCGCATCGGCCTTGCCGCGCGCACGGTCGGCCGACAGCCCCGGGAAGCCGCCGCCACTGCTGCTGGACTGGCTCATCGAATACGGGTCGGTCAGGCGGCTGTCGAGGTATTCAAAGCCCAGCGTCCAGATGTTCTCGGCACCACCCAGCGTGGTCGGGAAGCTCAGTTCGCCATCCAGCTGGTAGTTGCGCAGGCGCGAGGTCGACCAGTCGGTGCCGTTGAAGCTGCCTTCCGGGCCGCCGGCCAGGCCTTCATTGATGCGCGAGTTGTTCACCGCTTCCACTGCCGCCGTTACCCGCGAGGTCACGTCTCCCCAGCGGCCGCGATGGGTGATCGCGCCGGTATTGCGGTACATGCGGTTGGTCTCGGCCTGCTGCTCGGCCAAAGCCCCCAGATCGATCGGTGTCGAGGTGCCGGTGGTACTGACGGCGCGGTCGCCGGCATAGATGTTGCCCTGGCGGCTGGTGCCGGCTTCGAACTCGACCACCTGGTTGGCGGTTACGTCCCAGCGCAGCAGCGCGTTGACGTCGCGGTTCTTGACGCCCTCGCGGCCGGCTGGCGGCACTGCGTTGGGGTTGGTGGCGTACTGGCGGTTGAGGTCCAGTGAGTCGGCATCGGTCTTGTTGAGATTGCCGTACAAGCGGAACGACAGGGTGTCGGTCATCGGCCCACTCAGCTGCAGGCCGACGCGCTCGCTGCCGCCTTCGGCGCTGTGCTCGGGCACCAGGCCATACAGGTCGACCGCACCGGTCAGATCGCCGGTCGGGCGCTTGGTGATGATGTTGACCACGCCACCGGAAGCACCGGAGCCATAGCGCGCCGCTGCAGGGCCGCGCAGCACTTCGATGCGCTCGATCATTTCCGCCGGCACCCAGTTGGTATCACCGCGGGTATTGCGCTCACCGCTGCGGCCCATGCGCACAGCATCACGCGCGCCGATGCGCTTGCCGTCAACCAGGATCAGGGTGTTTTCCGGGCCCATGCCACGCAGATCGATCTGGCGGTTGTTGCCGTACTGGCCCGACGCGCTGTTGCCGGTCAGGTTGACACCTGGCATGGTCCGCAACAGTTCGGCGATGTCGTTGGCCGGCGGCCGCTTGGCGATGTCCTCGGCGGTGATGGTCGAGGTGCCCAGCGCCTGCCGTGCGATCTGCGAAGCGGTGACATGCACCGTGTCGATATCGGTGGCGTCGGTTTCAGCGTGGGCGGTCAGCGCGCTGCCGGCCAGCAGGGCGGCAACGGCGAGCGCCAGCGGGCGCGGCGAAGGGACAACGGCTCGGGACATGATCTGGACCTTCTGGCAGGGCAACGGGGCCTCTGGCAAAGGGCTTGAGGCAACGACGAGGGGGAGGCGGAGCGCCGCTGCAGGTAGCCACAGCCCGATCCGTGCGCGCATTCTCCCATCAATGCGAGTGATTCTCAAATGCGTTCACGCATTGCCGCAGCCGTGCCGATGTGCTTTGCGCACCGCGCAAGCCTGCATCGCGCTTAAACTGGTCGGCTAGCCCGCCATCAACCGCACGCCGCCACGGCCGATACCCGTGGTTTGCCGTACGCAATCAGAGATCGACGTGGAACCACCCCAGTTGGACGACGCCAGCCAGCCGCTGGCCGAGGCCTGGCAGCAGTGCCTGCTGCAGGCCGGCCCTGCCGCCACCGCGCTGCTGCATGCCGCGGCCGCCGATGCCCCACCGGCCCTGGCCCAACGCTTCTACGAAGTGCTGCTGCAGGACACCCGTGCGCGCCGTTTCCTTTCCCACGACCAGGTCAAGCAGCGCCTGCAGCCGGCCATGCAGCGCTGGCTGGCGCAGCTGCTGACCACCGATGCCAGCGGCATCGCCAACACGGTGGCCTCGCAACGGATCATCGGCGACGTGCACGCCCGCGTCGGCATTCCGGTCGACCTGGTCACCCGTGGCGCACGCGTGCTCAAACATGAACTGTTCGTGCGCCTGCGCGACGATGCGCCGGACAGCGACACTGCGTTCGCCGCCATCGACTGCCTCAGCGCGATCATGGATATCGCCATGGAAGGCATGACCCTGGCCTACACCCATGCCCGCGAACGCTCCACCCGCGCCGATGCTGCGTACCGGCTGTTCTCGCTGGTGCAGAACGTCAGCACCGAGCGCGAGCGCCAGCGCGCGCTGCTGCTGGACTGGGAAAACGCGCTGCTCTACGCCCTGGCCGGCCATGTGCAGGGCAGCGACGGCGCCAGCCTGGCCACTTCCGAATTTGGCCTGTGGTTCACCCACAAGGGCATTCCCAGCTTCGGCGAGAGCAGCGAGACACAGCAGGTCGACCAGCTGATGGCGCGTATCGACGGCTGCCTGCAGCGGGCCGCCGCCGATGATCCTGCGCAGCGGCTTACAGTGCTGCCAGCGATCCGCGAGGACCTGGCCGCGATCCGCACGTTGATGACCCTGCTGTTCGAGCGCATCGGCGAACTCGATGCCGGCAGCGACGCGCTGACCAACCTGCTCAACCGCCGCTTCCTGCCGACCGTGCTGCGCCGGGAAATCGAGCTGGCTACACGCAACCGTACGCCGTTCTCGCTGTTGCTGCTCGACCTGGATCATTTCAAGGCGATCAACGACGGCCACGGCCACGATGCGGGTGACCGCGCACTGCAGCATGTGGCTGGGGTGCTCGGCCAGCTCACCCGTGGCAGCGATTATCTGTTCCGCTACGGTGGCGAGGAATTCGTGGTGGTGCTGGTCGCCGCCAGCGAATCACAGGCGGCAGTGATTGCCGAAAGCCTGCGCCGGCAGATCGCACAATCGCCGGTACCGCTGGCCAACGGCCAGGTATTGAGCCTGACCGCCAGCATCGGTGTCGCCGGCCATGATGGTCATCCGGACTACGAGCGGCTGATGGCCCGTGCCGACGCGGCGATGTACGAGGCCAAACGCAGTGGCCGCAACCGAGTGGTGGTGGCCAGCGATGCACTGCAGGAAGCCCCCGGGCGGCGGGCATTGCAGCGGTAGCGGCAACCCCGGGCGCGCGCGTCGCTACATTGCGGTACGGCGCGGTATCCGCCACGCCGCCCACCACAGCAGCGCCAGCAACGCGATGCCGGCGCCCAGCAGGCATACCGCCGGCCAGCCATGGCGCGCCTGCATCCAGGGCCCGGCCGCTGCACCAGCACCACTGCCCAGCGCATAGAACAGCATGTACAGCGCCACCAGGCGCCCATGCTGTTCGCCCGGCGCGCGCAGCAACAGGGCCTGGTTCGATACATGCAGCGCCTGCCCGCCCAGATCGAGCACGACCACGCCCAGCAACAGCATGCCCACCGAATGCGGCAACCCCAGCAGCGGCCACCACGCGACCAGCATGAGCAGCAGCGCGCCGAGGCTGACCCGATGCGCGAATCCACGGTCCATCCAGTGCCCGACCCGCGCCGCAAGCAGCGCACCGATCACCCCAGCCAGGCCCAGCGCACCGATGGCGGCAGTCGACCAGTGCAGCGGTGGCGCCGACAACGGCAGTGGCGCTGCCGCCCAGAACACATTGAGGCCGGCAAACAGCAACAGTGCCAACGGACCGCGCTCACGCAGCGTCCGGTCATCGCGCAGCATGCCCAGCATCGACCCCATCAAGGCACGCCAGCCCGGCGGCACCACCGGTACCGGCACCGCCGGCAGACGCCGCCACAGCAGCACTGCCAACGCCGCCATCAGCGCCGCCGACAGCAGATAGACCGCGCGCCAGCCAACGGCGGCCGCCACCACGCCGGACACTACACGCGCCAGCAGCAGGCCAATGAACACACCGCCCTGCACCATGCCGACCACGCGCCCGCGCTGCTGAGCCGGTGCCAGCGATGCGGTGTAGGCGATCAACCCCTGGGTCAGCGCGGTGCCCAGCAGGCCGGCCAGAAGCATGCCCGACAACAGCCACACGGCCGTTCGCGCGGCCGCCAACCACAGCAATGCGACCACCAGCGCCATCAACTGCAGGCGTAGCAGGCGCCGGCGATCGCCCCTGTCGGCCAATGGCAGCAGGCCCAGCAAGGCCAGCACGCTGCCCGCCTGGGTCGCTGCCAGTACCGCCCCGGCCAGCGCGGGGTCCAGCGCAAAGGCCTGTGCCAGGCGTTCCAGCAATGGCTGTGCGTAATAGACGTTGGCAACGCTGGCACCTGCGGCAACCGCGAGCAGGACCAGCAGGGGGCGTGGGATGGGTGCTGCAGTCATGATGTAGTTGCAATTTGAAACTTGATGCAGGCTACTGCCATTGGTTTTAAACTGCAACCACATCAGAGAGGTCCACCATGCACGCCGACAGCCCCTGCCCCGTTGCCCGCAGCGCCGATCTGCTCGGTGACCGTTGGGCGCTGCTGGTCATCCGTGATGCCTTCGATGGCGTCACCCGCTTTGGCGATTTCCAGCGCAGCCTCGGTGCGGCCCGTAATATCCTCAGCGACCGCCTGCGCCGGCTGGTCGAAGCAGGCATCCTGCGGCTGCAGCCCGCCTCCGACGGCTCGGCATATCAGGAATACGTGCTCACCGCCGCTGGCCTGGAACTGTTCCCGCTGCTGGTCGCCCTGCGCCAGTGGGGCGAGCGCCACCGCTTCGGCGCCGGTGAAGCGCACTCCCAGCTGATCGAGTCGAGCACACGGCGACCGCTGCCCTACATGCAGCCACGCGGTCGCGATGGCGAACCGCTGCCAGCGTCTGCAACCCGTGTGCGCAAGCTCAAGGACGGGAGCGGCAGCAGCTGACCCGCCCGTTCGCGCACACCGCCGCCCGGCCACGCCGGTTAGGATCAGGCCTTTCCGCTGCCGGATGCTGCCGATGTCGCGCTATCGCCCTTCCCTGTTGACCGCCCTGCTGCTGCCGGTGCTGGCCTGCGCCGCAGCAACCACGCAGGCACGCGAGGTCGCGGCCCCCGCCGCCCATGTGGACGCCGATGGCCCCTATGTGTTCCGCCAGGGCGAGCAACTGCTGGCCAAGTGGATCTGCGCCGACAAGGTCGAGTCGCGCACACTTGCCATGGGCACTGCAGGCACCGATATCGCAGCGCGCTGTGGCTACGGGCACACCGTGCATGTGGCGGTACCGAACGCGCCTTCGGCCTCCGTGCTTCCGGCTGCGCCGCGCATCGTCGCGCTGTCCGACATCCATGGCCAGTACGGGCTGCTGGTGCGCCTGCTGCGCGCCAACCAGGTCATCGATGCGCAGGACCGTTGGGCACTGGGCAAGGACACGCTGGTGGTCGCCGGCGATGTGTTCGACCGCGGCCCGCAGGTAACCGAGGCGTTCTGGCTGCTGTACGGCCTGCAGCAGCAGGCGGCCGCCGCCGGCGGCGCGGTGCATTTCGTGCTGGGCAACCACGAAACCATGGTGCTGTACGACGACCTCCGCTACGTCAATCCGAAGTACCTGCGCAGCGCGCAGCTGCTCGGCCGCAGCTACCCGCAGCTGTACGGTGCCGATTCGGTGATCGGGCAGTGGCTGCGCACCCGCCCGGTACTGCTGAAGATCGGCGACACTCTGTTCCTGCATGGCGGCATCTCGCCCGAGGCGGTGGAGCTGGCGCTGGAACCGGCTCGCACCAATGCGGCCTACCAGGCGTCGCTGGGCCTGCCCAAGGCCGAAGTGAAGGCCGACCCGGCCACCGCGCCGCTGTATGACGGCAAGACCAGCCCGATCTGGTACCGCGGCTACTTCGATGGCCGCCTCGATACGCAGGGCGTACAGGCGGTGCTGGATCGCCTGCAACTCAAGCGCATCGTGGTCGGCCACACCTCGATGCCGCACGTCAGCAGTTTCCATGGCGACCGCGTGATCGCCATCGACAGCAGCATCAAGAACGGTGAAAACGGCGAACTGCTGTTCATCGAGAACGGCACGCTCAGCCGGGGCCTGCTGGATGGCTCGCGGGTGCCGCTGGCGCAGGGCGAGCCCGGCCTGCAGGACTGAATGGAAGGACAGCGCGGCGGCGCCTGCAAGCGCCAGCGCGCTCCCCCTTCACCCGGTTTGCGGCTACCCTCGGCAGCCGAGAGGCCCACCGCGATCATCCGGCCGGCCTGACTGCTACTGGAGCCCACGCGCATGCGCGTTCTGATTGCTGAAGACGACCCGGACATCGCCTCCGGCCTGTGCGCCTCGTTGCGCCGGCAGGGCCATGTGGTCGACCACGTCGACAACGGCGCGCACGCCGATGCCGCGCTGGGCTCGACCCAGTACGCGCTGCTGGTGCTGGACCTGGGCCTGCCGCAGCTGGACGGCCGTGACGTGCTGCAGCGCCTGCGCCAGCGCGGTGATGGCCTGGCAGTGCTGGTGGTGACCGCCCGTGACGGCCTGGCCGAACGCGTGCGGGTGCTCGACCTTGGCGCCGATGACTACCTGGTCAAGCCGTTCGCGCTGGACGAATTCGAGGCGCGCGTGCGTGCGCAGCTGCGCCGGGTCACCAGCAATGGCAACCCGGACCTGCGAATCGGCCGCCTGCGGCTGGATCTGGCCGGACACCGCGTGTGGATCGACGAGCAGTCGCTGGAGCTGACCGCACGCGAATTCGGCCTGCTGTCCGCACTGGCGGTGCGTGCCGAACGCATCGTCTCGCGCGCACAGCTGGTCGAAGCGCTGTGCGACTGGGGCCAGGACCTGACCGACAACGGCCTGGACATCGCCCTGCATCGCCTGCGCCGCAAGCTGCAACCCGGCGGCATCGGCATCCGCACCGTACGCGGGCTGGGCTACATGCTGGAAGACGCGCAGGACGACAGCACGCCGTGATCAGTGGCCCGCCCAGCCTGCGCCGGCGCCTGCTCGCCTTCCTGGCGCTGCCGATGCTGGGCCTGTTGATCTTCAACACGGTCCTTGCCTATTACGTTGCGCTGGACTATTCCAATCGCATCCACGACCGCAACCTGATCGACGACACGCATTCGTTCGCACAGATGCTGAGCACCATGCCGGTGACCAGCGACCTGTCTCCGCAGGCGCGCTTCCTGATCGAGTACGACCCCGACGGCCATCGCTACTTCAACGTCGACAGCAGCCGCATGGGTACGCTCAGCGGCAATGCGGACTTCAGCCCGTACGCTCCTTCGCAGGACTGCACCGGTGTGCATCCTGCGCTCTACGACGGTACCCTCAACGGCCAGCAGGTGCGCATGGCCACCGTCTGCACGCAGGCGATGAACGACCCGCAGGACCAGCTGGCGGTGACCGTGGCCGAGAGCATGGCCGACCGCCGGCAGCGTGCGCGCGAGATCCTGATGATCATCATCCCGCTGATGACCATGCTGGCGCTGGGTACCGCGGCGCTGGTCTGGTTCGGCGTGACCTATGGCCTGCGCATCCTGACCCCGTTGACCACCCGCCTGGCACAGCGCCGTGGCGAGCTGGCGCCGATCTCCGATGCCGACGTGCCGGAAGAAATCCAACCGCTGATCAGCACCATCGATGGCCTGTTCGCCCGCCAGGCGGAGATGATCACGCTGCAGAACCGCTTCATCGCCGATGCCGCGCATCAGCTGCGCTCGCCCTTGGCCGGCATGGCCCTGCACGTGGACCAGGCGCTGGCACATGGCGACCCGGACACCGTGCGCGAGGCGCTGCAGCACATCCGCCGGCTCAACCAGCGCACCGCGCGGGTCAGCACCCAGCTGCTGGCGCTGAGCCGCGCGCAGACCGTGCCGGAAACCGTCGAAGCGCTGGCTCTTGGCACCCTGCTGCCGCAATGGGTGGGCACCCGCGTGCCGGAAGCGATCCGCGATGGCATCGACCTCGGCTACCGCGGCAGCAGCCAGCCGCTGCGTGTGCTCGGCAACGGCGCCCTGCTGCAGGATGCGCTGGACAACCTGATCGACAATGCCCTGCGCTATGCAGGCCGCGGCGCCACCGTCACGGTCGGCGTGCAGGCGCTGGACGACAATGATGTGGAGCTGTACGTGGAGGACAACGGCCCCGGCGTGCCCGAGGACGTGATGCCACGGCTGGGCGAGCGTTTCTTCCGCGCCCCGGGCACCACGTCCAGCGGCACCGGCCTGGGCCTGGCCATCGCCCACGAGGCCGTGGAGCACTTCGGTGGACGCCTGGGCTTCCTCAACCGTGCCGGCGGCGGACTGAAGGTCACCATCACGCTGCCGCTGCTGAAGGCCCCCTGACCCGGTCCGGGGCGCTGAAAGGCTGGTGAAAATCGCGCTTGCGATCCTGACCATCCCCACTGCCGCCCCGGAGCCGCCAGGTGACCGAAACGCACGACTTCTTCCTCCCCGGTGGCCCGCAGGGCGTGCTGCTGGTTCACGGCCTGACCGGCACGCCAGCGGAAATGCGCATGCTGGGCAAGGGCCTGAACAATGCCGGTTTCACCGTGCACGGCGTGCAGCTGCCCGGCCATTGCGGCAGCGTCGACGACCTGCTGGCGACCACCTGGGAACAGTGGTACCAGGGCGTGGAAGATGCGGCAGCGACCCTGCGCGGCAAGGTTGACCAGCTGTTCGTCGGCGGCCTGTCGATGGGCGCGGTACTGTCGCTGGCATTAGCTGCGCGCCGCCCGGAATGGGTTTCCGGCGTGGGCGTATACGGCGCCACGTTCCGCTACGACGGTTGGAACATTCCGGCCGTGGCCCGCTTCTCGTTCCTGCTGCCGTGGTTCAAGCGCTTCAACATCGGCCGCGATCGCATGTTCATGGAAGAGCCGCCCTACGGCCTGCGTGACGAGCGCCTGCGCGCGCAGGTCAGCGCAGCCATGCTGTCCGGCGACAGCGCCGCCGCCGGCCTGCCTGGCAACCCCTGGCATGCCCTGGCCGAAATGCGCGCCCTTAGCAACTGGACCCGCCGCCACCTGCACCAGGTCACCGCTCCCTGTCTGGTGATGCACGCCCGCGAGGACGACGTGGCCAGCATGAGCAACGCCGAGCTGGTGATGGCGCGGGTCAGCGGCCCGAAGGAACTGGTGGTGCTGGAAGACAGCTACCACATGATCACCATCGATCGCGAACGGCGCGACGTGATCCGTCGCAGCGCGCGCTTCTTCAGCGAGATCGGTGAACGCAGCGGCGTCCTCAAGGCGGTGGCCTGAAATGGGGTCACTCGCCACGCTGTTGTGGCTGGTCAACGTGGTGCTCGATACCGGTGGCCAGCTTGCGTTCAAGGCCGCCGCCAGCGACCCGAATGAAGCAGAGGGCTTGCAGCGCTGGAAGCACATGCTGAGCCGGCCCTGGTTGTGGTTGGGAATCGCCTGCTATGTACTCGAATTCGTCGCCTGGATCGCGTTCCTGTCACTGGTGCCGTTGTCCAAGGGCGTGCTGCTCGGCTCGATCAACATCGTCGCGCTGATGATCGCCGGCCGTATCCTGTTCCGCGAGAAACTGACACCGCTGCGGGTGACCGGCATGCTGCTGGTCACCGCCGGCGTGGCGGTGGTGGGGGCCGGCTCGTGAGGCGCCTGTATGTGATCGGTTTCCCGCTGCTGATGGCCTTCGATACGCTGGCCCAGCTGTGCTTCAAGTACGCCGGCGATGCCGCGCTGCCGGTCGAAGCCAATACCGCCTGGCTGTTGCGCGTGCTGTCGCAGCCTTGGGTGTACGGCGCGATCCTCGGCTACGTGGGCGCGTTCTTCACCTGGATGAGCCTGCTGCGCCACGCGCCGATCGGACCTGCCTTCGCGGCCTCGCACCTGGAGGTGATCAGCGTGCTGCTGCTGTCGGCGTGGCTGTTGAATGAACCACTGACGCTGCATCATCTGCTCGGTGCGGTACTGATCGTGGCCGGCATCGTCTGCCTCGGCCGTGCCGAGGCGGACGACCCGCACAGCCCTGCCGAAGCCACGACGTGAGCGCGTTGCGATGAGCCTGTTCGCGCGCGAACTGCCGCCGACTGCTGGCCTGCCAATGCAGGCCAGCGACTTCCTTCCCGGCGGTGGCGACCTGCGCGAGATCCTGGCCAGCCAACTGGGTACCCCTCCGCTGCAGCTGACCTGCTCCGGTACCCACGCGCTGCTGATCGCGCTGCGTACGCTGCGCAGGCGCGCGCCCAGACGCGATACCGTGATCATGCCGGCCTATACCTGCCCACTGGTACCGATCGCGGTGCACAGCCTGGGCCTGCGTGTACAGCTGTGCGACACCCGTCGCGGTCATTTCGACTTCGATCCGGGCCAGCTCAAGCGGCTGGCCGATGCGCGCACGCTTGCGATCCTGCCTACCCACCTGGGAGGACGCATTGCCGACGTGGATCTGGCCAATGAAGTGGCGCGCGCAGCAGGCGCCTGGGTGATCGAAGATGCCGCACAGGCGCTGGGTGCACGGGTCGGCAACAGCAGTGTCGGCCTGCGTGGCGATATCGGATTCTTCAGCCTCGCCGCTGGCAAGGGCCTGAGCCTGCATGAAGGCGGCCTGCTGGTCAGTCGTGACGATGCGTTGCGCGCGGCGCTGGCCGAGCACGCCGCCGAGCAGACGCGTTTCAACCTTCGGTGGGAGCTGCTGCGCAGCGTTCAGCTGTTCGGCCTGGCCACCTGCTACCGCCCGTCGTTGCTGTCGCTGGTGTATGGCAATCCGCTACGCCGTGCGCTGCAGCGTGGCGATCCCGAAGAAGCGGTGGGTGACATCTTCGCGCTGGATATCCCGCAGCACCGGGTCAGCCGATGGCGGCAGAACATCGGAGCCAATGCCGCGCGGCGCCTGCCTGCCTTCCTGCAGGCCGGACGCCTGCGCGCCCTGCAACTGCGGGTGCAGTTGGCGCAACTGCCGGCGGTGGAAGTGGTCGATGGACTGGCCGGTACCGGCGGCACCTGGCCGATGCTGATGCTGCTGCTGCCCAGCCAGCAGGCCCGCGATGGCGTGCTGAAAGAGCTGTGGCCGCGCGGGCTCGGAGTCAGCCGCATGTTCATCCATGCCCTGCCCGACTACACCTACCTGCGCGGCATCGTGCCGGGTGACCCGATGCCCAACGCGCGCGACTTCGCCGCACGCATGCTGACGCTCGGCAACAGCGCTTGGCAGACCCGTAAAGACACCGCCGAAATCCTGCAGGCACTCGCCCGGGCCTGACCTTCAGGCGCAGGCATGACCTGCGCCACACGCATTCATCCCTGCACCTTCCTGAACGCTTTCCCCGACCGGAAATGCGGGCTTTCAACAGGAAAGGAACGAGAAAGGCTGCCTGCCTACATTGAGCCTGCCCCGGCATCGCGCCGGACGTTTCTTTCATCGACGGACCTGCCCATGCGCTGGAGCATCCTGTGTGACTTCGATGGCACCATCAGCCTCGAAGATGTCATCGACTCGCTGCTGGAGAAGTACGGCCAGCCGGGCTGGCAGGACCTGGAAGAACAGTGGAAAGCCGGCCGGATCGGTTCGCGTGAATGCATGCAGGGCCAGGTGCGGCTGTTGAAGCTCGACCCGGCCACGCTCGATGCCCACCTGGACCAGGTGCAGATCGATCCGGGATTCGCCGCCTTCGTCACCCGTGCCGACCAGCTCGGCCTGCCGCTGCGCATCGTCAGTGATGGTCTGGACTATGCGATCCACCGCATCCTCGCCAACCATGGCCTGCCGCCGCTGCCGGTGGTGGCCAACCACCTGCGCTGGTGCGATGACCATTGGGAACTGGAATCGCCCTACCAGGCCGAAGGTTGCCGCAGCGGCACCTGCAAATGCACCTGCGCCGCACAGGCACGCGCCAAAGAAGCACCGCGCGTGCTGATGATCGGCGATGGCAGCTCGGACTTCTGCGTGTCCGAAGACGCCGACTTCGTGTTCGCCAAGCGTCGCCTGATCACCCATTGCAGCAATGCCGGCATCGAGCATGCCGCCATCGACACCTTCCACGATGCAATCGCACTGTTGCCGCGCCTGCTTGATGGCAGCCTGCTGCAGCCACGTCGCATCGACGCCAGCCCGCAGCCTGCCGCACTGCCGCTGCTGCTGGCCACCGCCTGAGCACTCCCTTCCAAGCACGCCCCCTGTTGTCCTCTTTCGAACGTCCTTCACGGAACCGAACTGCATGAACATTTTTGACAAGAACGCCGACGCAGCCGCCTCCGACGCGCAGCTGCTGGCCGACGAAGCCCGTTACAGCTCCTTCGGCGACACCGTCCACTACGTCGACCCGCCGAAGATCTTCCAGCGCGGTGAAGGCAGCTACATGTTCGACGGTGCGGGCGTGCCCTACCTCGACCTGCAGATGTGGTACTCGGCCTGCAACTTCGGCTACAGCAACAAGCGCCTGAACGACGCGCTGAAGGACCAGATCGACACCCTGCCGCAGGTGGCCAGCCAGTACCTGCACCCGACCCGCGTGCAGCTGGCCAAGACCATTGCCGTGGACATGCACGAGAAGTTCGGCCTCGACGGCCGCGTGCATTTCAACGTCGGCGGCGCGCAGGCCATTGAAGACTCGCTGAAGATCGTGCGCAACGCGCGTGGCGGCAAGAGCCTGATGTTCGCCTTCGAAGGTGGTTACCACGGCCGCACCCTGGGTGCGTCGTCGATCACCTCCAGCTACCGCTACCGCCGCCGCTACGGCCACTTCGGCGAGCGCGCGATGTTCATCCCGTTCCCGTACCCGTTCCGTCGCCCGAAGGGCATGACCCCGGACGAGTATTCCGACCACTGCGTGTGGCAGTTCGAGCGCCTGTTCGAAAGCGAGTACAACGGCGTGTGGGATCCCAAGGTCGGCCAGGCCGAGTACGCCGCGTTCTATGTCGAGCCGATCCAGGGCACCGGCGGCTACGTCATCCCGCCGCGCAACTTCTTCACCGGCCTCAAGCGCGTGCTGGACAAGTACGGCATCCTGATGGTCGTCGATGAAATCCAGATGGGCTTCTGGCGCACCGGCAAGCTGTGGGCGATCGAGCACTTCGGCGTGACCCCGGACGTGCTGGTGTTCGGCAAGGCGCTGACCAACGGCCTGAACCCGCTGTCGGGCCTGTGGGCGCGCGAAGAGCTGATCAACCCGACCGTGTTCCCGCCGGGCTCCACCCACTCCACCTTCAACTCCAACCCGCTGGGCACCCGCCTGGGCCTGGAAGTGCTGAAGCTGGGCAAGGAAATGGATTACGAGCGCACCGTGCCGGAAAAGGGCGCGTACTTCCTCGACGGCCTGCGTGGCCTGCAGAAGCGCCACCCGGAAATCGGCGATGTCGACGGCCTGGGCCTGGCCCTGCGTGCGGAAATCTGCCAGACCGACGGCTACACCCCGAACAAGGAACTGCTGGACCGCATGGTCGACATCGGCCTGGCCGGTGACCTGCTGCACGACGGCAAGCGCATGGGCCTCGTGCTCGACGTGGGTGGCTGGTACAAGAACGTGATCACCTTCGCGCCGTCGCTGGACATCAGCTACGAAGAGATCGACCTGGCGATCACCCTGCTCGACCAGGCGCTGACCAAGGCCAAGGGCTGAGGTCGGATGCGCTGCCGGTTCCCGTGCCGATGGAGATGACGTCACGTGCATCCAGCACTGCGCTGGAACCGGCCGCGCTGTTGGAAGGCTTCCTGGCCCACCCGCCGCTCGGTTTCGAGGCAGGCCGCCTGCCCAGTGGCCTGCCGACCTTCCGTGCGCCGCTGGACCTGACCACCACGATGGACGACGCACTCCGCGGCAAGCTGCTCGGCCTGCCGCTGTCGCGCCTGTGGCGGCCGTGGATCACCTGGCAGACCCGCTTCATCGGTGCCACCAGCACCGAGTACACCCCGCTGCCGGCGCACGTCGCGCCGGAGGCACTGGCCGAGGACGTGACGCGTCACGCGACCGGCGATACGCGCCTGCTGGTGGTCAAGGACCTGGACATCGATTCACCGCTGCTGGACGACGCAGCCAACGCACACAGCGGCGCGTTCCTGCAGGCATTGCTGGAACGCGGCTTCGTTGAACTGGAAGGCATGCCGCTGGCCTGGGTGGCGATCGATTTCGATTCGCTCGACGGCTATCTCGGCCGCCTGTCCTCCTCGCGCCGCAAGAACATCCGGCGCAAGCTGCGCTCGCGTGATGACCTGCAGATCGACTGCGTAGCCACTGGTGATCCGGCGCTGGCCGACCCGCAGCTGCAGGCCGAACTGTACGCGCTGTACCTGGGCGTGTTCGCGCAGAGCGCGGTGCATTTCGACCAGCTCGACCTGCCCTATTTCCAGTACCTTCTGGCCGACAGCCAGGGCCAGGGACGGATGTTCCTGTACCGCCACCAGGGCCAGCTGATCGGCTGGAACCTGTGCTACGTGCATGCCGGCAAGCTGGTGGACAAGTACATCGGCCTGGCCTATCCGCAATCGCGCGAGCACAACCTGTACGCGGTGAGCTGGATGCACAACCTCGAGTACGCGCTGCAGCACGGCCTGAGCCACTACGTGGCCGGCTGGACCGATTCGCGGATCAAGGCCGAACTGGGTGCCAGCTTCACCTCCACCCGGCATGCGATCCACGCCCGTTCCCCGCTGCTGCGTGCTGCCCTGCGCAGGCTGGCACCGTACCTGCAGGGCGAACCTGATGGAGGCGGTTGAACGATGCCGTTGCGTTCCCCGCTGATCCTGGACCTGGACGGTGGCGTGCTGCCGCTGCCACAAGCGCAGACCCTGGCCCTGTCGCAGTGGCACGATCCACTGCGCTTCGCCTGCAGCAATGCGACCCTGGAGCGTTTCGCCACTGAAGTGCTGGCACCGCTGCCCGCGCAGCTCGGCACGGTGATGCTCGGCAGTGGCGACTTCCATCACCTCAGCCTGCCGCTGCTGCAGCGCATGCGCATGCAGGCGCCGTTCCAGCTGGTGGTGCTGGACAACCATCCGGACAACATGCGTTTCCCGTTCGGCATGCACTGCGGTTCGTGGGTGAACGCCGCCAGCAAGCTGCCACAGATCTCGCACATCCACGTGCTCGGCATCACCTCCAGCGACATCGGCCTCGGCCATGCCTGGGAGAACCACTGGCGCCCGCTGATGAGCGGCCGGCTGACGTACTGGTGCATGGACGTGGACGTGGGCTGGGGTCACCGCCTGGGCATGGGCCATGCATTCCGCCGCTTCGAGCATCCGGAGGCGCTGGTCGCCGCATTCGCCGCCGAGCAGGCCAAGTCGCCGCAGCCGACCTACCTGTCGATCGACAAGGACGTGTTCGCCGAGGACGTCGCCCGCAGCAACTGGGACCAGGGCCGCTTCCAGCTGGAACACGCACTGGTGGTGATCGAAGCGCTGCGCGCCGGTGGCCTGGCCGGCAGTGACATCACCGGCGAAGTGTCGCTGGCCCACTACCAGAGCCGCTTCAAGCGCTGGCTGTCGTCGCTGGATGGCCAGCCTGACGTCAGCGCCGGGGATCTGCCGGTGTGGCAGGCGCGGCACCAGCAGGTGAACCGGGAGCTGCTGGCGGCGATGGCCTCGGTGCCGACGGCCTGCTGACCGCTTCTGGTCGTGCCGGCCGCTGGCCGGCAATGCCAACCAAGGTTGGCAACTACCAGGCCCAGGCAGAGTCGGTAGTGCCGGCCGCTGGCCGGCAACCTCATTGTTCCCGGGCTCACGAGGATGCCGGCCAGCGGCCGGCACTACACTGGACGCCTGCCCCAGGAGCCCTCGCCATGCCCCAGACCGTCATCCCGCAACTGCGCATGCGCCACGCCGATACCACCGTGCCGTTCTACGTACAGGGGCTCGGTTTCGTGGTTGACTGGGAACACCGCTTCGAACCCGGCTTCCCGCTGTTCGCCCAGCTCACCCGCGACGGCCAGACGATCTTCCTCACCGAACACAGCGGTGACTGCGAGGTCGGCGGCGCGGTGTACTTCATCGTCGACGACGTCGACAGCCTGCACCGCGCCTTCAGTGCCGCCAACGTGCCGATCGAGCAACCGCCACACGACACCGAATGGGGCAGCCGGGAGATGCTGCTACACGACCCGGACGGCAACCGCCTGCGCTTTGCCACCGACGCCAGCTGAACCGCCTGGCCTTGAGGTGGATATACGAAACGTATACGATTCGTATATCAACTCCTCCAGGACCGCCCATGGGCATCGTCAACATCGATGACACCCTGCACGACCAACTGCGCCGTGCCTGCACCGTTTCCAGCCGCTCGATCAATGCCCAGGCCAATTTCTGGATCAGGGTCGGCATGCTGTGCGAGCTGAACCCCACGCTCAGCTTCCAGGACATCGTCGCCAACGAACTGCGGGCGGCGGGCGTGCAGCCGCCGCTGTTGCCGCCGGGCCAGGCCTGAGCCAATGGCGATCATCAAGCGTCCCGACGAGATCGCGCTGATGGCCGAATCCGGCCGCCTGCTGGCGCAGGTGTTCGCCGCACTCGACCGGCTGCCGCTGCAGGGCCGTAGCACCATGGAGATCAACGATTTCGTCGAACGCATGATCGTCGATGAACTGCAGGCGCGGCCGGCCAGCAAGGGCCAGTACGGCTTCCCCTACGTGCTCAACACCTCGATCGACAACGTGATCTGCCACGGCGTGCCCAGCACCACCGACGTGCTGCGCAACGGCCAGATCGTCAACCTCGACATCACCCTGGAAAAGAACGGGTACATTGCCGACTCCAGCACCACCTATCTGGTCGGTGAGGTCGACTACGCCGCGCGCAGGCTGGTGCAGACCACCTACCAGGCGATGTGGAAAGGCATTGCCGCCGTGCGTCCTGGTGCGCGGCTGGGCGACATCGGCCACGCCATCGCCCGCCATGCGCGCAGCCACGGCTACAGCGTAGTGAAGGAATACTGCGGCCACGGCATCGGCCAGGAGATGCATGAGGAACCGCAGATCCTGCACTACGGCCATCCCAATACCGGCATGGTGCTGGAAGAAGGCATGGTGTTCACCATCGAACCGATGCTCAACCAGGGAAAGCCGGCCATCCGCCAACAGCCTGACGAATGGCCGGTCTACACCCGCGACGGCAAGCTGTCGGCGCAGTTCGAGCACACCGTGGCGGTCACCCGCAGCGGCGTGCGCGTATTGACCCTGCGCCCCGGCGAAACGCCGTTGTGCGACATCGACCGGATGGCGATCGACTGACCTCAGCACTTCCGCGCTTCGATGCCCCTCTTGCATGGCATGCGACAGATGTCGCACACTCGCGACATCAATCGCACGCACAGGTCTGGCCATGCCCCGCGCCCCAACACCTTCGAACGCCGAACTGGAGTTGCTGAAGTGCCTGTGGCGCGATGGCGCCTGCAGTGCGCGTGAACTGCACAACGCGGCAGCTGCTGCACTGGACTGGTCGTATTCGTCCACGCGCAAGACGCTGGAAAGGATGGTCGACAAGGGGCTGGTGAAAGAGGGCAGCCAGCACGGCCTGAATGTCTACAGCGCCCAGGTCGGCAAGGTGGCCACCCTGGCCGCACTCAGTGCCGACTTCGCTCGCCGCGTACTGGAGATCGACGGGCCGCTGCCGACCCAGGCCTTCGCCGAAAGCCGCCTGCTGAGCGACAAGGAAATCGAGCAACTGCAGGCGCTGCTGCTCCAGGGCGACGAGGACCAGCCATGAGCCTGTCATCAACCGGCCTGTGGATGATCAGCCTCACTGCAAGCCTGTTCGGGGCTGGCCTGGTCTGGTACGGCGCGCAACTGTTGCAGCGCCAGCTCGGGCTCTCGCATGCGTCGGCGCGTTTCTGGCTGGGGGCGTGGTTGTGCGCTGTGCTGCCCCCCTTGCTGGCGCTGATGCTGCCGATGCAGGCCGCGCCGCTGCAGGAGCTGTCCAGCACATTGCCGGTTGCGCTGGACAGCGGCACCGGCGCACTGCTGTCCGTGCAGCTGCCTGCACTCGCGGCGACCGAACCCTTGATGGCCTGGCTGACGCCACTGCTGCTGACCGTCCATATCGCAGGGGCCCTGCTGGCCCTCGCTCGGTGGGCGTTGGCCAGCCGCCGGCTGCGCGCCCTGTTGCGCGAGAGTCAGCCGCTGCAGTCAATGCAACTGCCGGGACCGCAATCGCGCCAGATCATGCGGGAGCTGCAGCAGAAAGGGGTCGCGCTGCGTTTTGTAGCCGGCAACGGCACGCCGTTCGCCCTGTGCAGGCCGCAACCACAGATCATCCTGCCGGCGGCCAGCCTGGCCCTGCCGGATCGAACGCTACGCCTGGTCATTGGCCATGAGGCGGCCCATCTGCAGCGCCGCGATCCCCAGCGCGCTGCATTGATGCGACTGGTCGGTGCGCTGTACTGGTTCAATCCGTTCGTACGACGCATTGCCGCGCGCGTGCAGCTGGCCGCCGAGTTGCAATGCGATGCGCGTGCACTGGCCGAGGGGGGTGCCAGCAACGATGGCCGCCTGTTGGCCCACGCCTATATCCAGACACTTCGCCATGCAACGGGAGAGCAGCCAGCCAGTGCCCTGACCCATCGCGATTTCGGCGGCCACCAGCTACGCCTTCAGCATATGCTGCAGGGCGATGCGGGTCGCCGCCCCGGTATCACCAGCGTCCTGCTGCTGGTCGCGCTGGGCGCCGCCTGCACGGTCGGTCTGGCCACCGTCCAAGCCGCCGCGATGGCAGGGCCGCCGTCTCTTCCGCTTCCATTGCCGGTCACATCAGTAACAGTCCTGGAAGAAGCGCTGCCGCCAGCCCCTTCATTCGCTGCGCCGCTGTCCAATACGCGGGTTACCAGCGTATTCGGTCATGTTTCCGACTTCCGCCAGCGCGCCCATCGCGGCACCGACTTCGCCGCGCGCCGAGGCACCGCCGTGCTCGCCCCCGCCGACGGCACAGTGATCGCTGCCACCCACGCCTATCCCGATGGCGCCAACTACGGCACGGTTGTCGTGATTGATCATGGCGCTGGCTGGCAGTCGCTGTTTGCGCACCTGCAGGACTTCGCGGTACAGCCAGGCCAGCGCGTGCGCAGGGGCGATCCCATCGCCCGCAGCGGCAACACTGGGCGTACCACCGGGCCACACCTGCACATGGAACTGCTGCGCAACGGAACACGAGTGGACCCGCAGGACTGGCTGCAGTAATGCACTGATCGGCGCTCTGCCGCCGCCCTCCATGCATCGTTTCGATACCCGGCCGCGGGAGGACCTCCTGCGGCCCGCTGTCCCGCCGTGACAAAGGAACTGCACGACCATGCGACGATCATCGCCTTCCCCGACAACGCTGCGGCCACACACTGGCATGTGGCTCACTATTGGCTGCCTGATGGCGCCAGCGAATGCTGCGGCCCTTCCACCAACGACACCCGCCCCTTCAAACACGACCGATCTGGATGCAGTGCACGTCCAAGCCGAGCGTTACGATGCTCGCCGTGACGACACCGCGAGTCGCATCGTGGTGGACCGCGAGGCACTGCAACGGCATGGCGACACCGACCTGCTGGAGGCACTCAAGCGCTTGCCCGGCATCAGCGTTTCCAGTGGTGCTCCGGGCCGCCCAGGCAGCGTATCACTACGCGGCCTGGGCGCCGGCTACACGCAGATCCTGCTGGACGGCCAGCGTACGCCCGCTGGCTTCAGCCTGGACTCGCTGGCCACCGATCTGATCGAGCGCATCGAAATCCTGCGCGCGCCTACTGCTGACCAGGGCATGGGTGCCGTCGCCGGTACACTCAACATCGTCACCCGCGCGCCGATTGCAAAAGACAGCCAGCGACTGACACTTTCATGGGCCGAAAATCAGGGTCGCAGCACCCCATCGGCAAGCTGGCGGCAGACCCATGCCGGCCTGGACCGAGATCTTGCACTGACCGCCACAGCTACTGCCCGTGGCTTCCTGGTGGAGGAACGCAGCAGAGAAGATGCTTGGGATGGTGTTGGCGCGCCGTTGCTGCATCGACAATCCCGCCTGCGCGCCACCGGGCATCGTGACAGCGTCTCGCTCGCCCCCTCACTGACGCTCAGAACCAGCGAGGACACCACTCTTTCACTGCAGGCCCTGGTGGATGCATCCGACTTCCGTCGCGACATGTACATCGATTGGGAAACGGCGCTGGGTGCGGAACTGCGTACTCCACATTACCAGCAGCGCACGCGCCTGCGCCTTGACCAGGGCCAGGCCAGCGCGGAATGGGAGAAGGAGCTACCGGACGGCGGCAGCCTGAACCTGCGTCTGGCACTGGATGGCAACCGCGAAAACTACCGCTTCCGCGAGCAGGGACAGGATGCGGGGCAGCAGGACAACCTTCTCGATCGCACCGATGCGCAGCTGCATGTGCTGGGCGGCACTACCCGCGTGCAGTGGACTCTGCCGGCGCGGGGTCGCCATACATTGCAGGTCGGTGCCGAAAGCAGCATGGATTCGCGCCGCGAATCACGCCTGCAGCAACTCCGGTATTCCCCGGATGAGCCATCGACGATCAGCGACCTTTCCTTTGATGCGCGCCTGCACCGCATCGCCGTCTATGCGCAGGACGAGTTCCCACTGGGAACGCGCAGCGCCTTCTATGTCGGCGGTCGCTGGGAACAACTGCAGACCCGCAGCGAAGGGCGTGGCTTCGCTGCGATGCGTCACCGGGCCAGCGTTTTCACGCCAGTCCTGCAGGGTCTCTGGAAGCGCGCAAAGGGCAAGGACCAGCTACGGGTATCACTGAGCCGCAGTTTCCGCGCACCGGCACTGCGCTCACTGGTCCCGCGGCCGTATACCTCCACCAACAACCGCCCACTGAACCCCGACGAGATCGGGAATCCAGCGCTGCGTCCGGAACTGGCATGGGGTCTGGATGCGGCCTGGGAAATGCACGGCCGTGAAGGTACACAGGGGAGCATCGGCGGTTACCTGCGCCGCATCGACGCGCCGATCCGCAATGAAACCATCCTGCGTGAAGGGCGTTGGGTATCGACGCCGGTCAACGGTACCCGCGCCACGGCCTGGGGCATCGAAATGGATGGCAGGATGCCGCTGGCACGTCTGTACCGCAGAGCGCCGGATATCGAGCTGCGCGGCAACGCCACCTGGAACCACTCCCGAGTCAGGGATCTTCCCGGGCCTGACAATCGGATTGAAGACCAGGTGCCATTCACCGCCAGTGCGTCGCTCGATTACCGCATTTCATCGCGCTGGAGCAGTGGCCTGGCGTACACCCATCGCAGCGGAGGCAGAATACGCTACAGCCTGAGCGAGCTGGACATCACGTCCTATCGACGCGAGCTGGAGGCTTGGGCGCAGTACGCAAGCGAACGGCGCGGCAAGCTGCGCTTGACCGCCTCGAACCTGTTGGCGCAGGACCTCGAGACCGGCCAGTGGCGTTTCGACGAAGGCGGATCGCAGGTACTTCGCAACACCCGACGTTCCGTGCCCGGTCTTCGCCTGCAATGGGAACTCCCGCTGTGATCAGCGTACGCAAGGGGTACAACTCAAGCGTGGGATAGCCGGCCGCGTGAAACGTATCGGCAGATCAAGCACACAACAGCGGCGTGGGTCATGCACTCATGGCGATAGCGGGCGCAACAGCAGCAGTATGGCGAGGCAGAACATGAAGACCGCCACGCCCGCGTCCAGCATCCGCCAGGCACTCGGCCTGCGGAACACCGGCTGCAACAGGCGTGCACCATAGCCCAACGTGCAGAACCAGGCCACACTGGCAATGCAGGCACCGGCGGCGAAGGCCCAGCGCAGATCGCCGGGGTAACGCGTGGACAGGCTGCCCAGCAGCACCACGGTATCCAGATAGACGTGCGGGTTGAGCAGGGTGAAGGCCAGGCAGGTCAGCAACACCTGTCGTCCACTGCCGCCCTGTGCGTCAGCTGCGGCCAGCGCACCGCCACCCTGCCACGCGCGCAACCCCGCCTGCAGGCCGTACCAGAGCAGGAATGCCGCGCCACCGAAACGCAGCACCTGCAGCAGCAGCGGCCACTGCAGCACCAGCGCGGCCATCCCGCCCACCCCGGCCAGGATCAGCACGATGTCTGCGCCGGCGCAGGCCAGTACCACTGTTCCCACATGATGCTGCTGCAGGCCCTGGCGCAGCACGAAGGCGTTCTGCGCACCGATGGCGATGATCAGGCCAGCACCTGCGAACAGACCGGCGGCGGTAGCGGCAATCCACATCAGGGACGGGCCAGGCAGTGAAGGGACGCGCAGGGTGCGGCCAATGGTCCCGTTAAGACAATCTGCTTTTTCTTTATCCTGTGCAGAAAAACTGAAGAGGCTTCCACGTGGACCTGGTACATCCGCAATTGGCCGCCTTCGCCGCGGTGCTGGAAGAAGGCAGTTTCGAGGCGGCCGCGCGCCGCCTGTCGATCAGCCCGTCGGCGCTGTCGCAGCGGATCAAGGCACTGGAGGATCGGCTCGGCCAGGTGCTGGTCGTGCGCCAGGCACCGTGCCGGCCCACCGCCGCAGGTGAAGCGCTGCTGCGCCGGGTACGGCCGATGCAGGCGCTGGAGGCCGAGGCACTGGCCGAGCTGTTGCCCGAACGCGGCAGCGATGCCGCGCGCACACCGATCCCCTTGGCGGTCAATGACGACTCGCTTGATACCTGGTTCGTGCCAGCCATCGCCGAACTGCACCAGCGCCATGGCTACCTGTTCGACCTGCGCATGGACGACCAGGATCACACCCTGCAGCTGCTGCGCGATGGCAGCGTGCTCGGCGCGGTCACCGCCGAAAGCCAGCCGGTGAAAGGCTGCAACGTGCACCCGCTCGGCGCGATGCGCTACCACGCTGTCGCCTCGCCCGGCTTCGCCCGCCAGTACTTCAGCGACGGCATGCAGGCTGCGGCACTGGCGCGCGCACCGATGCTGGTGTTCAACCGCAAGGATGAACTGCAATGGCGCTTCGTGCGGCGCCTGACCCGCGCCCGCCTGCAGCCACCGCTACACTACCTGCCCTCCTCCACCGGTTTCGTCGAAGCCGCTGCGTGCGGACTCGGCTGGGGCATGGCCCCGGAAACCCTGGTCGCGCCCGCCGTGCGCGCGGGCCGCGTGGTGGTACTGGAACCCCGCCGCTGGCTCGATGTGCCGTTGTACTGGCAGCATGCCGCCGTACGCTCAAGCACGCTGCAGCACATCACCCAGGCGCTGCGCACTGCGGCCAGCGGCACCCTACGATGAGGACAATCCAATGACCGCAGACCCGGGCTTCACGCCGCGCGCACTACCGTTTGCGCACTTCTTCACCATTGGGACGGCATGGGCGTGATCGGCCGACGTACAAGGATGCACTGCGCGAAGGCCGCGCTGGCACTGGCAGCCTGCCTGCCACTGGCTGCAGCGGCGCAGACTCTCACCGATGCACCCGCATTGGACTGGGAACAGGCTCGGCAGCGGCTGGAGCAGGTCTCCGACGCACTGGCCGCCTCCGATGCCGCCGTACGCAACAAGCAGGACCTGCAGGAAGCCACGCGCCTGCTGCGCCTGCCGGAGATCACCGGCGAGGTACGCCGCCTGCAGTTCCAGAAGACCCTCACCCTGCCACTGGGTTCGCTGGCGCCGGTGGCCGAGGCCTATGGCATCGACTCGCCGCTGTCATTCACCGAACGCGACTGGCGTACCCGGCCCGTGGTCACTGCGGTGCTGCCGTTGTACACCGGCGGCGTGATTCCGGCCGCGCAACGTGCCGCCAGCGCTGCCCACGAGCAGGCCAGCGCCGAGCGCGAGGCTCAACGCCAATCGCTGACCGTGCAGCTGGCCCAGGCCTATTTCGGCCAGCGCCTGGCCGAGCAGGCGGTGGATGTGCGGCGCGACGTGCGCGATGGCCTCAACCGCCACCTGTCCGACGCGGAGAAGCTGGAACGTGAGGGCTTCGCCACCCGTGCACAGCGCCTGCAGGCCACCGTGGCCCGCGACAAGGCCGAGCGCGAGTACCAGAAGACAATGAACGACCTGGCCACGCTGAAGGCGGCGCTGGCCACACTGCTGCGCAGTGGTGGCGAAGTACAGCCGGTATCACCGCTGTTCGTGCAGCGCGTGCCGCTGGATCCGGTCACCAGCTTCGAGCGCACCGCGCAGGCACGCCAGCCGCAGATCGCACGCCTGCGGGCGATGGTGGCGCAGGCCGAACAGGGCGTGCGCGTGCAGCAGGCCAAGCTGAAACCGCAGATCTTCGCCTTCGGCCAGTACGACTTCCGCCGCCGCGACGAGATGCTGACCGATCCGGACTGGGCGTTCGGCATCGGCCTGAAGTACACCTTCCTGTCGCCAAACTCGCGACCGGCGCAGATCAGCGCCGCGCGTGCGCAGCAGGAGCAGGCCGAAGCGGGCCTGCGTGAGGCCGAGAACCAGGTCGCGCTGGGCGTGCGCAAGGCCTGGAACGAGCTGGAAACCGCGCGCCAGCAGTACGTGCTGCTCGACAGCAGCATTGCCCAGGCACAGGAAAACCTGCGCCTGCAGGAGTTGGCGTTCCGCGAGGGCCAGGCCACCTCGCTGGATGTGATCGATGCACGGCTCGGCCTCGGCGGCGCCCGCGTCGAGCGCGCGCAGGCCGCCTATCAATACGATATTGCGCTGGCACAGTTGCTGGAGATAAGTGGACAGATGGACCGTTTCGAAGAATTCCGGCGCCGTGCGGACGAGGTGATCGACCATGAGTGATGTGCTGCACGACGAATTGACGACACCGCCGGGCAAGCGCCGGTTGGGGCCGATCCTGGTGCTGGTCCTGTTGATCGTGGTGGTGTTGGGCCTGTGGTTGGCCTGGCGCAGCCCGGGCGACCAGATCCAGGGCATGGCCGATGCGGACACGATTAACGTGGCCGCCAAGATCACCGCACGCGTGGCCGAACTGAAGGCGCGCGAGGGCGACCGCGTGCAGCCCGGGCAGGTGCTGTTCCTGCTCGACAGCCCCGAAGTGGCCGCCAAGGAACAGCAGGCGCACGGTGCATTGGCCGCCGCACAGGCGGTGGCCGACAAGGCCGACGAAGGCGCGCGCAGCGAAGACATCCGCGCCGCCGAAGCGAACTGGAAGCGGGCCGAAGCCGGTGCGACGCTGGCTGAAGCCACCTACCGGCGCGTGCAGAACCTGTTCAACGAAGGAGTGATGACCCGGCAGAAGCGCGATGAGGCGCATGCCCAGGCCACCAGTTCCCGGGAACTGGCGCGTGCCGCGCGTGCGCAGTACGACATGGCACTGGCCGGCGCACGCGAGCAGGACAAGCGTGCCGCGCAGGGCCAGGTGCAGCAGGCACAGGGCGCGGTGGCCGAAGTCAACGCTGCGCGTGTCGAGGTCGAAGGGCGCGCACCGGTGGCCGGCGAGATCAACAAGCGCATGGCTGACCCGGGCGAACTGGTGCCGGCCGGCTACCCGGTGTTCACACTGGTCGACATCGACCGCATGTGGGTGGCGATGAACCTGCGCGAATCGCAGATGCAGGGCCTGAAGGTCGGCAGCAAGCTGCGCGGCAGGGTGCCGGCGCTCGGCCAGGACGGCGAATTCGAGGTCTACTTCATCAACCCGGCCGGCGACTATGCAACCTGGCGCACCACCCGCCAGTCGTCCGGCTACGACGTCCGCAGCTTCGAGGTGCGGGTGCGCCCGGTACGCCGCATCGAGGGCTTCCGCCCGGGCATGAGCGTGCTGTTCGCATGGCCCCAGCACTGAGCCCCGACCGCGGCGGCTTCGCCGGCTCCTGGCGGCGCGAACTGCGTGCGCTGCGCGGCAGCCGCGCCGATCTGATGCTGGTCACTTTGCTGCCGCTGTTGATGCTGGCCGTGATGGCGTGGATGTTCACGCCCTCGGTGATGCGCGACATACCCATCGCCGTGGTCGACCTCGACCACAGCGGTGACAGCCGCCTGCTGCTGCGCATGCTCGATGCCAGTCCCGGCGTGCGCATCGCCAGCCAGCCGGCGGACCTGGAAGACGCACGCTCGCAGCTGCGCAGCCTGGACGTGTTCGCCATCGTGCTGGTGCCGCGCGACGTCACCCGGCAGGCGCTGCGTGGCCGCCAGGGCACGGTGTTCGCCTATTACAATGCTACCTACATGACCACTGGACAATCCGCTGCGCGCGATATCGGCGACGCGGTCTCGGCCTGGAACGCGCGCCTGCTACGCGAGCGCATCGGCCTGCAGGTCGGCCCGGGCAAGCTGCGTGCGGCGCCGATCGCGGTGCAGTCGGACATCCTCTACAACCCTGCACGCAGCTACGAACTGTTCCTGCTGCCGCTGATCTTCCCGGCGGTACTGTCACTGGTACTGGCGCTTGCCGTGGCCGGCAGCCTCGGCCGCGAGATCCGCGACGGCACCCTGCGCGCCTGGCTGGGCCGCACGCCGTGGCCGGCGATCGCCGGCAAGGTCGCGCCATACATCCTGCTGTTCTCGCTGTATGGCGCACTCGGCATCGGCTACCTCGCCTGGCTGCGCGGCGATGGCGTGGCGGGCAGCGTGCTCCTGCTGCTGCTCGCACAACCCTTGTTCTATCTGGCTACCGCCGCCTACGCGCTGTTCTTCGTCGGCGTCACCCGCGACATGGGCACCGCGCTGTCCGCGGTCGGCCTCAGCATCGGCACCGCGCTGGCGTTCTCCAGCGCGACCTTCCCGGTGCTGGACGGCCCGTTGTTCACCCGCATCTGGCACCAGCTGCTGCCACTGAGCGCCTACATCAAGCTGCAGACCCAGCAGCAGTTCATCGGTTCGCCGCTGCTGGTCTCGTCGTGGCCGCTGGCCACGCTGCTGCTGATGTCAGTCGTAGCCGGCGGCATCGGTGGGCTGCGCCTGATCGCCTTCGCGCGTGCGCCCGAGGCCGCACAACCGGCAGGGGCCGACGCATGAGCGCACTGTGGCGCAGCCTGCGGCAGACCCTGATGGCGGTGCTGTGCGACCGCTATGCGATCGTGGTGATGGTCGGCGCGGTGATCCTGTATTCATTCTTCTACCCGGCCGCATACCGCCACCAGGTGGCCAGCAACCTGCCGGTGCTGGTGGTGGATGAAGACCACAGCGCGACCAGCCGCGAACTGCTGCGCAAGCTCGATGCGCTGCGGGTCGCGCGCGTGGTCGGGCAACCGGCCGACATCGACAGCGCACGCCAACAGCTGGAAGCCGGCCACGCCGAAGGCATCGTGCTGATCCCGGCCAACCTGGAGCGCGACATCCTGCGCGGCCATCCTGCCAAGCTGGTGCTGCTCGGCAACGGTGCCTACCTGGGCCGCGCCAGCTGGGTGCTGGGCAGCGTGGCCGATGCACTGGGTGCCTTCGGACGTGACGCCGTGGTCGGCCAGGCCGCCTTCATGGGCGCGCCGCAGGCACCACCGATCACCCTGGTGCAGCGCCCGCTGTACAACACCCAGGAAGGCTACGGCAGCGCCATCGTGCCCGGCGTGGCCGAGCTGATCGTGCACCAGACGCTGCTGATGGGCATCGGCGTCCTGCTCGGCGGCCGCCGCCTCGCACTCGGCCGGCGACTCCGCTTCGACCTCCCGACTTTGGGGGGCATGGCATTGGGCTTCGGCCTGATCGGACTGTTCGGCCTGTTCTACTACGCCGGTTTCACCGCCTGGGTGCAGGACTATCCGCGCGGCGGCAACCCGCTGGGCCAGCTGCTGGGCGGCACCCTGTTCATCGCCGCCACGGTGGCGTTCGGCCTGTTCGTCGGTAGCTTCTTCCGCACCCGCGAGCGTGCGTTCCAGTACATCATTGCCACCTCGATCCCGCTGTTCTTCCTGGCCAACCTGTCGTGGCCGGCGGTGATGACGCCGCAACCGCTGGTCTGGCTGGCGCAGTTGCTGCCGACCACCTCGGGCATCAACCTGATGGTGCGCCTGAACCAGATGGATGCCAGTCTTGCGGAAGTCAGCCACGAGCTGATCACCCTCAGCGCCCTGCTGCTGCTCTACGGTGCCCTCGCCGCCTGGCGCCTCCTCGCAAAAAAGGGGACGGAGGGGATTAAGTCGTAAGCGGCCGGTTGGGGGGATTGCGACTTAATCCCCTCCGTCCCCTTTTTGCATAACGACGAACGCCGGCGTGGGGCCGGCGTCCGAGTACTGCAGTGTGGAAGGGGTGACGGGTCGATCAATCAGCGGTAGACGCGCTCGCAGCGGCGTTCGACCACGCGATCACCATTCTTCTGCTGGCTGTTGCCCTGGATCTGTCGGCCCGCCGCACCACCGGCGACGGCCCCTGCCACGGTGGCCAGCTTCTTGCCGTTGCCGCCGCCGACCTGGTTGCCGAGCAGGCCACCGATCACGGCGCCAGTCGCGGTACCCGTGATGCGGTTCGGGTCGCGCGAGTTGCGCTGCACTTCCACGTTCTTGCAGACCACGCGGCTGCCGTCATTGAACTTGCGTCCTTCATCACGTGGTCCGTAGGTCTGTGCGCCGGCAACGGACGATGCCGCCAGCAGCGTGCCCAGCACAAGCAATCGGGTCGAAGTCTTCATGGCCATCTCCTGAGGTCCGGTATGGCACAAGTTTCCTCCCGCGGTTGGCAACCGGAAGTGAAATGCATGTGTCCGCCACTTCATCGGCCATCACCCGTTCAGGAAGAAAATCCGCGCCCATCACGATCAGCCATCGCGATGGGCGCCGTCTCCCTGCCGGCATTTCAACCCTGCTAGAACTCTTCCCAGCCGCCCGCATTGGCCGCCAGCGTCGGTTCGATGCGTGGCGACAGCGGTGCAGAACGGCGCACCGGGGTAACGGTGGCAGCCACTGCAGCCAAGGCCGGGCGTACCGCAGCTGCGGCCGTCACTGCGCCGGTGCGGAATACCGATACCGCCTCGGCCAGCAGGTTGGACTGCTCCTCCATCGAGCGTGCGGCGGCGCTCGCTTCTTCCACCAGGGCCGCGTTCTGCTGGGTGGTCTCGTCCATCTGCACCACCGCCTGGTTGACCTGCTCGATACCCGAGCTCTGCTCCTGCGAGGCGGCGGAGATGTCGGCCATGATGTCGGTCACCCGCTGCACGGAGGCCACGATCTCACCCATCGTGGTGCCGGCCTGGCGGACCAGGGCCGATCCGTCGGCGACCTTGCCGACCGAGTCTTCGATCAGGCCCTTGATCTCCTTGGCCGCGCCTGCCGAACGCTGCGCCAGTGTGCGTACCTCGCTGGCAACCACCGCAAACCCCCTGCCCTGCTCGCCGGCACGCGCGGCTTCCACCGCGGCGTTCAACGCCAGGATATTGGTCTGGAACGCGATACCGTCGATGACCGAGATGATCTCAGCGATCTTCTTCGACGACGCCTCGATGGCCGTCATCGTGGTGACCACCTGGCCGACCACCTCGCCGCCCTGCGAGGCGACACCATGCGCGCCGATGGCGAGCTGGTTGGCCTGGCGTGCATGCTCGGCATTCTGCTTCACGGTGGAGGTCAGCTCCTCCATCGATGCCGCCGTCTCTTCCAGGTTCGCCGCCTGCTGCTCGGTACGCCGCGACAGGTCGGTGTTGCCCGAGGCGATCTCACCTGCCGCAAGGTTGATGCTGGATGCACTGGCCTGGATGCGACCGACGATCTGCTTGAGCTGATCGACCGTGGCATTGCAGTCATCACGCATGCGCGCGAACACACCATGGAAATCGCCCTGCATGCGCACGGTCAGGTCACCGCGCGAGATGGCCTGCAGCAGGGTCGAGACCTGTACCAGGTTCTCGTCGGTGGTCTGCATCAGGCGATTGAGCCCCGCCACCATGTCGCGGAAATCGTAGGCGAAGCGATCCTCGTCACCACGCAGGCTGAAGTCACCTGCCGCAGCGGCGGTTGCCAAGCGGCGGATCTCGCTGTTGATCGCCGACAGGCTGCTCTTGGTCTCATCCATCGCCTGGGTGATCGCCGCCTTCTCGCCGGGCAATGGATCCATGTCCACCGACAGGTCGCCACGCGCGTAGTGCTTCATCACCTCGATCAAGCGGTTCTGCACCTGCACGTGCGAGCCGACCAGCGCATTGGTCTCGTGCACCATGCGCCCGTAGTCGCCGGGGAACGCGCTTTCATCCATGCGGTAGCTGAGGCTGCCGGCATCGTGCTGGCGGGCCAGCTCGCCCTGTGCCGCCATCACCGACTGCAACTGTGCCTGCATGCGCTGCATCGACTTCAGCAGCTGGGTCACCTCGTCATTGCCGGTGGCGTCGATGCTGCTGTCCAGACGGCCATTGGCGATGCCATCGGCCAACTTCACCGCTCCTTCCAGCGGGCGGGTCAGGCTGCGGGTGATCGCCCAGGCCGCCAACGTGCCCAGCAACAGGCTCAGTGCCCCGAACGCGATCGATAGCGTGCCGGTCCACGATTCGGTTGCGCGGTACTCTTCGCGGCTGCGTTCGGTCAGCGTTTCCTGATGGCGCAGCAGGGCCGAAATGGATTCATTCCAGGCCGTTGCCAATCCGTGCTCGGCCAGCAGCTCCTTCGCTGCGCCATCAAAATCCCCGGACTTCATGCGCTCATGCAGTTGCTGGGTTGACGCATCGGTGGCCTTGCGGGCGGCCTCGATGCGTGCGACCAGGGTATCGCCGGTAGCATCACGCGGAATCTTGATGTACTTGGCCCAGATACCGTCATAGGTCCGCGACAACTCCTGGGCACGCTGGTAATCCTTGTCGAACTCGTCACCACGCTTGATCACCATCAGGCGGCGATGCATCAGCACCGCGTTGTTGGTATCAAGCATGTCATTCAACAAACGCATCTTCACCATGTTGACGTCCACCACTTTCTCGAACTGGGCGGACTTCAGGTGATTTCCATACAGCACGAGGCCGACGATGGCCATGATGAACAGCAGCAGCAGACCGAAGCCGGCGCCAAGCCGGGATCCCACACGGAGATTACGTAAGGCAAGCATCTCAATTCCCTTGATCGTGGCCGTACGTTCGATGGCGGCGCAGCGACGGGAAACTTTACGGGACTTTATATATGGACCGATCCAAATACATGAAACTGTGCAGGTAGTCAGAAAATAAGGAAGCGGATAATGGCGCCATATCATTTATCGAATACCGCTGACACGCCAGCGCCCGATGAAAATCACATGGATTTAACGCCATAATCACGCCACACCCTGTGCACGATGACCCTGGATTATCTGCACATGACAGAACTGTCCCGGACCGGGCATGTCATGGCATGGCGACGCCCGGGACGGCTACAGTCGGCAGATGACCCGGATCCTGCACATCGAAGGCGCGTCCATCAACGACATCGCCAGTCTCTACGTGGAAATCAATCGCGTGTTCATGGCCGACGAAGACTGGCAGCTGGGACCCAGCCTGGACGCGTTGGATGATCTGCTGTGGGGTGGCTACGGCGCTCTCGCTGGTCATGCCTCCACCACGGTTGTGTGGCGCGACATCGAGCACAGCCGCGAAGCACTGGGCCGCGGGACCACCCAGGCCTGGCTGCAGTCAAAACTCGATCAGGCCGGCACCTTCAACACCGCGGTGATCGCCGACCAGCTGGCGGCGCTGCAACAGGGCCAGGGACAGACCTACTTCGAGATCGTGATGGAGATCTTCAACGGCCACCCGCAGGTCACGCTGGTCCCCGCCTGAGCACGCACCAACCACAGCGTGTTCGCCTCAGAGCTTGGCCAGGGCCTCACCCAGCCGCTTCGGGAACGCGACCTCGCTGGCCAGATGCCACGCGCGCGCATCCGCGCCCAAACGGCTCCACTCCAGCGCATCCATCGCCAAGGCACGCTCGATGGCCTGTTCCAGCGCCGCCTCGTCCACGTGCCAGGTCCTGGACAGGTGGCAGGGCTGGCCCTCATGGGCAGCAACGAGGATGCCACGACTGTCGTCGATCATCTGGTTCATCGGCGCGCCATCGCAGGTGATCACCACCGCCGCACAGCTCATCGCCTCCACCAGGTAGTGGCCCCAGCCTTCCGTCTGCGACAGGCACAGGTGGAACGCATGTTCGTTCTGCAGGCGCTGCACTTCCTCATCGGGCAGGCGCTCGCGGACGATCCGCAGGTTCGCGGCACCGCCCTCGTCCTCGTCCGAAGGACCACTCCGCAGGACGGTCAGCAACGGCCACTCCGGATGGCGCTTCCAGACCTCGACCAGCGTTGCCGTGCCCTTCATGCGACTGGCACCAGCTGCATGCAGGAAGCTGCGCGGCTTGCGCGGTACCGAAGGGTCGTGACGGTCACGACTGCAGAAGCCGACCTCCAGCGCGCGCAGGCCAAGCGCATTGAAGATGCGCGTGGCTTCTTCGGTCTTGGTCAGCAGTGCATCGAACCGCGGCAGGATGCGCAGGCTGCGTGCAGACACCCATTCCGGATTCGGAATCAGCAGGTTGACCTTCGCCAGGCCGAAGCTTGCCGGCCGGACATGCTCCAGCGAGATGTTGATGTCGAACCGTGCCGGCTTCCGGCCCAGGCTCAGCCACGAGGCCAGCAGCCTGCGCAGGCGCATCCCGCGCAGCTTCCAGGCGCCGCCATTGCGCACTGCATCCAGACGGCTGACGGTCACCTCGTGCCCCAGCTGCTGCAGCGAGCGCTCGATCACCTGGATGTCATGGGACAGGCCACGCTGGTTGTCGGCGGCCAGCAGATGGATATGTGCCATCAGCGGGCACTCCCTTCCCGGTGCAGGTTGCGCGCAGGCAATGCGGTCGCCAGCATGAAGCCCAGCACCAGGTAGAAATAGAACGAATGCGGCATCGCCCGGTAGAACACGTTGTCCGTGAACGCCGAGAGTGCGTAGACAATGACCACGGCAAGTCCTGCGGTGGCGATCATCGCGGTCGTCTCATCGGCATGGCCGAGACGTCGCGCGAAGTGGATGCCGGGCAGGATGAAGATCAGCAGCATGATCACCAACAGCGGCACACCTCCGGTCGCCGCCGCTTCCAGGTATTCGTTGTGCGGGTGGTTGTAACGTACGATCGAGTCGGAGACCTCGCCGCGGGCGATACCTTCGCGTGCATAGGTGCCGAACTGGTTCAGGCCAACACCGGCCAACGGGTGCTCCGCGAAGGCGTCGACCGCCACGCCCCACATGGCAATGCGCTCGCGGACCGAGCCGACCTCGTTCTCCTGGCTGAAACCGGAGATTTCGCCACTGACCTCACCGAAGCGCTGGATGACCTGATGGTTCAGCATGGTGGTGGCACCGGCCACGCCGATGACCAGCGCACCGACAAAGGCCAGCGCGCCGCGCCAGCGACGGGTGCGCCGGACGTGCACGGCGATCACCATCAACATCGCGGGAATGAACGCCAGGATCGGCCCCCGGCTCTGCGCCAGGATCGAACCGTAGACGCCCACCGCGATGGCGATGCCGTGCAGCCAGCGCTCGGCCGGATGGACGTTCGGCTGGATCAGCCGGATGACCGAAAACAGCGCCATGCACAGCGTGACCATGGTGAACTCGATGGCCGTCCACTCGCCACCGCTGAAACCATGTGCGCGTTCCAGCCCCATCATGTGGTGCTGCACGATGCACGAGCCACCGAAGATCAGGGTCGACAACGCGAAGATCTTCCAGATCAGGCGCCAGTCCAGGGCGGTGGCGAATACCGCGGCCGTGCCCAGGTAGATCAGTGTCTGTGCCGGAAGGTCCAGTTCGTTCCAGCGCAGCCCGTGCCAGCCGATGCTGTAGAAGGCATAGGCCAGGCGCAGCAAGCAGACGATCACGATGAACCGGGCGATGCGGTAGCGCAGGCGGACATCGGGCTGGCGGCGGATCAGGACCACGCCGGTGACCAGCAGGGCCAGCAGCAGCACCGCCTTCAGCAGGTTGTAGGGTGCGGATCCGGCAAGCGGGACAAGGGCGACCAGAATGCTGAGCAGGACGGTACGCCAAGTGTAACGAGGTTCGGCGGCCGTGCTGGCTGCAGTCATGCTTGTTCTTTCCATCAACGCCCGCCCGGGGATGAGTTGCCCCGGTTTCCATGGAGGCCGTTTGGCGGAAATCGCCGGGGCTGACACTACCGTGGGGGCCTACGGAAATCAACCAAACCACAGGTGTATGGGCGTGTGGCGTTGGCCTGCAGACAGCCCGGCCAACGGCCCTGCCCGGACCACCGACGCTGCGGATCACCGACCGCCCCAGGTCGCTACACTAACGGCCCTGCCGGCCGTGGTCGCATGGCCACGCCCCGACGCCCTGCCCAAGACGCGAAACGCCCCAAGTGACTGATACAAAAGACAACACCAGCAACGCCAAGGCGTCCAAGGACCACACCCCGCTGATGAAGCAGTTCTTCGCGGCCAAGTCCGACCATCCGGACCTGCTGCTGTTCTTCCGCATGGGTGACTTCTACGAGCTGTTCTACGATGACGCCCGCAAGGCGGCACGGCTGCTGGACATCACCCTGACCCAGCGCGGCAGCTCCGGCGGCGCGCCGATCCCGATGGCCGGCGTACCCGTGCATGCCTACGAAGGCTACCTGGCACGGCTGGTGGCACTGGGCGAATCGGTGGCGATTTGTGAACAGATCGGCGACCCGGCCCTGGCCAAGGGCCTGGTCGAACGCAAGGTGGTGCGCATCGTCACCCCCGGCACGGTCACCGACGAGGCCCTGCTGGATGAACGCCGCGACACCCTGCTGATGGCGCTGTCGCGCAGCAAGCAGGGTTACGGCCTGGCGTGGGCCGACCTGGCCGGTGGCCGCTTCCTGGTCAACGAAGTGGAAACCGACGACGCACTGGAAGCCGAGCTGGCACGGCTGGAACCGGCCGAACTGCTGGTGCCCGACGAGGAAAACTGGCCGGAATTCCTGCGCCAGCGTACCGGCGTGCGCCGCCGCGCACCGTGGCTGTTCGACGCCGACAGCGGGCGCCGCCAGCTGCTGGCCTTCTTCAAGCTGCATGATCTGAGCGGCTTCGGCATCGATGACAAGCCCCGCGCCACTGCAGCAGCCAGCGCCCTGCTCGGCTATGTGGAGGAAACCCAGAAGCAGCGCCTGCCGCACCTGACCTCCATCGCGATGGAAACCGCCGGCGAAGCGATCGCGATGAATGCAGCAACACGCCGCCATCTGGAACTGGACACGCGCGTAGACGGCGATACCCGCAACACCCTGCTGGGCGTGCTCGACAGCACGGTGACGCCGATGGGCGGACGCCTGCTGCGGCGCTGGCTGCATCGCCCGCTGCGCCTGCGCGAGGTACTGGTACAGCGCCACCACGCAGTGGAAACGCTGATCGACCGCGGCAGCGATGCTGACATCCGCGAGCAGTTCCGTCGCCTCGGCGATCTCGAACGCATCCTCACCCGCGTCGCCCTGCGCTCGGCGCGCCCCCGCGACTTCTCTACCCTGCGTGATGGCCTGGGCCTGCTGCCAGCCGTGCGCGACGTGCTGGCACCGCTGGATTCGCCGCGCCTGCAGGCCCTGCACGCCGCACTCGGCGAGCACGACGAATGCGCGCACCTGCTGGCCAGCGCCATCGCCGAGATGCCGCCGCTGAAGCTGAGCGATGGTGGCGTGCTGGCCGACGGCTTCGATGCCGAGCTGGACGAACTGCGCCGCCTGTCCACCCATGCCGACCAGTTCCTGATCGACCTGGAAGCACGCGAGCGCGAAAGCAGCGGTATTGCCACCCTGAAGGTGGGCTACAACCGCGTGCACGGCTACTACATCGAAATCAGCAAGGGCCAGTCCGATCGTGCCCCGGTGCACTACACCCGCCGGCAGACGCTGACCAATGCCGAGCGCTACATCACCGAAGAGCTGAAGGCTTTCGAGGACAAGGTGCTGTCCGCGCGCGACCGTTCGCTGTCGCGCGAGAAGTACCTGTACGAGCAGCTGCTGGATACCCTCGGCGGGCAGCTGGAACCGCTGAAGCAGTGTGCTGCCGCGCTGAGCGAACTGGACGTGCTGGCCGGCTTCGCCGAACGCGCGCAGTCTCTGGACTGGGCACGCCCGGAACTGCAGGCCGAGCCCTGCCTGAAGATCGAGCGTGGCCGCCACCCGGTAGTCGAGGCGGTGCGCGAGCAGCCGTTCGAACCGAACGACCTGGACCTGCATCCGGACCGTCGCATGCTGGTCATCACCGGCCCGAACATGGGTGGTAAATCGACCTACATGCGGCAGAACGCGCTGATCGTGCTGCTGGCCCACATCGGCAGCTTCGTGCCGGCCAGCCGTGCGCTGATCGGCCCCATCGACCGTATCCTCACCCGCATCGGCGCCGGTGATGATCTGGCACGCGGGCAGTCGACCTTCATGGTCGAGATGGCCGAGACCAGCTACATCCTGCATCACGCCACCGCGCATTCGCTGGTGCTGATGGACGAGATCGGTCGTGGCACCTCCACCTACGACGGGCTGGCCCTGGCCGATGCCGTGGCGCGCCACCTCGCCTATGAGAACCGCTGCTACACGCTGTTCGCGACCCACTACTTCGAACTGACCGCATTGGCCGACGAGCAGCACGAAGGCGGCCGCAGCGGCATCGCCAACGTGCACCTGGATGCGGTCGAGCACGGTGAGGCGCTGGTGTTCATGCATGCGGTGAAGGATGGCCCGGCCAACCGCAGCTTCGGCCTGCAGGTGGCCGCGCTGGCCGGTCTGCCGCGCGCCACCGTGGCGCAGGCACGGCGCCGCCTGGCCGAGCTGGAGCAGCGCGGCGGTGAAAGCCATGCCGCCGAGCTGGCGCCGCAGGCGCTGGATGCACCGCAGCAATTCGGCCTGTTCGCGGTACCGTCGAGCAAGGCACAGGAAGCACTGGCCGCGATCGACCCCGACGAACTGACCCCGAAGCAGGCGCTGGAAGCGTTGTACCGGTTGAAGGCGCTGCTGTAACCGCAGCGCACGCCCATGGCCTCCCGCCGCCTTGCGGGAGGCCCATCGAAAGGTTGCGCAAATCTGATTCTGCGTTCCAATTGACAGAATCTATCAACCTGAATGAATCATTCGATTATTCATTTCATCTGGCCATAGCTAAAGTCGAGTGAAGATGTTTCTCCCACGTCTTCACCGCCACCAGGAGCCAGCCGATGAGCCAGTCCGACAACAACAACGCCAAGTGCCCTTACCACAGCGCCCCGTCGCCTGAGGAAGGCGCCCAGCAGCAGCGCGAGCTGAGCACCACGCCGAAGCAGAAGCATGGTGATGATCCGGTCACGCCGATGACCACGGCCTTCGGCGCACCGGTGGTGGACAACCAGAACAGCAAGACCGCCGGCCCGCGTGGCCCGCTGTTGATGGAAGACGTCTGGCTGCTGGAAAAGCTGGCCAACCTCAACCGCGAGATCATTCCCGAGCGCCGCATGCACGCCAAGGGCTCGGGCGCGTTCGGCACCTTCACTGTCACCCACGACATCAGCAAGTACACCCGCGCCAGGCTGTTCGAGAAGGTCGGCAAGCAGACCGAGATGTTCGCCCGCTTCACCACGGTAGCCGGCGAGCGCGGTGCCGCCGACGCCGAGCGCGACATCCGCGGCTTCGCGCTGAAGTTCTACACCGAAGAAGGCAACTGGGACCTGGTCGGCAACAACACCCCGGTGTTCTTCCTGCGCGACCCGCGCAAGTTCGCCGACCTCAACAAGGCGGTCAAGCGCGACCCGCACACCAACCTGCGCAGCGCGCGCAACAACTGGGACTTCTGGACGCTGCTGCCCGAAGCCCTGCTGCAGGTGACCGTGGTGATGAGCGACCGCGGCATCCCGCGCAGCTTCCGCCACATGCACGGCTTCGGCTCGCATACCTACAGCTTCACCAATGCCGACAGCGAACGCTTCTGGGTCAAGTTCCATTTCGTCAGCCAGCAAGGCATCGAATCGCTGACCGACGCGCAGGCACAGATCCTGGTCGGCCATGACCGCGAAAGCCACGGCCGCGACCTGTTCGCCGCGATCGAGAAGGGCGACTTCCCGAAGTGGAAGCTGTTCATCCAGGTCATGCCGGAGCTGGACGCGGAAACCTACCGCGTGCATCCGTTCGACCTGACCAAGGTGTGGCCGAAGAGCGACTACCCGCTGATCGAAGTGGGCCAGTTCGAACTGAACCGCAACCCGGTCAACTGGTACCAGGACGTGGAGCAGTCGGCGTTCGCACCGAGCAACCTGGTGCCGGGCATCGGCCCGTCGCCGGACAAGATGCTGCAGGCGCGCCTGTTCGCCTATTCCGATGCGCAGCGTTACCGCTTGGGCGTGAACCACCACCAGATTCCGGTGAACGCGGCGCGCTGCCCGGTGCACAGCAATCACCGCGATGGTGCGATGCGCGTGGATGGCAACTACGGTGGCCTGCCGCACTATGAGCCGAACAGTTACGGCCAGTGGCAGGAGCAGCCGGCATACCGCGAGCCGCCAATGAAGATCCGTGGCGACGCCGACTTCTGGAACTTCCGTGAGGACGACGCCGACTACTTCAGCCAGCCCGGTGCGTTGTTCCGCAGCTACAACCAGGCGCAGAAGGAACGCCTGTTCGCCAACACCGCCCGCGCCCTCGGCGATGCGCCAGATTTCATCAAGCAGCGCCACATCGACAACTGCAACAAGGCCGACCCGGCCTATGGTGCCGGCATCGCTGCGGCCCTGAAGGCGCTGGCCGGCCAACCGTCCGACCCGTTCAAGCCTGCACAGCCGGACGCGGACTTCCCCGCTGCGACCCCGGGTGCGGAAGACATCGAGCTCTGATCGCCCTCCCCTGCGTACGGCACGCCGCCTCCCCGTGAGGCGGCGTCGCCGTTTTAACGGTCCGCGTCGTACCTTCTGCACGCCCAACCCCAATCGAGGATTCCCCAGATGAGCCTGACCGATGAACTTCTGACCAAGTTGCAGGGCGCCCCGCTGCAACAGGTGTCGCAGCAGCTTGGCATCAGCGATACCCAGGCTTCCGGCGCGATCAGTGCCGCGCTGCCGGTGCTGATGGGCGCGCTGGGCAACAACGCCTCGCAGCCACAGGGCGCACAAGCGCTGCTCGGCGCATTGCAGAACAACCACAGCGGCCTGGACCTGGGCAGCGTCCTCGGTTCGGTGTTGGGCGGTGGCGGCGGCGGTGCGGCCAGCGATGGCGCCGGTATCCTCGGCCACATCTTCGGCGGCAGCCAGCAGAAGGTGGAAACCGGCCTGGCCCAGGCCACCCAACTCGACAGTGGCCGCACCAGCCAGCTGCTACAGATCCTTGCTCCCATCGTGATGGCCTTCCTGGCACAGCGTCTGGGCGGCGGCCAAGCCGATGCCGGCTCGCTCAGCCAGGCCCTGGGCCAGGAAAAGCAGCAGGTGCAGCAGCAGGGTGGCCTGGCCGGTGGCCTGCTCGGCAGCCTGCTGGACCAGGACGGTGATGGTCAGCTGGGCGTGGGCGATCTGTTCAAGCTGGGCGGCAATCTGCTCGGCGGCAAGCGCTGACGGAAAGCCTCGCCGGGCATGGGCCGGCGCTATCGGCATCTCCATGGGTAGCGCCGGGCCATGCCCGGCGGCTTACTGGTTGCCCGCCTTCAAACGCTGCAGGATCGGTGCGAACAAGGGCGCCTGCATCAAGCGCGGCGGCTCGACATGGCGGCCCTTTTCCTGCGCCTGCCAGTACGACCACGGCAGCGGCTTGTCGCCCAGTTCGTAGTCCATGCCGTCCCAGCCATCCTCGCGGAAGGCGTAGAAGGCCCAGTGCACCTTGTCCTGTTCCAGCACCTGCAGCACATCCTGCAGGTAGCGGCTGCAGTCCGGCCATCGCCGCATGCAGCCGAATTCGGCCACCACCATGCGGTTGGCACCGACACCATGCGAGGCGGCCCACGTCATCGGCTGCTGCAGGTAACGGCGTACACGCGCCGCATCCCAACGCTCGCTGCCTCCACCGAACGGCACCTGTGCCGGATAACGCCAGGGCTTGGCGCGCGTCTGGTTCGGCGCACTGGTTGCCGCGTACGGCTCGTACATGTGCACGCTGTACAGCAGTTTCGAATCCGCCAACGGTGCCGGCCAGTAGTTGAAACCGTCGGCGGCGGCGTACCAGCCCGCATCCAGCATCAGCGGCATCGCGGCGTCGACCTCGCGGATGCTGGCGATCAACCCGGAATAAAAGCGGCGCAGGTCGCGTGGGCCGTCCTGCACACCGGCATACCACTGCTTCATCGCCTCGCTGGACGCATGCTCGGCCAGGCCTGCACCGTACTCGGGCACCGGTTCATTGATGAGATTGTAGGCGGCCAAGGCAGGATGATCCTTCAGCGCCGTGGCCAGATCGCGCCAGAAACGCCGGGCGGGCTCCTGGTTGTCGAAGGACTGCCACAGGCGCTGGTCGACCACATCGCCGTTGTGCTGCTTCCAGCGCAGTAACGGCAGCGACAGCGGCGTCAGCACCACTTTCAGCCCGGCCGCATCGGCGTCATCCAGCACCCGCCGCAGCGTGGCCAGGTCGGCTGGAACCAGTCCGCGATAGTCATCGGCGTTGCCGATCAGAAAGTCACGACCGCCCTGCCCCTTCCACTTGTCCGGCACCAGCCGCACCCAGGTCGCACCGGTCGCACGCAGCGCCTCGAAGTATTTCCGGTCCGGAGGCGACATGTTCATGCTGTTGCCACCGCGTTGCGGTACGTCCCAGAAGGTGATGTCGGCAGCGTGCAGTGGCGCAGCAGCAAGCAGGGACAGGCATAACAGCAGACGACGCATGGGCAGGCCTCCGATAGGTGAAAAACCAGCCTGCCCAGCGCAATCCGAACGCACCGTGACCGGCGCCCTCTTTCGCACCGCGATAGGAACAATCCGTTGGAATCAGGATTTCGCTACAGCGCGTCGATGTCGCCCAACGCCCGGATCAAACGCCGCGCGCGCTTGTCCGGCTTGTGTTCCGGCGGCTGGAAACCATCGCGTGCCGCGATGCGCAGTGCACGCTGTTCGGCACGGCGCGCCTTCGAAGCCTCGCTCTCGGCATACAGCTGCTGTGCCGTTGGCGCCGGCCCGCGCTGGTCGCTCAGGCCCAGCACCTGGATCTCGAAATGCTCCTCGCCACGATCCACCTGCAGCTGCTCACCCACGCGTACCGCGCGCGAGGACTTCGGGCGCTGCCCGGCCACGCTGACCTTGCCGGTCTCGATGGCCTGCTTGGCCAGGCTGCGGGTCTTGAAGAAACGGGCCGCCCACAACCAGATGTCCAGGCGGACACTGGGCGACAACGGGGAAAGCTCAGGCATCGGTGCGGACTACTCCGGTGGCTTGTTCAGAGGGCGCGGATGGTCGGGGTCGGTGCGGCAGCCGCTGCCCCCGATCAACGTGGGTACACCGGCGGACAGGTCCTGGCGCTGGCTGCCGACCAGGCACTCGGGACGGTCGGTCGGCCGCACCTGGGTATCGCCCAGCCGGTCACCTGTCGAACATGCGGCCAGTACAACGCCGATCAAGGCCAACGTCATGCTCCGCTTCACCCGCAGTCGTTGATGCATTGCCACATCCCGCAAACCGGCTTGGTGCTAGTGTGCGCCTCCCGGGATTCGATCACCACTCCATGGCCAAAGCGCCGCTTGACCTGACCTCCGGCCCGATCGGCCGCAATCTCCTGCTGTTCTCCCTGCCGATCCTGGCCGGCAACATCGCGCAGTCGCTGAACGGTTCGGTGAATGCGGTATGGGTGGGGCGCTTCCTCGGCGAGGCGGCACTGACCGCCACCGCGAACGCCAACAACATCATGTTCTTCCTGATCGGCTCGGTGTTCGGCTTCGGCATGGCCTCGACCATCCTGATCGGCCAGGCCATCGGTGCGCGCGACATCGCGCAGGCGCGGCGCGTGGTCGGTACCAGCGCCACCTTCTTCATCGGCCTGTCGGTGATCATCGCCATCGCCGGCTGGTTCATGGCGCATCCGCTGCTGGCAGCGATGGGCACGCCGGCTGCCTCGCTGCCGCTGGCCGAGGCTTACCTGCAGATCATCTTCCTGGCGATGCCGACGCTGTACGCGTTCGCCTTCCTCACCGCCGCGCTGCGCGGTGCCGGTGATTCACGCACGCCGTTCCGTTTCCTGATGGTGTCGGTGGCGCTGGACATCGTGCTGAATCCGGTGCTGATCTTCGGCATGGGACCATTCCCCGCGCTGGGTATCGCCGGATCGGCCTGGGCCACGCTGGTCGCGCAGACGCTGTCGCTGGCCGGCCTGCTGCTGTACATGCGGCACAAGCGCCACACGTTGTGGCTGGGCCGTGCCGACATGCGCCTGCTCAAGCTCGACCTGACCATCCTCAAGGCGCTGGTGATCAAGGGCGTCCCGATGGGCCTGCAGATGGTGCTGATCTCACTGTCGGTGATTCTTTTGATGACCATGGTCAACCAGTACGGCACCGACACCGGGGCCGGTTACGGCGCCGCGCTGCAATTGTGGAACTACCTGCAGATGCCGGCGATGGCAATCGGTGCGGCGTGCTCGACGATGGCCGCGCAGAACGTCGGCGCACAGCGCTGGGACCGCGTGCGCGGCACCGCGCGGCAGGGCGTGCTGTTCAACTTCCTGCTGACCGGCGCGCTGATCCTGCCGCTGGTGCTGTTCGATCGGCAGCTGCTGGCGCTGTTCCTGCCGCCGGCCAGCGAGGCGCTGGACATCGCCCGCCACCTCAACCATGTGGTGATCGGTTCGTTCCTGTTCTTCGGCGTCAGCTTCGTGATCTCCGGCGTGGTGCGCTCCACCGGCGCGGTGATTCCGCCGCTGCTGATCCTGGCCGGCTCGCTGTGGGGCGTGCGCGTACCGTTCGCCGAGCTGCTGCAGCCGTACTGGGGCGCCGATGCGATCTGGTGGAGTTTCCCGGTCAGCTCGCTGGTGTCGATGCTGCTGTCGCTGGCGTATTACCGCTGGGGTGGCTGGCGCAAGGCCACGATGATCGGCAAGCCGTCGCATGCCGAGGAACTGGCCACGCCGTCGGAGATCCCGGCCTGCCCACCCTCGCCGGTGGCCGACCCGGATGCCGCACTGGAGTCAGCGCCGCCACGTTAGTACTGACCGCCGGTGATTACCACGGTAGTGCCGGCCGCTGGCCGGCAGCTTCATGCCTCTCCGGAAGCATCGCGCAACAGCCGGCCAGCGGCCGGCTCTACCGCTTCTTTTTCGCCGCGTTGAACTTAGCCGCTTCGCGCAACAGCGCCTTCAATGGCGCGGCATCGGGCATCGCACCTTCGTGGATGTCGATCGCACGTCGTGTGTTGCCTTCCAGGCTGGCATTGAACAGGCCTTTCGGGTCGGCCAACGCCGCACCATGGGCAAAGGTCAGCTTCACCGCCTGCTTGTAGGTTTCGCCAGTGCACAGGATGCCGTTGTGCTCCCACACCGGCGTGCCGCGCCATTTCCAGGTTTCCTGCACGTCGGGCAGTGCCTCATGGATCAACGCGCGCACGCGCGCCAGCGTTTCGCCACGCCAGTCGCCCAGCTCGGCGATGCGTGCATCGATCAGTTCAGCTGCCGGGGTCCCGGCATCATCAGGGTTCGGCGCGTGCGTGGCCATCAGCGGTTCTCGTCGGCAAGCAGATCGGAACGGTGGGCTTACATGCGCTCGCCGGGCAATGCCGCGGCTTGGCGCACCCAGTCAAGGAACCGGGCTTCATCCAGCACGCCGTCCTGTGCAATGTGCAGGTAGCGCGTGTCTGCGCTCCTGGACGGCTCGGGCGGTATCGGCTTCAGTGCGGCGCCCCGGAAGAATGCCACCTTGATGTAGCGGGTGAAGCAATGGAAGCTGAGGAACCAGCCCTCGCCCTTGGCAACCGCATACATCGGCGAATTCCACTTCACCGCCTTGTGCACACCGGGCACGGCCTGCTCGATCAGCGCATCCAACCGCGCGCCGAGCGGTCGTTTCCAGTCCGGCATCGCCGCGATATAGGCCTGCACCGTGGTATCGCCCTCGCCCTTGGCGATCTGCGGGCTACCACCGGACAGCAGCCTGGGCGCGGCAGAGGGTGCGGTTCGCTTGGCAGGCATCGCACGGCACGTCCATCAGGATGAAACGGCAGCCTAGCGCGACGCGCGCCTGTCGGTCATGGCGCGGTGCGCCATCGGCTCAGTCCGCCTGACGGGCCAGGAACTGCCGCCAGTCCGGTAGCTTGCGGTGACGCCGCAGCGAGCGCATCAGGGCCGCCATCACGATACCGAACAGGGCACCGGCCAACAGACCGGCCAACAACAGCAGCACCAGCGGGCGCTCGCTGCCCTGCCACAACATCAGCCACATCAGTCCGGTCCAGAACAGCCCGAACAGCAGGCCCTGCACCAGTGCGTTGGTGGCGAAGCCGGCCAGGATCGGCGGCGGCAGTGCGATGCCCATGCGCCACAACAACCGGTGCAGCAACGGTGCCGACTGCACGCGCGCCAGCCCCTTGCCGTCAAGGAAGCGCAACGCCGACTGGATCACGGCGGGATAGCGTGGGTTGATCTCGTTCATCGCCTGATCGTGGCCGATGCGATGCCGGAAACGCAAACGGCCACCCGAAGGTGGCCGTCGCGGCAACAACCGAAGTTGTTTATCAGGCCTTTTCGGCCAGACGGGCAGCCTTGGCGGCAGCAGCGGCAGCCAGGTCTTCCTTGATGCGGGCAGCCTTGCCTTCCAGGCCACGCAGGTAGTACAGCTTGCCGGCGCGGACCTTACCACGACGCTTCACTTCGACCGAGTCGATGATGGCGCTGTGGGTCTGGAAGACGCGCTCGACGCCGTAGCCGTGCGAGATCTTGCGGACGGTGAACGAGGAGTTCAGGCCGCCGTTCTTGGTCGCGATGACAACGCCTTCATAGGCCTGCACGCGCTCGCGGGCACCTTCCTTCACCTTCACGTTGACGACAACGGTGTCGCCCTGGCTGAACTTCGGCAGTTCGCGGGTGATCTGGGCGGATTCGAATTCCGCGACGATGGACTTGTTCAGCTTGCTCATGGGTTACACCGATTCTTGTTCGGGTGGGCGTGTCGTTTCGACAACGTAGGCTGATGCAGTCACTGGACTGTGCTGCACGTTTGTTGTGGGTACTGCGCGCGCCGGCCGAGGCTGGCGGTAATTGGCCATGATAGCCGAAAAAGCCAGCCCTGCGCTAGGGGCTGGCCTTCTGTTTCCGGGCTTGGCGGGCCTGGTCAAGGAGTTTTCGGTCGGCCTTGCCCAGTACCTGTTCATCCAGCAGGTCCGGGCGCCGCTGCGCGGTCCGGACCAGCGACTGCTGGCGGCGCCAGGCGGCGATGGCCGCATGGTTGCCCGAGCGCAGCACCTCCGGCACGTCACCCAGCGGATGCTGGGCCGGCTGGCTGTAATGCGGGCAGTCGAGCAGGCCCAGGTCACCTTCGAAGCTGTCCTGGGCGGCCGATTCAGCATCGTTCAGGGCACCGTCCTGCAGACGGGCCACGGCGTCGATGATCACCGCCGCGCCCAGCTCACCGCCGGACAGCACGTAATCGCCAAGGGAAATCTCCTCGTCGACATTGGCTTCCAGGAAGCGCTCGTCGATGCCCTCGTAGCGGCCGCAGAGCAGGACCATGCGCGGCAGCGCCGCCAGTTCCCGCACTTTGGCCTGGGTCAACGGCGCACCCTGCGGGCTGAGATGGATCACCCGCGCCGGGGTCGGATCAGCATCGCGGATCGCCTGCAGGCAGGCCTGCAGCGGCTCGATCAGCATCACCATGCCCGGGCCACCGCCGAACGGACGGTCGTCCACCCGGCGGTAGTTGCCTTCGGCGTAATCACGGGGATTCCAGCCGTGCAGGCTGAACAGGCCCTTCTCCTGCGCACGCCCGACCACGCCCAGTCCGGCGGACTGGGCGAGGAACTCGGGGAACAGGGTGATGACGTCGAAACGCATGCTCACACTCAGAACTCGGGATCCCAGTCGACCACGACCAGGTTGGCCTCGAAGTCGACCGACTTGACGAACTCCGGCAACACGAACGGAATCATCCGCTCACGATCGCCGCGCACGACCACCACATCGTTGGCGCCGGTGCTGAACAGGTGCGAGACCTGGCCCAGGGCAACGCCCTCGGTGGTCTTCACATCCAGGCCTTCAAGGTCGACCCAGTAATACTCATCGGCATTCGGCGGTGGCAGTGCACTGCGGGCCACGTAGACCTCGGTGCCATGCATCGCCTCGACCGTATCGCGATCTTCGATGCCCGGAAAACGGGCCACCAGATGCTTGCCGCTGTCGCGGCCACGGGCGCCTTCAAGCGTCGATTCCTGCCCGTTGGGGCTGCGCAGGATCCACGGCTGGTAACGGAAAATAGCGGAACGCGGCTCGGTCCAGGACTCGAGCTTTATTTCGCCGCGCACACCAAAAGCGCCGACAATCCTGCCCAGCAGGATGCGGCGCTCGTTATCTTTCATCTGCGTTCAACCAGACGGGCCGCGCCAGGCGCGGCCCTTCGGGATCAGGCCGCAGCGGCCTGGGACTTGGCCGCTTCCTTGATCAGGTTGCGGACCTTTTCAGTCGGCTGGGCGCCGTTCTTGACCCAATGGTCAACACGGGCCAGATCCAGCTCGATGCGCTTCTCGCCACCCTGTGCAACCGGGTTGTAGAAGCCGACGCGCTCGATGTTGCGGCCATCACGGGCGCTGCGAACGTCGGTCACGATGATGTGGTAGAACGGACGCTTCTTGGCGCCGCCGCGGGTCAGTCGAATCTTGACCATGGTCTTTTTTCCTATTGCCCAGTCGCCAGGATGGCGCGGTAAGCCGGCGATTATAGCGGCAGTGTCGGCCGGAGCCAACCCCGGGGTTGGCCAGCCGGGGTCAGATCCCTTTTGCAGGGGACAAGGGATCTGACCCCAATCCCCGCCAGGGCACCGCCGCCAGCACCGCCCTGCCCTGTTCCGCCAGCGCCTGCGAACCCGGCAGGGCATGCCCGTCGATGGCGTCCAGCGCCCACAGGCCGCTGGCGTTGCAGGCGAAGGCCGCCTTCACACCCCCCAGTTCAGCCAGCGCCAGCGGTCGCGTGGCCTGTGGGCCGGGCCAGTGCTGCTTCAGCAAGGCCTCGGCGGTACCGCGCAGGGCTGGCGCCTGCGGCCAGAGCAGCCGCTCACCATCGTGCAAGGCCAGGTTCCAGGTGCTGCCTTCACCCATTTCGCCATCGGCGGTCACGAACAGCACATCGTCGAAACCGTCAGCCATTGCCGCGCGGCGCTCGGCGAACAGGCCGAAGGTGCCGACATGCTTGATGTGCGGCAGTTCGCGCTGCCAGGCCACGCTGCACACACGCTTGGGTGCGGCCAGCGTCACCGGCGAGGACACCGCCACCAGTACGTCCACCGGTACCACCGCCAGCGGATTGCGGAAATCGAAGTGGCGCGAGTACACCGTCACCCGCAGCGAGGCATCAGCCAGCCCAGCCAGCTGCAGGGCCTGCGCCATCCAGGCCTGCACCTGCGCCACAACCAGCTCGCTGCCGAAAAGTTCACGCGTAGCGTGCGACAACCGCGCCAGATGCAGCTCCAGTCCCTGCACCGCCCCACCCCGCACCTGCAGCGAGGTGAAGTGGCCGTAGTTGACCAGCGCTGGCAGTAGATCCTCGACCTGTACTGGCCGGCCGTTGCAGGTCACCGTCATTTCAGCAATGCCTGCGCCTGGCTCCACATGTCGTGCAGCACATCGGCAGCCGGTCGTGCCGGCGCCATCCATGCCGATTGCCCCGCCCAGGCCTGCATTGCGGCCAACCGGTTTTCCTGCGCTGCCTGCTTGCGCATCGGCGCGGTCAGGCCGCGCTGCACCGGGTACGGGCGCGGCGCCGGCGCACCTTCGGCGGCGGCAGCGCGCACGTAGGCCGTGGCAAGGCCGCGACCCAGGCGGCCACTGAAAGCACGGGTCGGCCAGGTGTCTTCTGGTTCGCTGGCCGCCAATCCATCGGCCCACGCCGAAGCGATCGCCGCTTCGGGCGTGCGCAGGAATGCAGTGCCGATCTGCACCGCGCTGGCACCCAGGGTGAGCGCGGCGGCAATGCCACGGCCATCGGCAATGCCACCGGCGGCGATCACCGGAATCTGCAGGTGGTCGGCCAGGCGTGGCAGCAGCGCGAACAGTCCAACCAGCTGACGCTCGGCCATCGCCGGATCAAATGAACCGCGATGACCACCGGCCTCCACGCCCTGCGCCACCACCGCGTCGGCGCCAGCATCCTGTGCAGCACGCGCTTCAGACAGCGTGGTCGCACAGGCAATCCAGGCAATGCCCGCATCCTTCAGTTGCTGCACGTGGCGCGGCGAAAGCACGCCCATGATGGTCGAGGCCACCTCCGGGCAGGCGGCCAGCAGCGCTGCGAACTGTTCTTCGAAACCGGCAGGCGTGGCGTCGGCAGCACTGGCCGGTACATCCGGTCCCCATTGCGCGAGGAAAGCACGACTGGCTGCCTCGGCGGCGACGTCACGGGTCGCTGCCGGGTCCGGCAACCACAGGTTCACCTGCGCCGGGCCGGTGGAGACGGCGCGGAAGTCATCCATCCAGCGGCCGATATCGGCTGGCGACGACAACACCGCGCCCATCGCGCCCATGCTGCCGGCATTGGCCAGCGCGGCCGACAACGGCACCGGGCAGGCACCGGCCATCGGTGCCAGCAGGATCGGAACGGAAACGTCGAAGCGCTGGCAGAACGCCTCGGCGCGGGAAGCAACAGCGGACATCTGCATGGCGGCCCATCGTTTCGGACAGGCCTCCATGGTGCGCGCAGGACGGGGGTAGAGTCGAGCTTGCTCGACTGTTTGATGCGGCGCCTCGGCGCCGCCGCCCGAGCATGGGCTCGGGCGCTACATCAGAGTGCGGACGGGTCCCGCATCAACGGAACGGCATGCCGCGACCGCCCATGGCACCCATCATGCCCTTCATGCTTCGCATCATGCCCTTCATGCCGCCGCCGGCCATCTTGCTCATCATCTTTTCCATCTGCATGTACTGCTTCATGAGCTTGTTGACGTCAGCCGGGGTCACGCCCGAGCCCTTGGCGATGCGCGCGCGGCGCGAGCCATTGAGCAGGTTCGGGTTGCGCCGCTCCTTCTTGGTCATCGAGCTGATGATGGCGATCATGCGTGGCACTTCCTTGCCCTGGCTGACCTGCTGCTTCAGGTGGTCGGGGATGTTGCCCAGGCCCGGCAGCTTGTCCATCAGGCCGCCGATGCCGCCCATGTTCTGCATCTGCTCAAGCTGGTCACGCATGTCGTTCAGGTCGAACTTCTTGCCCTTGGCGACCTTCTCGGCCAGCTTGGCGGCCTTGTCCTTGTCGACCTGCTGCTCGACCTGCTCGACCAGCGACAGCACGTCGCCCATGTCGAGGATGCGGCTGGCGATACGGTCCGGATGGAACACGTCCAGGCCTTCCGGCTTTTCGCTGACACCGACGAACTTGATCGGCTTGCCGGTGATGTAGCGCACGCTCAGCGCGGCACCGCCACGCGCGTCACCGTCGGTCTTGGTCAGCACCACGCCGGTCAGCGGCAGCGCATCGCCGAAGGCCTTGGCGGTGTTGGCCGCGTCCTGACCGGTCATGGCATCGACCACGAACAGCGTTTCGGCCGGGTTGACCGCCGCGTGCAGGGCCTTGATCTCGGCCATCATCGCTTCGTCGATGGCCAGGCGGCCGGCGGTATCGACCAGCAGCACGTCGACGAACGACTTGCGCGCATCGTCAATGGCGGCGCGGACGATGGCTTCCGGCTTCTGGTCGGCGCTGGACGGGAAGAACAGCACGCCGACCTGCTCGGCCAGGGTCTTCAGCTGTTCGATCGCGGCCGGACGGTAGACGTCGGCCGAGACCACCATCACCTTCTTTTTGCGCTTTTCCTTCAGGTGCTTGGCCAGCTTGCCCACGGTAGTGGTCTTGCCGGCGCCCTGCAGGCCCGCCATCAGGATGATCGCCGGGGCCGGGACATTCAGGTTCAGGTCGCTGGCTTCGGCGCCCATCACCGCGGTCAGCTCGTCGCGCACGACCTTGATCAGGGCCTGGCCCGGGGTCAGCGACTTCAGCACTTCCTGGCCGACCGCACGCACCTTGATGCGCTCGATCAGGGCCTGCACCACGGGCAGCGCGACGTCGGCTTCGAGCAGCGCGATGCGGACCTCGCGGGTCGCCTCGCGGATGTTCTCTTCGGTCAGGCGGCCGCGGCCACGCAGGCGCTCGATGGTGCCGGAAAGGCGCTGGGTCAGGGACTCGAACATGCGGTACGACCTGTCTGAAAACGGGGGACAATAAGGCACACAGTATAGCGGGTCCGCCCTGCCCGCCGGACTGCGACGCTGCGGCCGTCGCCACCACCGCGGGGGTATGCGAAACTGCAACGATGACAATCGTTCTCATCGCCGTCCTGCTCTACCTGGCTGCCAGTGCCCTGCTGGTGCGCGCGCTCGGCCGCGATGAAACCACCGCCTCCCCGGTCTGGCTGTGGCCGGCCCTGCCGGCGATGCTGCTGCATGGCGGCTACCACGTGATGGTGGCGATGCGCACCAACGGCGGGCCGGACATGCACTTCTTCGCCGCACTGTCGCTGGTCGGCTTGGGCATGGCCTGGCTGACCTCGCTGGTCGGTGCGCGCGGGCGCATGTCGGCACTGGGCGTGGTGGTGTTCCCGCTGGCCGCGGTACTGCTGCTGGCCTACCACGGCTACGGCCACGAACCGAGCAAGGTGCTGGGCTGGCGCCTGGCCAGCCACGCCTGGCTGGCGCTTCTGGCCTACGCCACGCTGAGCATCGCCGCGCTGCTGGCAATCATGCTGTGGCTGCAGGAGCGCGCCCTGCGTCGCCGCGAGTTCCGCCCGTGGCTGCGGGCGCTGCCGCCGCTGGCCGACCTGGAATCGCTGCTGTTCCGGGTGATCACCGTCGGCTTCGCGCTGCTGACCCTGACCCTGGTCACCGGCGTGTTGTTCGTCGACGACCTGCTGGCGCAGAAGCTGGTGCACAAGACCGTGCTGAGCGTGCTGTCGTGGATCGTATTCGGTGTGCTGCTGATCGGCCGCCGACGCTACGGCTGGCGCGGCATGAAAGCGGTGCACTGGACGCTGGCGGCGATGCTGTTGCTGTTGCTGGCGTTCTTCGGCAGCCAGTTCGTGATCGAACTGGTGTTCGGGCATTCGCGATAAAGGCGTGCCGACCAACGGTCGGCACCCACCCCGGTAGTGCCGGCCGCTGGCCGGCAATCGCAGATGGAGTAGCTCCACGCCATGCGTGGATGCCGTAGACGGTCAAGGCACCGGCTGGGCCAGGATCTTCCGTACCGAACGACCGCTGTTGGTAAGGATGTCGTCCACCTGCCAGCAGCCCTGGCCCTGGCGCTCCATCGGCAGGCGGGTCAGGTAGGCCGTATTCCATACCGAATAGCGCATTTCAACCTGGCCCGTCGTGGCCGAGATCTCTTTCCAGCTGTAACGCACCGGGCTGTCGATGTCACCGTCCTGGGCGTCCAGCCACGGATCGGAATCGATGGTGCAGATGCCTTCCTCACGCACCTGGCAGGCGCGCTCGCCACGCAGGGCCTTGACGAAGGCCGGGCTGACCAGCGCCGGCGGCGGTTCCAGCAGATCGCCATTGCCGGTGGTTGCCTCGTAGAAGGCACGGGCCACAGCCACTGGTTCCTGGCAGGCCGGCGCGGCCTGCACGGCGGGGGCCAGCAGCAGCCCGGCGATCACGAACATCCCTGTCTTTCGCATGTGTATCTCCTTGAGGTAGTGCCGGGGGCGGGGGGG